>DASYLC010000127.1:0-17850 GCA_036009775.1 Chitinophagaceae bacterium
CAGACTACTTTTTCTTTTTGTTTTATCGTTCAACTGCTTACTGGTAACCGCTCAAATTAGTTTACCATTGAACACTGTCGTATCAGAAAACTTTAACGGTATGGGTAGTTCTGCTACCGCGATAGTACCGGCAAACTGGAAGCTATCTTCAGCAGGAACCGGCAGTTCTTCAACCTGGAATGCGGGTACAAATATCACGTCGGCAACCCAGGCCGCTAATTTCGGCACACCAGCTGCCGGTGGCGCTTACAACTGGGCCAATACTGCCGGAACGGACAGGGCATTGGGCTTTATGGCATCAGCAAGCTATGCCAGTCCCAACTCGATCATGGCTTTTTACCAGAATACTACTGGCAGCACCGTTACCACCATTACTGTAAGTTTCGCAGTTGAAAAATACAGGACCAATACATCATCCTTCTCATTGAATTTCTATTCTTCTGCCGATGGAAATTCATGGACTCCGCGAAGCGGTGGTGATATTGCTTCCACTGTATTTGCGCCCGGCGCAAGTACTTTCCATTTTTCAATACCGCAAGCTGTAACAAGAACAGTAACGATCAGTGGTCTGAGCATTCCTAACAATGGGAACTTTTACCTGCGGTGGTTATTCCAGGATGATAATACAGCCACGGCCCAGGGAACAGGACTTGATAATGTTTCGGTTTTTGCCGGAACACCAACACCGTTCATAACCGCCAAACTCCGGGACTTTCTTTCCATAGACAATCCTCTCATCAATCAGGCCAACCCGGGTGATCAACTTACTTATACGACCGTGATAAAAAACACCGGAACAGGTGATGCGAATAATGTGGTGCTGACTGAACCTGCTCCAGGGAATACAACGCTTGTTCCCGGTTCGGTAAAAACATCAGCGCTGGCCAGGGATGATAACTTTACAACGCCGTTGAATACAGCACTTACGGGTGCCAATGTTTTATCGAATGACTATGGTATTCCATCTCCGACGGTAATTTCATTCGGTCCTTCTTCGAATGCGTCAGCCATTTCTGCAGGATCGGCGGGCAATTCCGATAATGGTGGAACAGTAACAGTGAACACCAACGGAACATTTACCTACACCCCCGCTACCGGGTTTAACGGCATTGACCGGTTTTCTTATATCGCAACAACAGGAACTTCCCCGGATAACAATGCGACTGTCACTATTACAGTGGGAACAGCAGCAACAGCCACAGCGGAAAGTTATAATGTGACTGGCAATATTTCCATAACACATGGTGCAGGAGCCGGTATACTTTTTAATGATGCAGGAAGCAGTATCGTACTTACAGCAATTAATGGAAATACTGCCGGTCTGGGCGTACCCGTAACAACAACACAGGGAGGTAACCTGACAGTACAGACAAATGGTGGCTTTACTTACAACCCACCCGCGGGGTATGAAGGTGCTGATAATTTTACTTATACTATCAACAATGGCTTCGGAGTTCCCAGTACGGCTACCGTTACGTTGAACATAAGTGGGATGATATGGTTTATTAACAACACTGCTGGTACAGGTGATGGACGCTTATCGTCTCCCTTCAATTCTCTTGCAACATTTACGGCTATTAATAACGCAATGGGTAACAACCCCGCTATCGGTGATAATATATTTATATACTCCGGCGCTGGTAACTATACTGGAGGAACGACATTATTGAATAACCAACGACT
Source organism: Chitinophagaceae bacterium (assembly GCA_036009775.1). Taxonomy (GTDB): domain Bacteria; phylum Bacteroidota; class Bacteroidia; order Chitinophagales; family Chitinophagaceae; genus JJ008. The sequence goes on from DASYLC010000127.1 coordinate 1,684, forward strand.
CATCGGCCAGGGAGCCAGCACTACATTACCGGCAATAACTGGTATAATACTGGCAACAGGAAGTGCTGCGCTTCCTGCGTTAGGTGGTTCACCTGCCATTATTATCAATGCGGGTGGGAACGGGATAATGGTAGCGCAGGGCAACACGATACGGGGTCTCACCGTTGGTAACAGCAGCGGCAGCGCTATACTCGGATCCGGTTTTGGTGCGCTGACCGTGAGTGAAACTACTGTCAACACCACCGGCCAGGCCATTTCGTTAACAACCGGTGCCCTTGCCGCAACATTTACATCTCTTCAATCCGGTGGCGGTATCAATGGAATTCTTTTATCAGGTGCAACAGGTTCTCTTACCATTGGGGCCGGGGGTACGATCAGCGGTGCAACCGGTGCGTCGATAAGCATCGTAGGTGGAACGTTGAGCCTTCTATTCAATGGTGATATCGGACAAAATAACAACGCGGCGATGGTGAATATCAGCGGGCATAACACAGGTACCATAACCTTCCAGACCGGGTCTTTGGCTGCAACCAATGGTATGGGGTTGCAATTCGATAATGCCGATGGTACTTATAATTTCAATGGCACTACCGCGCTGAATGGTGGCGATGCAGGAATTGATATCCTGAACGGGTCGGGTGGAACTTTCATGTTCACTACAGGACATATAAGTGGCAGTTCCGGTGATGCATTTACAGTTGGAGGTACTGCCAATACCGCAACCATAACCTGTAACTTATCCATCTCCAAAACCAGCGCCGGTGCCGCAGTGAATATTTTAAATCACAGTACGAATACCATTACATTCGGCGTAGTATTTGTCAACAACGGTACCGGCTTGCAATTTGACAATGCAGACGGGATTTATAATTTCAATGGTACTACTACACTGAATGGCGGTGATGCGGGGATTGACATCCTGAACGGGTCAGCAGGAACATTCACGTTTGGTACAGGAGTGGCGATCACCAATCCTTCGGGTAATGCATTTACCATTGGCGGAACAGCCAGTACGGCAACAGTAACCTATAGTGGCAGTATTACTAAAAGTAACACTGGTGCGGCGGTAAGCATTACCAATCATGCTACCAATACCGTTACGTTCCAAACCGGTACGATCAATGCAACCAACGGAACAGGTCTGCAGTTTGATAATGCTGACGGGATTTATAATTTCAGCGGAACGGTTACATTGAATGGTGGTGATGCCGGAATAGACATCATCAATGGTTCTTCGGGAAATTTTACATTCAGTAATGCTCCTATCACCAATCCAGGTGGTGTCGCATTCTTTGTCAGCGGTGGCAACGGACCGATCAGCCACACAGGGACCATATCAAAGAGCAGTAGCGGAAGACTGATCGATATACAATCAAGAACCGGCGGTTCGGTTACAATAACCGGTAATCTCTCTTCGACAGGATCGGCTACCGGCATCAATGTGTCATCCTGTACCGGCGGCACCATTACCTTTAGCGGTTCGGCAAAGACGTTCACTACTCCCGCTATTACCGGGATTACCCTGGCGAACAACACTGGGTCCATAATAAACTTTACAGGAGGTGCTCTGGTGATCACATCGACCACGGCGACCGGTTTTACAGCGACAGGCGGCGGAACGATCAGTGTGCAGGGTGCAGGCAATATCATCACCGCTACAACAGGAACAGCCCTGAATGTTGCCAGCACTTCGATTGGCGCCAGTGGATTAACATTTCAAAGCATTTCGCATAACGGCGGAGTGAATGGCATCTCGCTCAACACCACAGGCACAGGTGGCGGGCTGACCGTTACCGGCACAGGAAGCGCTAATAGTGGCGGCACTGTCCAGAACTGCACACAAACAGGCATTTTGTTAAACGCGACTGCCGCAATTTCACTCTCTTATATGAGTATCTCATCCAACCAGGATGATGGCATAAACGGTACAACGGTTGCTGGCTTTACATTAGTTAATTGCACGGTAAACAATAATGGCAATGCAGCCGCAGATGAAGGCGTGGCATTCAGCAACCTCAGCGGTAACTGCTCCATTACGAATACGACTATCACCGGATCCTATCATAACAATTTCGAAGTGATGAACACGACCGGTACGCTTTCCACGCTTAATTTCACAGGTTGCACTATTTCATCCAATCACCCCACCCAGGGCAATCATGGTATACTTATCGATATCCAGGGAGCGGCGGAACTCACATCATCTACTATATCTTCCTGCACATTTACAAGCAACCGTGTAATGGGTATACAGGCACTGGGAGGTACCACAGGCAAGATCAACTCACTTACGGTAACCGGCTGCACGTTTACTTCTCACCAGATCGCTATCGATTTTTCCGGTTCCGGCTCACCGCTGATGGTGCTCAAATTTACTGGCAATACCCTCATGAATCAGAATAGTCATGCTATCAATGTATTCCAGGGTATACCCAGCGCAGGAAGTATTATCCAGGCAAGGATCGAGAATAATATTATCGGGAATGCTGCTATTGCAGGATCAGGTTCGGCTATAGGAAATGGTGTCCGTATCAATGGCAATGACAATGGCTCTCTTATCGTGTTGCTGAATAATAATACGATAAGACAGACACCCAACGGAAGAGGTATCGAGATCATTGGACGAAACGGTACGGGAACCATGAATGTAACGGTAACAAATAATAATATTAACCCGCAGGATGTGTCGGGGTTCCCGCTTGCGGCGATATTTGTTCAATCCAATACGGTCAGTACATCCGGTTATACTGTAAGAGCAGATGTAAGAGGAAATACAGTACCTGTGGGTACCGCATTCGATGTTGGTACAGGATTCATTTCAGTAGTGGAAACATCCACTTCCAATCTTCAACTGGTTAATACTACTTCGAGTGGTACACCCACGGCTCACCTGGCGGCCAGTAATACCGGTAGTGTTTACGCAAATGCCGGCGTTTCGCTGATAGCAGGCCCTATCCTCTTACCACCACTTTAAACATAAAGATTGATTCAACGCGATAAAACAATTAAATGAAAAAGATAGTACTACCGGTTGCAATAGTTTTTTTTACAGGTAAAGCTTTTAGCCAGGCCCCGTTCAATATCGGCACGATCCATCCCGGCGACAGCATTGTTATTATATATGACGCAACCATCAACAACCCATTGGTGCCGGCCGGTACTACCCAGATCAGCAACCAGGGAACTATCACCGGCAGCAATTTCAGCAACCTCGTTACTGATGATCCTGATAGCGGGCCGGTCAACGACCCTACTATTACTTTGCTGAATATGTTCCCCCTGCCAGTGATGCTCACCGAACTGAAAGCAAAAGAAGCGGGCAACCTGGTCCGGTTGAACTGGAAGGTTGCGGCTGAGTATAATATGTACAGGTATGATATCGAAAAAAGTACGGATGGATATATGTTCACAAAGATCGGCGAAGCCAATGCACGGAATATACCCGGCATCCTGGTTTATGAATTCAATGACAGCAATCCTTTCAATGGAAACAACTTTTACCGCCTGCGGATGATCGACAAAGACGGTACTTACAAATTCTCTGCTATTGTAAAAGTAAGGCTGGGTAATACCATTGAAACTGTTCATATTTTCCCCAACCCGTTCAATGGGTCGTCGGTAAATATACAAATGGAAAATATGCCGGCCGGCCTGTACACGGTACGGTTATACAATAGTCTTGGTGTATTGGTGATGACGAAACAATTGACTCATAACGGGGGATCGGCAACAGAACTGTTGTACTTAAACCAGGAACCGGGCAAAGGAATTTACCAACTGGAAATTACCGGACAGCAGAAGCGGAACACCTTCAAACTGGTCCGGCAATAAAATGAGCGTGCCTGGAAACAGTTAAACCGGTCGTTATTACAGGGCACCCTTGCTGTTGAGATCGAGTTCCAGCACCACTTTGAATTCTGTTTCATTGTTATCTATCGTAAGCAAATGATCGGGGTAGAGCAGTTCCAACTGGCGGCGGATATTGCCGAGCCCGATCTCACCCGATAATATTTTCGGGATATTATCCGCTTTCGAATTACTGCAAAAAAAATACAACCTTCCTTTCTCCACCCGGATGTCTAAATTGATGTATGAATTGAACCTGCTCTCACTGACTCCGTGTTTGAAAGCATTTTCTACAAAGGGTAATAAAATGAGGGGAGCGATCAGTTCCGATCTGTCATCGATCAATTGGGTGAAATTTATTTTTAGTTTTTCATTGTAGCGGATGCGTTCCAGCTCAATATAATTTTGAAGGACCTGTAATTCCTCCGCCAGGGTAATTTCTTTTTTCTGCGCTTCATATAATATAAACCGCAACAGCTTGGAAAGTTTCACAACCACATCGGCAGTATCATCGGATTTTTTTCTTGCCAGCGCATAAATATTGTTCAGCGTGTTAAAAAGAAAATGCGGGTTGATCTGCGCTTTCAGGTACTGCAACTCGGTCTCCAGTTTTGTTTTCACGATCGACTGCTCGGTCTCCTTCTGGCGAATATATTTCCGTGTCAGCTTAAGTGCCAGGGCGATACTGCAGGTGAATGTAAGTATGAATGTATTATAGATTATACTGTTCAGGTGAATATAATCAGCAAGTGACGTCGACAGACCGTATGTAGTATTCACAACAAATAATACCACCATTGTAAACAGGGCCAGCGCGATCACGTATAAAGCTATGACCGCAAGAGCTGTTTTTGAGGACGACCATTTTTTCAGTAAATATTGGTCTGCGATAAAGAAGAGTGTATATACCATCGGGATCTTCACTACCAGCAAAGCGGCCTGCCCTGCAAGGAACTGCAGAAAAGAGAAGGTGCTGACAAAACGGTTGGGGTCCGTTTCGGAGCCGATATTCATAAATGTTTTGAACAACAAATACACTATCCAGAAAGCAATATGGTAAATGATCCTTTTTTGCATGCGTGAAAACAGCAGGTGTAGGTTAAAAATTTGCTGGTCTGTAAAAATCAGTGATTTTCTGGAAATAAACACAGCAAAACACCGAACGGTGATTTATATACCACGAATAGCGTCTAAGGGAGTAAGAACGGCTGGTAAGGGATTGTCTGGTCTCACGCCAGCTAATCTGTCTATTAAAAGACTTGTTGAATCGCTGAGAAGCTTTCGGCCTCTCTGTTATACAGGTTAACGATTGAGTGAGAAACCGTGCAACCCGTTTTCCATGCGTCGATGAGTAACGTTGGTGGACTATCCTGCACTGCAACTGATGTAACAGGTAATTTTATTTTCTTAATACATTAACTATGCTCACCAGAATTATCTTCTTCACTCTAACGCTGTTTACACAATCAGTTTTCGCACAACAGAAAATACAGTTTGATAAATCTCCTGCTCTGCCGGTGTTGCTTGCCGAAAATATGATCAGTACCGGCTTTAATGAGAGAGATTTTGCACTTTCCCCTGATGGAATGGAAGTATACTATACCATTCAGTCAGGCCAGGGAGTCTTTCAAACTATTCTTTGCATGAAAAAGGACAGGTCCGGGAGTTGGAGCAAACCAGAAGTCGCGTCCTTCGCGGGACGATACAGTGATCTCGAACCATCCTTCTCGCCGGATGGTACCAAACTTTTTTTCTCATCCAACAGGCCACTGACAGGTACGGCCATAAAGGATTTCGATATATGGGTGGTAGAAAAGAAAAACAATGACTGGAGCGAACCCAGGAATATCGGGGCACCGGTTAATACCCCGGCAAATGAATTCTATCCTTCTGTTACAAAGAGCGGAAATCTTTATTTTACTGCCGCCTATAAACATGCTGTCAGCAAAGAAGATATCTGGATGGCCCGTTGGGAAAATGAAAAATATAGCGAAGCAGTGTTGCTTGATACGGCCATTAATTCAAAAATGTATGAATTCAATGCATATGTTTCACCGGGGGAAGAACTTATCATCTTTACTGCCTATGGAAGGAAAGACGATAAAGGCGGGGGCGACCTGTATATGAGCATGAAAGATGCTTCGGGCAAATGGATGCCTGCAAAAAATCTTTCCTTTTTGAATTCAGACAAACTGGATTATTGCCCCTTTGTAAGCTTCGATAAAAAATCGCTATTCTTTACAAGCGAACGGCATAGCCTGAAGAGCTCGTATCTCCAGGCTGCTGTTAAAGCAGCTGAGTTGACAAGATCGCTGAATGGCCCGCAAAACGGTCTCGGAGATATTTATTGGGTCGACTTTAACCATGTGATTGACAGTTACAGAAAATAAAAGCAGAACCGATTCCACCTATAAATTTCCGGATATGATAAAATTACTGCTCGCAGCAAGCGCTCTTTCAATTACACTTGTTGGTTATGGTCAAAGCGGAAAAGATTTTTGGGGTGATCTGCCTGCAGGTAAGTACCAGCCCGCATTTAAAAGATATTATACCAGCAACCCGACAAGAACCTTTGTAGATAGTTGCCGATCGGCTACCCAAATTTCCGCCCGGCCGGAAATCATAAATGTATGGTACCCCACAACAGAAAAAACGGGTCAAAGGCTGACAATAAAAGATCTGTTGACCTATAATAGCGGAAACAAAGTATACCAGGGTTTCGATTCTGCGCTAACTGCCAATCATCATAAAAACGCAATGTTGTACACGTATGGCGACAGGAACAATGAAAAAGCAACCGCCCCGGTCAATGAATGGACTTCGAAAACCAAATCGGAATTTCAAAGCTATCTCAGCCTGATCACCCGTTCCCTTATCGGGAAACCGATCGCCAAAGGCAGGTTCCCGGTGATTGTATATCACCAGGGACTGGGTGGCACGCCGGACGATGCCTTCCTGCTCTGCGAATTTTTTGCTTCACATGGATTTATCGTCGTGAACACAGCCTACCAGTCAAATATCTGCTCACGCCTGAATACAAGCTGGAACTTTGACATTACCTTCAATGAAATTGATTTCCTCGTCAATTTTGTTGACAGGCAAATACCGAATGCCGATATTTCCAGGTTGATTGGTATAGGACACAGTTACGGAGCCTCGGCAATGCTGGCTTACTCATCGGTATCTTCAACTCCTTTTATCGCGTTCCTGATATTCGACTCTACGGCGGATTACGAGAAAACGTATACGCACTCCGGGTTTGCTCAGCTAAAACAAAGGATATATCCCCGGATACAGAATATCACAAGGCCCCTGTTCCTGGTGGCAAGAGAAACTGCCACTTTCAGGATAATAGATTCTTTAAAAAATTGCGACAGGTACTATTTGAAGGTCCCCGCCATGAGTCATGAAGATTTTACATCACAGGGTGCCGTTGCTAAATATCTTCAATTGAAGAGCTACCCGGATTCTGCAGAATTAAAAATCCCTTATTTAAATCACCTGGTTCAATTGCAGGCATCTCTCGAATTTGTAAATGCCATCCTGGAAAAGAGACCTGTTAATATAAATAAGGAAGTAACCGATAAAAATAAGATCGTTTTCGAAATGACTCCAAAAGGGATATCCAAATATTGACTCATTTAAAAGGCAGTTAAAAGCAATTGCCGCATAGTGCTGATACCTTCAAAATAATTTCCGAGCCTGAGATTCTCATCCGATGCATGTTGATTGTTATCCGGGTTTACCAGCGGCAATAGGCCCGCCGGGATTCCCAGTTCCCTGATAAAAGGTGCGATAGGTACGGTTCCTCCAGCCATCCTGATCTTTACCGGGCTTTTGCCGAATACCTTTTCCATGCATCCGGATAACCATGCTCCTGCCGGGCTACCCGGCTCTGTTACAAATGCAAGCGAGGAAACCTCAAAATGAAAGGAAATGATCTTTTGGTGCAAGGCTCTCTCCTCTTCGGAAGGTTGGCGGTTTGAAATAATATAAAAACCTTTTTGAGAAATAAAATCCTTCAATGCCTGTTCAATTTGGTGTGTTTGACTTTCAGGAACTAATCTTATATCCAGTTTTGCACTGGCACTTGCCGGAACGATATTGCGGGTGCCGCTCTCCGGTTTCCCCGAAGAAAGACTGAGTATGTTCAACGAAGGAAATTGTAAGCCCTCCTGGTAAGTTATACCCGGGTTTACATCCCTGGCAATACCGATGAGGTGATTAATCCGGACTTTGTCATCCGGTATCTTCTGTAATTCTTTTTTTAGTTCTCCGGAAAGATGGATAGCCCTGTAAAATCCGGGGATAACTACTCTACCCTTACTATCTTTCATGGAAGCCAATAAGCCAGAAAGTTCAAAGGCAGGATTAGGCGCATAATTACCATAATGACCACTGTGCAGGTCATTGCGCGGACCAAAAACTTCAAGATCCAGTTGTGCTACTCCCCGGCAACCAAAGATCAGCGTGGGTTCATTCGAAGTGTGCCGTGGTCCGTCCAATATCACCATGCGATCAGCTTTCAACAGGAGTGCATGCTTTTTCACCAGGGCCGGCAGGTTGGGAGATCCTTTTTCCTCTTCACCGTCAAGGATCAGTTTAATATTATAAGCCGGAACTTTATTCTCTTCGTTCAGCCTGTCGATCGCAGCAAGAAACATTGCAATAGGACCCTTATCATCCGAAGATGACCGCGCAAACACACGCCATTCAGCATCATACGAATTTTGGAGTGCAGCCCATTCAATGGTCCGCCATCCCGTATCCTGTCTTTCTTTCAAAACAGGTTTGAAGGGATCATCCTGTTTCCAATCGGATGGGGTAACGGGTTGCCCGTCGAAATGCATATAAAAAAGAACAACAGGTTTGTTTTTATCCACTATCCTTTCGGCAAAAAGAAAAGGTCTTGAAGGAGATGGTAACAATGTGATAAGAAAGACGCGTTTTTCAAAAGCCTGTTTTAGCCAGGCAATATTCTGATCGATATACCCGGGATATTGTGCATCGTTAGGGATGGATAGTATCTCTTTCAGGATATTTATTTCTTTTACCCGGTCATCGCCCGTCTTGTTTTGGGCGTAGCTATCGCTGGCAGAGCTGGTCATCAGGCCGGATAAGAAAATACCAACGGACAATTTTTTCAACCACCGACCGCAGGAATTCTTCATACTAATTTTTTGAATACATCTGCCTGTATAAAAGGAAAACAGCAGATTGGGAATATTCAACACCGAACCTGCTTTCATATCCTATCCCACCAGCAATACCCTGTACCACACACTGCCATTCGCCAGTTCGATCTTTTTCTTTACCTGTACCTGGCCCTTCACGGTATACCATTCTATTGAATCGGCCTTTCCTCCTTTGTTGGTCCGCAATCTCCAGCAAAGTATTTTTCCGAGTCCGGGAATTTCAATTTCTTCCTGGGCCTCCACCAACACCGTACCATTGTATTCCGAAAAACGTAATCCGGGGTTGACTGCTTTAAATACAAAAGATGCATTCAGCTTAAGCGGCATGCAGGATATGATCTCGTCCGCTACTACACCATTATACCGCAAATTGTTTTCCTTCACCACTGTTTTTGTGCTATCCTTATATATAATGATATTAGTAATGCTGTTCGTCGCAAACAAAACATTTTCCCTGTGACCTTCCGATGGAATATCCGTGAAATAAGCAACAGGCAGTAAAGTAACGGCATCACTAAAACTTGAATCTGTGTTCCTGTGCTTTTCCAGTTGGTAGGTTTGAATACTGAACCATCCCTCCCTGTCATTTATCACCGACCTTTCCAGTTTCCTGGTAAGGATAGAGTTGAAGCGTATCAGTCCTTCTTTGGTTTCCGTGTATTGAATATATTTTCTTTCAAAGGGAACTAGTTTTTTATCGGCCTTTGTAATTGTAAATGTATCCGGAATCGCTGTTTGACCGGAAGCTGAATAGCAGGCTGCAATAGAAAGAAAGCTAAATACAATAATAAATCTGCTCATGATTTGATATGATCGATTAATATTTTTAACTACCGCTTTGCATATTTTATTCACATCAGCGAATCATATGCTTCAGTGTCTTTTCTACCCTCGGCGCATGACTTGTACCCATGGTGACAAAGACCCGTTCTCCTTTATTGACGAGTTCAATGACCGACCGGCACATTAATTCGTCACGCAGATCATTGGTCCTTATTGCCATCAGCTTTAACTTTCCTTCCGGCCAGCCATTTTCCGGGTGCTGATAAGTGCGCCAGTTTAGCTCACCCGGATAATCCGCTTTCCACAGGCTATCTAATTGTAGCGTCGAAACCAGGATGCCCCTGATCCCTTTATGATCGGTTCTTTCCCTGATCAATTTATCCATCATTTTATCCTGTTCGCTCTTTGACAGGTTGGGATATTTATTAAGATAGGGCCGCAGGCTAAAAAATGCTCCTACCTGCAGGGGATCATAGACCCGCAATAATTCATCTACCTGCGCTTCCCTCTCCGGGTCCCAGGAATACAGCCTGATCCCGGCTTTCCTGGCAAGCTTCGCAGTCAGTCCGCTTTCGCCATATCGTTTAACAGGATCCTGTGTCCAGGAGAATAAAAAACCCAAACGTCCCTCTACCAGGGCTACAGTAGGGTTGAATTGTTTCCAGCTGGTACGCAACTGGTCGAATTGCTTATCAGCGGGATCGTTGATGTGTTCAGCACCGAATACCAATACAGCTCCGCGGGTCCGGGTATTTTCTATTGTATAGAAATAAGGTCTCACATGTGTATTGATAATACCGCTTGAAGTATACTCTTCCAGCGTCATGATCGGGGGTTGCAGGTCCGCATCTGCACCATGATAGACTTGCGGCGATCTCCAGATCACATTGCATTGTATCATCATCAATACGACCAGTGCTAATAAGAGAGAAATTTGCAGGGTTCTTTTCATTATATGTTTTATGGTCTTATTTGTCATCTGTTATGAATATCTCTTACCGGTTACGCCATCACATCACTGATCCTTTTGCGGCGGTGATATCGTGCGGATCATCAATAAGCCATCAAATAACTTTGACAGTATCATTGTATTTCTTTCTGCCAGGTCAATAAAGCTGTCATTCACTACGATCGGTTCATGCAACCACTGATCTCCCGCTTTCCTTTTTGGCGAAATATTTAAAAAACCGGCCGATCCGTTCAGGCGGCTGACGATATGTTTTATATCCAGTGCCGAGCTGTCTGCAGGCAACATGTTCACAGGTTTTCCGGAGTTGCCATTGTAAGTGCCACTGCCCGCGAACATACCCATGCAATACATATCCCTGCCATATTTCCTGGAGAGTAGCTGGCCCATTACCAGATCCGAATTATTAGACTTTGCGATATGATAATTATGACCAATGATGACCAGCTTTTCTTTTTTATAAATATTCTCCGCCAGCCATATTATGTTATCTGCCATCATTGAATCCCGCGCGGACAAGCGTTTATTGAAATCACGATCCCTGACGAATTGCAGCATATAAGAAAGAAAGCCAATACGGTTCCTGATCGTCTGCAGCACAAATAATAGTTCGGCTGAATGTGTGCCGCTATTGGTTTCATTGATAAGATCATGAACCCGCTGATAACTGTTGACCAGGTCTGTTACGCTATCCTTCAGCGAATCGTACACTGCCTTTTTCCCTCCCATCGCCTGCTGCAGAACACCGAATCGCTCCTCCAGTTTTATATACCTTGCAGAATCGGTAGTAGTTTGCGCGGCTAGTTTCGTCAGTAATTTATTAAACGATCTGCCCGACCGTTGAACATCAAAGCCCGCTACCGGAATTCTATTTACCCTCGCAAATTCCATTAATTCCTGGAACTCTTTCGTTCGCCAGATCTCAAAAAAACCGAACGTCATTTCAGCAGGTGACATTCCGCTTTTATTCATTTCAACCTGGGCCAGCTCACCGATACCTGCTTCAAACAAAAGCACAAACGGGTCTGTCTTATTATAGAGATGCCTGATGAGATCATTTCGGAGTGCGAACATTTCGCCAGCGCCGTGATTCAATTCACCTAATAATACCAGTCTTTTATCCTTCAAATGTTTTATAACGGGTTCCCAATTGGCCGGAGCAAAACGCCCGTTCTCACTGATCGTTATCAATTCCTTTTGCAGGAACAACTCGGTAGATGGTTGAAGACCGGCTGACTTTTTTGACTGGGCACAGGACCATACACTCAGGACCAGCATGAGCAGCAGCGTTGGCAAGATTCGAAAAGTTGATACCATGGGGTCGTTTATATATTATTAAAACAGTGTACTAACAATTATACCCGCCGCGACTTCACTTCCTTTCAGAGAAGGATGAAAGGCATCAGGGCCATAGTATGAATAGTCGTTGGTTTCTGAGAAGTATCTTTTCCATTCAGTACCAACAGCGCATAACAGGGAACCCGTTGCCACTGCTGCATCCGTATAATTTCTTATTACACCATCAAACGTGTGAAGATTTACCTGGGCGGGCCACACCATGAAAAATACAAGTTTAGTGCCTTGCGGATTGCAAATATCCTTTATCCGCTGGCCGTAGTCAAGCAGCATAGCCCGGCCGTCCGCCTGTGATGAAGGGCCCTGTTGCACAATAACAAAGTCATACTTGTTGTCTTTAATAAGCTGCTGCATTTGACCATCGTTCCAATGATCTTCCAGAGCATAAGCAGGTTTTGCCAGTGTAGTGGTTGTCACCTCGATCCCTTTTGATCTTGCCAGGGTTGTAACAATAACGGGAAGATCATTTGTATACGTAAGACTGTTGCCGACAAACAAAATGGATTTTCCGGTTTTAGTAACAGGTGTTGACCCTGCTTCCTTTTGGCAGGCACCTGTGATCAGCCCTGCGCAAAAAAGCAGCATTGCGCCAGCTACAAATCCAATAAATCTTCTTTTAAATGATACCATAATTATTGATTTTATAAATTTGTTGTTCTTAATCCACTTCATCAAAAAACAAAGCAGATAGGAATTGCAGCATCCAGGGATAGTCTGCATTTTTTACCGGTTATACGAATTATGATGCTGATTCTTACAGTTACGTCAGACAACGTTTTCTATATTACCGCCAGGGCATCTTCTTTTTTGGCAAAAGTGCTTGTCTGTCCTTATTAGTGAAAGAGATATTACACGGGAAAAAAATCCGTCGATCATGATAGTATACCAATTCCTGCATTTCAGGCAATGCAAACCGCCGTTTAGCTTCACTATCACCGAAACTTCCATTCTTACCTGAATTTGATGACCGGCAACAAGACGAACTGGGTATAAGTACGATCTAAAACAGGAAGATCATTCCTACAAAAGAAGCGATCGCCAGTGCGACGGACAACGGTGCTACCTCCAAGTCCACATTGAATCTTTTTTCATACTTGTCAGCTAACACGATGGCAATTATGTGTAAGCACCGATATTCATTAAGCCCGGTCGTCTTTCGTTATAATTTACACTGCATTCGGGGATATTTCATAAACGGCTTTCTCTTCAAAAAATCCGCCCGGGCTTGAAAATAATATTCCTCATTTTCAGTGAGTTAGCCAATAAAAAAGTTTCCGTGCTATGAACCCGCGTGTCCATGCCAAGGGAGGTTAAAAACACGGCAGGTATCGTCATCGATACCATCAAGAATGGCTTTATAAGATCTAAACCCAAATTTTCTGCTTCCAGGTCCTTACCGTAGTACTACGGTTGTTTTGTGTAAACAGTAAACATAGTTTTGGTTCTATGAGGGAGTTCTCTTCATAATAGTTTCACAAAGCCTTAATCTGAATGAAACCCTGTCTTTCCAGACGGGGTTTCTAGTAAAAGTGAACCAGGGATTGTAAAAGTATGGTTGAAATTGTAAATAATTGTTTGCAGAATTTCATTGAGAGGAGACCATATTATCACAATGTGGTACGTTCATAACATTGAGACTTTCAAATAGCCAAGACCAGGCAATTGTCGGTGCAGCTATGCCAGACAACCTTGAGGGGCCTGTCGGATCTTTACCATCTTTAAGAACGGGTGAAGCAGTTAAAATTCCAAGTCGTGTACAATTCCATTAATTACTCCACGCGCTGATAGCGGCGATCCAGAGCCTGCGAAACAATAGAAGATATTGAACCTAAGAAATCCACTTTCAATATCGCAATAGACGATTGGAGAAAACAAAAAATAAGTAAAACTTGAAATATGGAAATGACACCTGTAACATCTTCGGATTTAGCATCCGTAGGATACGATTATGACAATGCGATTCTGCATGTACAATTTATAAAGGGAGGTCTTTATGAATATACCGGAATTCCTTCCGATGTGTACGAAGGCTTAATGAGTGCCGGCAGCAAAGGTCAGTACTTTAATACCTTTATTAAAAAAGGGAGCTGTCCTTATTCTAAAATAGGTTAACCATAATACGAAGGTTGCCCTATTTATCCCGTTCATCTTACAGTACGCCAATTCAGCCAAAAGAAAAAAAATATTTGAAACGTACGTTTTTTATCGTACCTTGGCTGTATGAAAGAACCGAAAGACTATAAAAACAAGGAGCAGGTTCCAACGAAAACAGAGATGGAAGTGCTGCAGGTCCTCTGGAAAAATGGACCTTCTACCGTGCGGATCGTGCATGATCTCCTGAATTTGCAAAAAGAGGCAGTACAATATACATCGACCCTAAAGCTGATGCAGGTGATGACGGAAAAAGGCATGCTTGCGCGGGATGAATCAAGCATGAAGCATATCTATAGCGCATTGCTGAAAGAAGAAAAAACAAAACAATTCATGCTGGGTCGTTTTCTCGATTCAATGTACAATGGTTCGGTGAGCGATCTCGTTATGGCATTATTTGACAATGAAAAAGCATCGAAGAAAGAACTGCAGGTGTTGAAAGAAACGGTTAAAAAACTCTCGGATCAAAATAAAAAGTAAAGCAGCACGCCATGCAACAGACTTTCGCCGGGCAATTGTTTAATGCACTCAGCTGGACGTTAATTCATTCACTGTGGCAGGGCCTGTTATTGACTGTTCTTGCCGGTACGATCTTGTCTGCCACCAAACGGTCTTCACCATCTTTACGATATTCATTGCTGGCAGCACTTCTATTCTGTTTTATCGGAACTGTACTGGTCACATTTGCATGGCAATGGCAAATGCACCCGGGTAGGACAGCCACACAATTGGTCAATGCGTCAACACTGACAGCACATGATATATCGCCATGGCACCACTGGTGGAATAATTTCACCCGATTCATGAATCATTATTCCGGCTGGATCGTACCTGCCTGGGCTGCTATCGTATTGTTGAAACTCGTTCGCATGCTCGTCGATTTCTATTATATGAACCGTTTGCGTACATCCTACATAAATCAACCGGAAGAAACCTGGACAATCCGCTTGCAACAACTCGTCCGTGAAATGGGTATTCGTAAACAGGTCGTATTGCTGGAATCAGGGCTTGTAAACATTCCGCTTGTTGCAGGACATTTTAAACCTGTTATACTTGTGCCGCTGGGAATTCTCACACGGTTGTCACAGGCTGAAGTGGAAGCGGTTTTATTGCATGAACTGGCACATATCCGCCGTCATGATTATCTCATTAACCTGGTACAGCGTGTCACCGGTATCGCTTTCTTTTTCAACCCGGGTATCTTATGGTTATCGTCGCTTCTACGCGCCGAGCGGGAAAACTGTTGCGATGATATGGCCATCACGCACACCAATGATAAGCTGCAGTTTGTTGAAGCATTGCTCAGCGTTAAGCAATATTCATTGTCTTCTCCAACATTGGCCATGAATTTCCTCGGGCAGAAAAACTTATTGCTGCACAGGGTGAACCGGATCGTTTACAACAGGAATAAACCATTAAACATTGCTGAGCTGCTCTTCTTTGTGGTTAGTCTGGTATGTTCGGTACTATTGTTTAGCAGCGCAAGACGGACTGTTACGACTGAAGCAGAACTATCTGCAGCAGGACGGTATGTTCAATCGGTGACGTATTTGCCGGATTTCATCAAAGAGAAGCCGAAACAGCAGGAACTTACATCGGTGAAACCCTACCGGGAGCAGCCTTCCGTAATCAGGAATAGTTTGTACAAACCAGCACCGCCAAACAGGTCAATTCACGAGAGCGAAACAAAAGTAATAGAACCCGTCACAGCACAGCATGCAACTGTACCCGCGGAGTCTGAACGGGAAACAGGACTATCAGGCTATAACGAGAACGAAAAAGACCGGGCTAATGCGGAGCATGACCGCATCGAGGCAGAAAAGGACCGCGCGGCTGCGGAGCGTGACCGTATACAGGCAGAGAAAGATC
>DASYLC010000128.1:0-5060 GCA_036009775.1 Chitinophagaceae bacterium
ACTCGAATTCGAACAACAATCGTTGGTAATAACGAGCTTATTTAAATGATAAAGCCCCTTCTGTGTATAACGGGAGGGGCTTATTGTTTGCAGGCACCAGTAATAAAAATCCCGTCTCGTTAAAACGGACGGGATCCTGTGTTTTTTCTGTAGGTTAAGCTCTTTGTTTTGCCTTAGCCGGTTTTTTAGCGGCTGCCTTGCTTTTGCCCTTCTTGAGGGCTGCATCGATCGCTGCACTCAGGTTGGCATACGTAGGTTTTAATCCCAGCGGTACATCATTGATAAAGAAAGCCGGGAGCTCTTTTACACCACGGTTATGCCCTTCCTTAATATCATCCTGTACTTGCCAGCCGTATACACCATTCACTAATTCATCCAGGAATTTCTTGTTCTTTACCCCGGCTTCCTTGGAATGGAGCTTCAAACTGGTTGTTCCCAGTGTGCGCCGGTTAGCATAAAGAACGTTGTGCATTTCCCAGAATTTTCCTTCCTGCCCTGCCGCTACTGCAGATTCACTTGCTTTGAGACTGCGCTGGTGGATCAATGTAAGCGGGAAATGCCGGAATTGAAATCTTATTTTGCCATCGTATTCCTCGAGCAATTGTTTTACGATCTCATTGGCTTTAGCGCACTCTTCGCTTTCATATTCGCCAAACTCAATAAGTGTAACCGGGGCGTCTTTTTTACCCACGAAGATCTCTTTCGGTTCAATAATAATTACGTCATCTTTCTTAAATGCCATTTTAATTCTCCTTTTTTCGGTTCATTGCCTTACTGGTTCTGATCCTTATTATCTATTAACAAATTCTCAGCCATTTGGTTGACGGAAAGGCAGTTATGCCAATCCGGCGCAACCCCGAACCGGCTGAAGATAATATTTTTCTGCACCCTGCCAAATCTGGTTATAAGTAATTTCCTAACACGTAAGTACCATTTCTGATAATCAGCTAGTTAGAGGGGAAATCCGAGCCCGGGACTGAAGAACTGTCATTGGGCGGTTACTATTAACCTTCCTGTTCCAAAATCCAGTTGGGCATCACCAGGTATTTTTTTGTAACGACGTTGGCTGTTAGTCGATTACAGAGCACTGATTCCAGCTGGCCATGCTTGCAATACGAATAAGTTGGATTGGTAAGCCCGGTCCCTGCACTTAGTTTTACTCCATCAAAGCAATTCTTGCTTGTCATACCGGTACTACCGGAATCCGTTTTACTAACTACACTTGCCCTGTTTGCCCTTGCTATTTCAACATTTGCCGTGCATGTTCCAGCGATTGCGATCCATGAAGATTGTTCATTAACCCTTAAAATATATAACATGAAAAAGAAATTTGTTTCCAGCCGAATGATCGCCTTTTTATTCCTTGCAGCATTTTCCCTGCCCGCTGTTGCAGCCCGTAACAATAATCCCATCGATACGGCCGTACCCGTAGAGATGAAATTTGCCGGGCTCATCAATGACAAGCCTGTTTTCCAGCTGGATTTTTCCGGTACAACTGAACTCAATGATTTTACCATCATCGTTCTTGATAAAGATGGTAACACCCTGTACAGGGAAACTGTCCGCGGAGAACAATTCACCAAAAAGTTCCTGCTCAATACGGATGAGATCGGGGACGACACCCTTCGTTTCGAGATCTATTGCACGGACAATAAACGGTCAGTAAGCTTCGAAGTGAACCGGCAGACACGTTTTGTACAGGATATAGCGATCCGTAAATTCAAGTAAGTGATTTATAAAGGCAATTTATTGTCAACCGCTTTCACGGGAACCTCTTGTCCCTGGCAGGAGGTTTTTTTATATCTTGAATTCAGCAAGAACCGGGTCGGTGAGATAAAAACCGGGGTCTATTTTTACAACATGAAACAAGAGTATTATAAAATAGAATCGGCCATACAATTCATCCGCGAGAATTTCAAAGAACAACCCGACCTGGATAAAGTGGCAAAACAGGTACATCTCAGTCCATTTCATTTTCAGCGGATGTTCAAAGAATGGGCAGGTATCAGTCCCAAAAAATTTCTGCAGTATACCAGTATCGAACATGCGAAGCAATTGCTCAACAGGAATTTTTCGCTGGCCGATACAAGTTTTGAGACCGGTCTTTCAGGTACCGGCCGGCTGCATGATCTTTTTATCAGTATTGAAGGGATGTCGCCCGGTGAATATAAGAATGGCGGGGAGGCCCTTTCGATCCATTATAGTCATGCCACTTCTCCTTTTGGCGATATCCTGATCGCTTCCACGAACAGGGGCATCTGTCATTTGTCGTTTATAGAGAAAGACAACCGGGGCATAGAACCGCTGCGATCTATTTTTCCCAAAGCGAAGTTCATTCAGAAAACAGATTTCTTCCAGCAGGATGCGTTGACCATTTTTACCAATGACTGGAACAACCTGCCACAGGTAAAATTGCATTTGAAGGGAACGCCTTTCCAGCTAAAAGTATGGCAATCACTATTGCAGATCCCCTTTGCGAATGTGGGTACGTACAGTGCTGTCGCTTCAACGATCCGCCAACCTCTTGCATCAAGAGCCGTGGGTACTGCTATCGGCAATAATCCGGTCGCTTACCTGATCCCCTGCCACCGGGTGATCCGTTCAACAGGTGTTACGGGCGATTATCACTGGGGCTGCGACAGGAAAACGGCCATACTGGGCTGGGAAGCTGCACACCAGTTTGGAGAATAATAATTCCACGAATAACGGGTGGTCATCCTGCAGCATTTACAAATTATTGCCAGTGATAAAGCTTCTGCTTCCTTTCATCAATCCATTGCAGCATTATTGCAGGGATGGTCCTAATTTACTGTAGCATCACTTGTTCAATTATTGCCATGAAATTCACACTGCTTCCCTGCCTGTTATTTTGGAGTTGCATTGTAACACATGCCCAGTCAGACAGTATTTCACTGCTGGATGAAGCAAGGACAAAACTGTCCAATCACTCCGCTACTGTTTCTTCGGTTCTTACGGATAAAAAGTATTTGCCCATTCACCCGCACACGCCGTTCCGGCAATTGATAGAAGCGAATGCGAATAGCGCTATATTAAAGATCGCAACGCCGGAAGAGCCCGGTAAAAAGATCCGGGTGCTGGGAACGGTTACAGATAAAGAAGGAAACGCCCTGAGTGGTATATTGATCTATCTCTACCAGACAGATTCGCGGGGATGGTATGCAGCCAATGCGCCGCATGTATCGCAAAACGAAGGTGATATGCGGCATGCGCGGCTTTTTGGATACGTAAGAACGGATGCGAAAGGAAATTTTGAATTGCATACGATAAAACCCAGTGGTTATCCACGGAGCGACCTGCCGGCTCATATACATATACATGTGGGCGCAGACAGGATGCGGCAATATGTCACTGAATTATTGTTCGATGATGATGACCGCCTGGTCGGAAAGATCCGGGAACAGGCTCTCAGCAATAAGTTCATTGTTGCTAAACCAGAAAAAGCAAGCGTTGGATTTGATCAGCAATTCTCCTATCGTCTGATAATGGATAAAAACTGATATTTGCAAATACCAACGGATAGATCCCCGCATGAAATTCTTAGTCTTCATCCTTTTCCTGGCTTCTTGTAGTGACAACACGTCTTCTGCCCAACAGCTGACCAGGAAATACTTTGACAGCCGGGACAGTACTCGTGGGTTTTACACAGTCATCGAACCAAAGTCCGGAAAACCTGAGATCCTTCTCGTATTACTGGATGGATTTGGCGGTAACGCGGAAGCTTTTTTAACGGAAACACCGATTGATGAAAAAGCTTACGAGAATAATATTCTGACCGTATGTATTCCAACCGGCAAAAGACTATACCCGGATCCAACTATACTTCAACTTATTACTACAACGCTGAAGGAAGTAACCACCCGGTATAAGATAACGGATGATAAAATAGCGATGGGCGGTTTTTCGATCGGCGGTACGATCGTACTGCGGTATGCAGAACTAAGCAAAGAAGATCCCGCAAGCTATCCTTTCTCGCCCAAAGCTGTGTTCACCGGCGATTCACCTATTGACCTGGCCGATCTTTACCGGTCCTCCAAAAGGGAACTGGAAAAGAACTTTCCCGGACCCTGGCTGGATGAAGCAAAGATGATCGTAGACAGCCTGGGTCATCAATTCGGTGACCCGGACGCCAACAAGGAAGCCTGGCAAAAGATCAATCCTTTCAACACTGCGGATACCGGTACCGGCAATGAACAATATATAATGGACATTGCGTACCGCACGTACCATGATATCGATGTGCAATGGCAAATGGAAAATAGAGGACGCAGTATCTACCAGTCAAATGCCCTGGATGGCTCCGAGCTGATCAGCAGGCTACGGCTGAGAGGGAATAAAAAAGCAGCATTCATACAATCAAAAATACCCGGGATGCGCAGCAATGGCCAGCGGCATCCTCACTCCTGGAATATTATCGATGCAGCAGAACTGATCCAATGGATACGGGTATCGTTATAATATTATCCTCCTGCAGTTTTGATCGCATTGGTAAATGCATCTATTACGTAAGCCGCATCTCTTGACAGTAAGGTTTCATTTACAGTTATAAATGCCAGGTTCTTATCATTGGGGCGGGGTATCCTGATCATATACTGTTTGGTCAGCACTTCGTTTAGTTTTTTTACGTCAAGAGTTCCGGGAAGTTGCAGGGAATAAATATTGGTCCCGTTATCCAGCGAACTGATCTTTACACCCGGGATCTTATTCAACCCGTCAAATACTTGTTCCGATCTTTTGATCGATTCCTTCAGCCGGTCCTCTATCCCTTCCAGCCGGCTCAATGCCATAGCCGCATTGGCCCAGTTCCCATACATGGTGCCGCCGTGGATCTTGACCAGGTGCGGCATTTTTTCCATGAACTTTTTTTCGCCGGAAAGAACGGCTCCGGCCGATGCCCCTAAATATTTATACAGGGAAATATAAATGGTATCAAAATAAGATGCATACTCTTTGATGCTGGTACCAGACCAGGCTGCTGCCATATAGATCCTGGCCCCATCGAGATGCAGTTTGATATTATTACTGCGGCAGTACTCGCTTAT
>DASYLC010000129.1:0-3979 GCA_036009775.1 Chitinophagaceae bacterium
AATGACCGGGGATTGCTGGAGTTTGAAATCGCCGGCAAGACACTTAAAACTGTTGAGGAATTGGCAAATTCCAATGTAAGAGCGATAACAAAACTGGCAGAGAATGATTTCCTGATAGGAACTTATGACAAATGGATCTACCACAATAAAAACGACCAGTGGTTACGGCTTACACCAGCCGATAAAATGGTAGCGCCTTCGGCCCATGCTTTAATCATTGATAGTTTTTCCAATTCAATATGGGTAAGCAGTAATAAAGGCATTGCACGGTTATCCCTGCACCAGGTGAAAGAAATGAACATGAACGGTAATGGTGAGATATATACCGAACATTTCACTGGGTTTGGAAAAGATATATCGGTTGAATTTAACGGGAGCAGCAATGTATCCGGCGGCCGCCTGTCAGATTCCAATACTGCATTTGCCAACGCAAGCGGGCTGGTTGTTTTCAATCCCCGTTTATTACTAACTCCCCCTCTTCCCGGAAAGGTATTGGTGGAACCAGTGTATGACAATGACCCCATTTCCCAAAAAGACAGCGAAAACCACCAGGTTCGCTTTAGCGTATCGGTTCCCTATTTTGGTAACCGGGGAAACCTGGAGGTCCTGTACAAAATGACCAATACAGACGATGACTGGCATAGGCTTTATCCCAATGCTATCATCAGTTATAATAACCTTGGACCGGGTGATCATGACCTTCAATTCAGGATAAGACATTACACTGACAGTAAAGGAGAAGAGGTCTTTATCATCGCGAACAGTTTTTACATTCCTTATCGCTGGTACCAGGAACCCTGGTTCAGGGTGGTAGCCGCACTGCTGCTGTTGGCACTGATCGTTGTGTTGCATAATGTCCGCATCTGGTATTTACGAAAACGGAAAAAAGAATTGGAGAAGATCGTGCAAACGAAAACAAGTGAGTTGGAAGACACTAACAGGAAACTCTCTGAAACAGTAGATGATCTCCGGGTATCGGAAGCCGATCTTAAACAAAGTAATTACCTGAAAGACGAATACTACGCGGTACTTACACATGACCTGCGCTCACCCCTAAAATTCCTCTCCTTTAATATCAGCCAGTTGCTTGATCTCTTGCCGGAAATGGATAGTGAAAAATTAAAAAAAGGTTTGGTAGTAGCGTATGAATGCACCAATGATGTGCACAAACTGGTGGATGAATTTGTTTACTGGATACAGAATAACGAGAACCTGCTGGTACCAAGGGCCATCCCGGTGAATATCAGCGCGGTTGCTGCCGACATCAAAAAAATCTATGGCTTCAGTTTTGAAGGAAATAAAAATGAACTGGTCACCGATATTTCCCCGGACCTTCGTTTTATTACCGACCAGCAGATGTTCTTTATTATCCTGCGGAATGCGATCGATAATGCGAATAAGTACACTACCGGCGGCACGATCACGGTTTCCGCCGAACGTCAGGACGGCAACTTAAAAGTGAAGGTCTCCGATACAGGTACAGGAATAAAGGAAGAAATGGTAGAGCAACTGACAGACCTCCAGTATCAAAATGTGCAGCTGGGTTATAAAAAACGAAGGTCCCTGGGTTTTTATATCATGGCGATGCTGACAAAAAAATTAAATGGCAGTTATACCATCAGTAGTGAAAGAGGTAAGGGTACGGGTATCCATTTCATTATTCCTGAAGCAAAAGAAGATTAACGTTTAATATATAGAATATGAAAATCCTCCTGGTAGATGATCATTCTATCGTGCGGCAAAGCCTGGAATATATTATTAAATCCGAATTCCCGTCGGCGATCTGTACCTCAGCACAGAACGGGGATGCCTGCACCGAATGGCTCAAAAAAGAAAGTTTTGACCTGGTGATCATGGATATGAACCTGCCGGATACGGATGGTATCACCCTGACTGAATGGATCATAGACCGTTACCCCGAACAAAAGATATTATTCTTTTCTACCAGCCCGACGGCTGTTTATGCAAAGAGATTGTACCAGATGGGTATCATGGGCTATTTAAATAAACAGGCCAGTATCCAGGAGATCGGGAAAGCATTGCAAACCGTTCTTGTACAGAAAAAACAATACCTGGATGATGAATTCCGGGGTATCCTGGCGGAAGATTTTCTTACCAAAAGTCCTTCCAACCCGATAGAGAAACTTTCGAAGCGGGAGTTATCCATTGCTCAATTGCTGGCGAACGGAAAGAATTTCGATGAGATCGCAACACAGCTGAGTATTGAATCATCCACGATACGAACATACAAAGCAAGGATCTACCAGAAGCTCCAGGTCAACACACTCCATGAGTTTCTCGCCAAAGCAAAGCTGTATAAACTGATCTGACTTATTTTTCGGGCATATCGTGGGTTGGTTTTTGTTTACCTGACCGGAATGTAATCCCGAGCTGAACCCCACTCGTATTAGTAGCATCACTGCTGTTCGGTGTTATATCGGTCATTCCGAAATTATAACGACCGTATATCCCGATACGCTGGTTAATGGCGAACCCTGCACCCAGGCCCAATGCGAGCTGGCCGTTGGAAAAACTTCTTTTCCTATTCATATCATCGGTGCCCGTACCCCTGCTGTGTGCGGCTACCAGAACGGATAACTGCGGACCTGCTTCCAGGTAAAAACGGGAACCCGGATTGTAACGGAGCATAACGGGAAGTACTGCATAATCGAGTGAAATAAGACCCTGCATTTCACCATGATCTTCCCCATTGCCGGGTATAACAAAATGTTGTCCTTCGCCAGAATACAATAATTCCGGTTGAACGCTCCAGTTCCTGTTCAATGAAACATGAACAAATATCCCGGCATGGAAATTCACCCGGTGATCACCGGTATAGCCGCTTAAACTCGTATAATTGGCTCCGCCTTTTAATCCGGCATAAGGTTGTGCCAGAGCGGTCAATGCAAAAAGGCAGAGGGCTGCCAGCAAGAGTGCTGATCTTGGGTTTTTCATAATAATTGGTTTTGCTGATGAGTTGCAAAGCAGGTGCCAATGAACGTAAAGAGGAAATGATGCTATTGAAATACAATCAATTTAATTTTCTCACCGTAAAAACCAGTAGGAAGAAAAGGACGGATCCGCCGTGATCCTGCTTATGGGATTCGTAAAAAAACCGATAGAATAATCTATACTCAACAAACAATGCTCAATCTTCAGCGACAACGCTTCAATGATCAGTTGAAACAATAACTGAAGCATCGAGATATGAGCATAGAATATAGGTTATGCTCTATAGGGAACAATAAAAAACCATTCTGCTAAACCACTCAGTGGGATAACGAATCCATTAGTTCCATACAGCATTCGGAAATTCAGGGATAAACGGTTGATGTGAGGGATGTAAAATCGACGAAAAAAAATAGCACCGTTTATCCCAATTAACTAGCGACCGGTACGATATACGAATATATTCGTGGAAAGTATAGTGCCATGAAAAAAAATCTACTAAGCCCTGCGGTAGCAGGCTGTGTCGCCCTTTTGCTCCTGCTGACCTCTACAGGGTATGCGCAACCAAAAAGTTTTAAGATTTCGGGTGTCATTAAAGACAGCGCACAAAAACCCCTGACTTTTGTGACGGTCAGCCTGTTCAAACAACAGCAATTACAACAACCACTCCGGAGTTCCTATACGAACGATGCCGGTAAATTCCAGTTCAATGCGGTCGATACCGGTGCTTATACGGTCATCGTCAGCCATACGGGGTTTGCAGAAAAACAGGAGAAGATCACCGTCACCGATAAGGATATAGCTATGACCGATATGAGCCTTGTACGGGCAGCAGCCAGTTTGCAGGGTGTTACGGTGACCAGTCGTAAGCCCCTCATTGAGCAGACCGATGACAAAATAATATTCAATGTAGAAAATGATCCGGCCACGAAAACCGAAACGGCGATCGATATACTGCGTAAAACACCTTTTGTAAGTGTGGATGGAGATGACAATGTACAGGTGAACGGCCAGACCAATTTCAAGGTTT
>DASYLC010000130.1:0-6054 GCA_036009775.1 Chitinophagaceae bacterium
AAATAAACGACGATGTTACCCGTTTCAGGCAAAAACTATTGGTGAAGAAATGATGAATGCAGGCGTAGACAGGAATAAAAATGGGATTTAAGCTATAATTTCTAAATTAGTGTACTGTTTGAAAACAGGAGTTTGCCAAACCAGCACTAATGAACGAAGAGAAACATATTCAACCCGGTGAACCCGGAAGCAGCCGGGCAGGCAGCAATGCCGGTTCCTATGCAGCGAGATCAACGTCTCCATCTTTTGACCTGCTCCAGCCCTGGAAGATCATTTCACAGAACAATATTTACATCATTTATCTTTCGGTCCTTCTGTTTGCTTTTTATGCTTTTGCACGGCATGGGTTCAGCTGGATCGCCTTATCAACTTCGCTGATCGTAAGCGTACCGATCGGTTTTGCCATTGCTTTTTTTGAGACCCAATCACAGGAATTCCGCCGCCGGCATCGCCGGACCAAATTCTGGTTCTACCTGGTCTACCGGACCTTCCGGGTGGTCTGCTGGTTCATGGTCCTTTTCTTTTTTATCATGGTCATTGTCAGCTGGCTCGGGATCAATACCTACGAAACGATCTTCCCGCTAAGTCTCTATGATTTCTTTGCTACCCGTAAGATCTTTGAATTCTTGGGTATAGCGCTGATCATTTCCCTGTTATCCAATTTCATGGATGAACTTCACCGCAAACTCGGAAGAGATGCTATCTATAACCTGGTGCTTGGAAAATATCACCAGGTAAAACAGGAAGAACGTCTTTTTCTTTTTATCGATCTCAATAATTCCACCGATATCGCCGAAGAAATGGGAGAGATGGAATTCAGTCATTTTCTCCAGGATTTCTTTTATGATATCAGTGAACCGATCGCCCGTTATTTCGGAAGGGTGTACCAGTATGTAGGGGATGAAGTGGTGGTCACCTGGCCGGTTAAAAAAGGATTACGGTATGCCGTCTGCGCCCGTTGTTTTTTTGCGATACAGAAACAGATCCGGCGTTATGCGAAACAGTACCAGAAAAGATATGGAAGGGTGCCCGAATTCAAAGCGGCGCTTCATGGGGGCAAGATCGTGGTCTCGGAAGTGGGTAAATACAAATCGGAGATCGCCTATCATGGAGATGTGCTCAATACAACAGCGAGGATGCTGAGCAAATGCCACGAGTTCAGTGCCGAGCTCATCGTATCGGATTATATCCTGCATAAAGTAGAAATGCCCAAATACCTCCAGGCAGAAGGACTCGGTCCTTACCAGTTAAAAGGAAAACAGCAGGAAATAGAATTACATGCCGTTTACCTTGCGGTAACGAAAGATGCTGTTGAAAAAAGACGCAGGAGATTATTCAGGAGAAGAACCCAACAGGTGGAATAGACAGATGGTGGTACGGATCTTAATCTAAATAATGGAGCTGTATCAGGCTCTGAACGGTTTGTTGCTTGTTTGAAAATTCGCAGGGCAACCTTGCTTGCGTGATGAATAGCAGGAGGTTACAAACAGTGCAACTGCGATCAGCATAATGGCGGCGAGAAACTTATTTTTCATTTTTTAGGGATATTTGACAGTTAAACGATAAAACTAACGGATTATTTTGCAATAGTAAAGATAAGAAGAGTGCGGTATTTTGCGGGCGAATTTATTTTCCCGTTCTTCCTGTACATCGGCAAAGATAATACACTGATTTTCTTTATCCCATAGGTGTTATTGACTATTTCCTGTTTTGATTTTGATAAGCAGCAAACTATTACCTTTACCGCCCGTATTAACAAGAAACTAAGAGAAATTACTAACGATGTTGCAACTGAAGAAACCCCTGGCCTTTATTGACCTTGAAACGACCGGTATCAATTTAGGCACTGACCGTATCATTGAGATAGCCATTGTAAAGATCCTTCCCGACGGGACCCGGAGTGTAAAAAGAAAGCTCGTCAATCCCGGTATGCCGATCCCCAAACAATCCAGCGATGTTCACGGCATTACCGACGAGATGGTGAAAGATGCACCCCTTTTCAAACAAGTAGCACAGGAACTCAAACAAATGCTGGATGGCTGTGATTTTGCAGGTTATAATTCCAACCGCTTTGATATCCCCTTATTGATGGAAGAATTCCTGAGAGCAGACGTGGATTTTGATATGAAGAACCGCAAGCTGCTGGATGTGCAGAATATATTTCACAAGATGGAGCCGAGAACATTGTCGGCGGCGTATAAATTCTATTGCAGCAAGACCCTTGAAGGAGCCCATGGCGCCGAAGTGGATGCGGCTGCTACCCACGAGATACTGGAAGCCCAGCTCGGAAAATACCCGGTGCTGGGGAACAATATTGATTCGATATTGAAAGTGATCGGTGAGGACCAGATTGTGGACTTTGCCCGTCGCTTTGTCATGGAGAATGGTACCGAGGTTTTCAATTTCGGAAAATTCAAAGGGAGACCCGTTGCCGATGTACTGAGAACGGAGCCACAGTATTATGACTGGATGATGAAAGGAGATTTCCCCCAGCACACCAAGCAAAAACTCACTGAGATCTACACCCGGACGATGCTGAAAAAAAGCTGATCAGCGTTATTTACCTGTGAACAATTTTTAACACGGCATCTTTATTGAATGTTGTAAATTCGGTACTTGCCGTTATTTAACCAACGTGGAGAAATTAGTTGTCATACCAACCTATAATGAGAAGGAAAATGTATCCAGCATCCTTCATGCTATATTCAATATGAATGACGGCTTTCATGTGCTGGTGATCGATGATGGCTCACCCGACGGAACCGCACAGATCGTGAAGGACCTGCAGCCAAAATTCCCCGGGCAATTATTCATAGAAGAAAGAACGGGCAAACTCGGGTTAGGCACTGCTTATATTCATGGGTTTAAATGGGCGATCGCCCGGAACTATGCTTTTATTTTTGAAATGGATGCCGATTTCTCACACAATCCCAATGACCTTCCCCGTTTATACGATGCCTGTAAGAACCAGGGCGCTGATCTTGCAGCAGGTTCCCGTTATGTAAAAGGCGGAGGCGTGGTGAACTGGCCCCGGAACAGGATCGCATTGTCAAAAGGGGCTTCACTGTATACACGAATGATCACCTGGATGCCGGTAAAGGATCCTACTGCAGGATTTATGTGCTATAAAAAGGAAGTGCTTGAAACGATCAACCTCGACCAGATCCGTTTTGTCGGCTATGCGTTCCAGATCGAAATGAAATTCGCCGCCTGGAAACTGGGATTCAAACTCAAAGAAGTACCGATCATCTTCCAGGACAGGACACAAGGCATGTCCAAGATGAATAAAGGGATCGTAAAGGAAGGCATCCTGGGGGTACTCAAACTCCGCTGGTATAGTCTTTTTAAAAACTACCGGAAACGGGTAAAAAAAACGGAAGCCGTCAATTCACCGGTGAAGCCGATGCCGCAGAATGAAGTGCTGGCGAAGACGAAGTGAAGAGAATTTCGGAAAGTACAATTGGGAAATTTCGAAATTTGTTTTACCATAATATATTTCTGCATTTGCAACACACTTAAATAGCTAAGGGATCTTTAGAAGAGAAAGTAATCTCCCAATTCCCCAATTCCAAAATTTCAAAATGCTTACCCCGGTTCAATTTGTATTTAACCGTATTTTGCAGCCTCAATGAAAAAGGCCTTTTTTCAATTACATGCTGCTGTTTTCCTTGCCGGTTTTACGGGCATACTGGGCAAACTTATCACTTTGAATGAAGGTATGATCGTCTGGTACAGGCTGTTGCTAACGGCCATCACCATGTGGATACTGTTTGGCCTGATGAAGAAATTGAAGAAGATCCCGCTGATCGACATCCTTAAAATAGGAGGAGTGGGATTTATCGCCGCCATGCATTGGGTTACCTTTTATGGTTCGATCAAGTATTCCAACGTATCGGTGGCCCTGGTATGTTTCTCTTCTATTGGTTTTTTTACTGCCTTGTTCGAACCGTTGATCCTGAAAAAAAAAATGAATTGGATCGAAATGTTATTGGGACTGGTTACCCTTGCAGGTATTTATATCATTTTCAATTTTGAAACACAGTTTAAGACCGGGATCATTATCGGTATCATTTCCGCCTTGCTGGCATCGCTGTTCCCGATCTATAACCGGGAATTTTTAAAACGGATCAACGTGGAGACGATGCTGACCTGGCAACAGACAGGAGGTTTGCTTACCTTGTCCATCCTGCTTCCTTTTTACCTGCAGCGGTTCCCGGCGGATACATTTATTCCTGGTCTGCCTGATCTTGGCTGGTTGCTGGTCCTTTCCTGGTTCTGCTCGGTCATTGCCTTCCAGCTTTCGGCCAATGCTTTGAAAAGATTATCTGCTTTCACGGTGAACCTGACCTATAACCTGGAACCTGTTTACGGGATCATCCTCGCTTTTGCCGTATATAAGGAGAATGAATTCCTGAGCAAATGGTTCTTTGCAGGGTTCGGTATCATCGCCATTGCATTGATCATCCATATTATTATACTGGCCAGGCACGAGAAAAAGCTCACACATGCAGCCGACTGATTACCACGAAAAGATCATACAATATTATAAGGACACAGAGAATGCTTACAAAGATTCCTGGGACCTTAACAACAGTCTTGCGATCCATTATGGCTATTGGGATGAGAAAGTAAAGACATTTCCCCAATCATTGCTGCGCATGAATGAAGTGATGATGGAAGTCGCGGGTATCCGTTCATCGGACAAAGTGCTTGATGCGGGTTGTGGCGTTGGAGGCAGTGCTATTTTTATGGCCACGGCACTAGGTTGCCGGGTCACCGGTATCACGTTGAGTGAGCGGCAGGTGAAGCAGGCAAAAGCGAATGCCCGATCGAAAGGAGTGGAAGAACTGGTTGATTTCAGGGTCATGAATTATTGCACTACGGAATTTCCCGATGCGAGTTTTGATGTGGTCTGGGGTTGCGAAAGCATTTGTTATGCCGACACCAAGGAACAATTCATCCGGGAGGCATTCCGGGTATTAAAACCGGGGGGAAGATTGGTGGTGGCAGATGGGTTTGTTACCAGGTTTGAGAATAACGAAGACCCCGACATCCGTCAATGGCTGGATGGCTGGCAGGTGAATTATCTGGAGACTCCCGGCCGGTTCACTGATTTTATGAAACGGTCAGGATTTGAGCAGATCAATTATCGCGATATCTCCAGGGAAGCATCACATTCTTCCCGTCGCTTATATAAGTTCTATTTTTTGGCAACCCTTTATCTTGCCTGGAAGAAAGTGAACTTCTCCAAACCCGCCACGGCCATGCAAAAGAAAAATATCAAAGCCTGTAAATTCCAGCACAAAGGAATGAAAAAAGGGCTGTGGCAGTATGGGCTTATTACAGGAAAGAAAGCTTGATTAGATAAACGTTAAAAACTAAAAGATAAAGTCTCTATTATCTCAGGGTCCTGCTATTGCAGGATAGGATGCTTTTGAAGCACTTTTAGTTATCATCTTTTCTCTATTATCTGTTATCTTAGTCACTCAAATTGCTGTTATGAGAAAACTTCTTGCCTTTTGCCTGCTTACTGCCTGTTATGGAGCCTTTGCCCAGAAGAAGCCATTGGATCATAGCGTCTACGACGGCTGGCAGCATATCGGCGAACGCATGATCAGCAATGATGGCAAATGGGTAGTCTACACTATTGACCCCCAGGAAGGGGATAACGAACTGGTGATACAATCGGCCGATGCGAAATCTAAAAAGAACGTGCCAAGAGGTTTCAGCGCCGTGATCACCGAAGACAGCCGCTTCGTGGTGTTTCGCATCAAAGCCTTATATAAAGAGACGCGGGATGCCCGTATCAAGAAAAAAAGACCTGATGATATGCCTAAAGATTCTTTTGCTGTGGTGGAACTGGGAAAAGACAGTGTCTGGAAAACAGCAAGGGTTAAATCGTATAAAACGCCCGAGAAAGAAGCCGGTTGGGTAGCTTATCACCTGGAGAAAGCCATAGAGAAAAAAGAAGCCGATAAACCAAAGAAACAAGAGACAGATAGGAAAATCACTGACAGCCTGACCCGCATCATTGACTCCTTACACGCAGTAATC
>DASYLC010000131.1:0-5530 GCA_036009775.1 Chitinophagaceae bacterium
CCAGTACGTAAATGAACAGGTGGCAAAATTAAAAGCAAAACATCCCAGCATCGGCGATTTCAGGAACACCGGTTTATTAGGCTGCATAGAGCTGGTAAAGAACAGGAACACCAAAGAACCGATGGCTCCCTTCAATGCAAAGCCGGATGAGATGGCGGTGATGAATAAAGTAGCTGCGAAGATCAAAGACCTGGGCATGTACACATTTGTACGCTGGAGTTATATATTTATTGCGCCGCCCCTGTGCGTAACAAAAGAACAGATCGATGAAGGGCTGGCGATCATCAGCGAAGCCATAAAGATCGCGGACGAATATGCAATTTAAGCGTTGCGCTCATCTGGTTTATATGAGACCGGGAACGATGCTATTCTTTTTTGCGATACTCTGTATGACTGCTTTGGGACAAGGCTATCCCAACAGTGAAGCAACCGACCTCAAACCTGTTGCAGATAACCGCGGGTTCAGACTTAAAACCATCTATGAATATTCAGTGCGGATCCGCGATAACAAAATTCAACCTGACAGCATATTGAGCAAACTGGCTAAGTTTAAGAATGAAAGGATGTATGAACATACCAGCTTTGATAGTTCAGGTCACGTAGAAAATCATTCTATCTACCGGGATGGTTATGATCGTGCACAGGATCTGTATTTCACTGTTGACCATTGGTACCGGGATGGGGTCCGCAAAAAATTCCTTTGGAGGACTGATACGACTTTTCACGATCGCAAAGACAGGCTATTCTACCGCAACTCCACCGGCGAACAAAAAACAGGTAAAAAAATATTTGATCAAAAGGGCAGCCTGGCAGAATGGGAACTATTATACAAATATTCCCACGATTCCGTTTTTCATACGAATGGTAAACTCTATTACCAGGACTCTTTGCTAGTGAGAAGGGATGCGTATGACGATAACATACACCAGCCCCGGTATATATCTCATTATAGCAGGGATGAGAAAGGCCGGATCATACAATTCCGGCAATATGATAACTTCATAAAAAAGGACAGTCCTAAAATATCGACAACTTACTTTTATGACCAGGGGGGCCATTTATACCTTATTGAGGACTCAACCTATGACCGTATTGGAATAAGCCTCCCCGAAGGGGGCGTTGGGCTTGACGATGTACCGGTTCATTACAGCTATTATATAGAATACAATGAGAAGGGTTTCATGACAAGAAAAACACAGTTCAAAAATAGTATCTTGTACAAGGTAACCAGTTACCGGTATGAATATTATTAGCCCGGAAAAAATTAGCCGGGTAAAATGAATTAAATGTCATGAATCAACAAACCCCGGTTAACGATCCATCCTTGTACAACGAGGACCTCGCTCCCATTCCTGCTTCGAAAAGAACCTGGGGAACCTGGAACTACGCGGCATTATGGATCAGCATGAGTCTTTGTATACCCTCTTACCAGTTAGCCAGCGGAATGATCGACAAAGGCATGAACTGGTGGCAGGCGATCCTGACCATGTTCCTGGGTAACCTGATCGTATTGGTACCCATGCTCCTGAACGGGCATGCCGGCGCTAAATACGGGATACCTTTCCCCGTACTGGTACGCTCCAGCTTCGGAACAAAGGGCGCCAATATACCGGCGATACTCAGGGCTATTGTAGCCTGTGGCTGGTTTGGAATACAAACATGGATCGGCGGCAAATCATTATACCGGCTGTTGAAAGTCTGGGATCCTTCTTTACCGGAACTTACCATCAACGGACTCTTTCCCGACCTGTTACCGCTTGTTTGCTTCTTATGTTTCTGGGCCCTGAACATGTATGTCATCTACCGGGGCGTAGACAGCATCAGGAAATTACTGGTCTTTAAAGCGATCTTCCTTCCTATCGCTGCTGTGGCATTATTGTGTTGGGCATTTTGGATCATGCAAAACCATGGAGGTATCGGCCAGGTATTCAGCGTCCCTTCGAAATTTGAGAATTCATCCTCCTTCTTTAATTATTTTATCCCCGCGCTTACGGGCGTCGTGGGTTTCTGGGCAACACTATCATTGAATATCCCCGACTTCACACGCTACGCTAAGAGCCAACAGGCACAACGAAGAGGCCAGGCATTGGGGCTGCCTGCTTCGATGACCTTCATCGCTTTTGTCGCCGTTGTCGTATCCCTCACCACCACTTTCGTGTTTAATGAGACCATCTGGGAGCCGGAAGCACTGGTCGGACGAATTGGTAATAAGATCGTGGTGAGCTTTGCATTGCTCGCAGTAGTGATTGCGACACTCGCAACAAATATTGCCGCGAATATTGTAAGTCCTGCCAATGATTTTTCCAACCTGGCACCGAAAAAGATCAATTTCAGGACCGGCGGTTATATCACAGGTATTATTGGTATCCTGATCTTTCCATGGAAACTGGTGGAAGACCCGACCGGGTATATTTTTAGCTGGCTGATCGGTTATTCTGCATTGCTCGGCCCGATCGGGGGTATCATGATCGCCGATTATTTTTTTACAAGAAAAAAGCAATTAGCGGTTTCAGAATTATACAATCCCACCGGTATCTATAGTTATGGAAACGGATTCAACAACAAGGCGATCATAGCATTCCTGGTGGGCGTGGTACCCAATATCCCCGGCTTTTTATTGCAGGTAAAACTGGTGTCTGCGAATGCTTTCCCTGCCTGGATATCCGAACTGTATCATTATGCCTGGTTTGTTGGATTTTTTGTGAGCGGTTTTGTATATTGGATAATGATGAGAACTAAAAGATAAAAGGTAACAGATAAAAGTTAGGGTCATTTTACTTTGAGCGACCCCAACTTTTAGTTTTTCACTATTAACTATTCACTAAAATGTCTGTATTAATTAAAAACGGCCGCATCGTTACTGCCACAGACGATTATGTAGCTGATATTTTCATTGAAGGTGAGACCGTAAAGACGATCGGCAGGGATTTATCTGTAAAAGCCGGTAAAGAGATTGATGCTTCCGGCAAACTGGTCTTCCCCGGTGGTATCGATCCGCATGTGCACCTGGATATGCCCTTTATGGGAACTTTTTCTTCCGATAATTATGAAACAGGCACCCGGGCTGCTTTATTCGGCGGTACCACGATGGTGATAGATTTCATTTTACAAAAACAGGGCAACTCACTCCGTTCAGCGCTGGAAGAATGGAAAGGAAGGAGTGATAATAATTGTGTGGGGGATTATAGTTTTCATATGGCCGTCACCGACTTCAACGAGAATACAAAGAAAGAAGTGCAGGAGATGATAGAGAAAGAAGGTATCTCCTCTTTCAAAACATTCATGGCCTATAAAGGAGCATTGATGATCGATGACCGGCAGATGATCGGCCTGATGGAAGAAGTGAAGAAACACGGCGGACTGATCAATGTACATGCCACCAATGGCGATATGATCGATTACCTGGTGGCCAAACACAGGGCCGAAGGCAAATTATCCCCGCTATATCATTATTTATCACAACCTGAAATAACAGAAGCGGAAGCCAGCGAACGGTTTGTGGATATGGCCAGTTATACCGGCTGTCCCGGTTATATCGTTCACCTTACTTGTGAAGGGGCACTGAATGCCGTGAGAAATGCCATGAGAAGAAACCAGAAGATGTTTGTGGAGACCTGTATACAGTATTTGATCATTGATGCTTCCTTATACGAAAAAGAAGACGGGGCCAAATGGGTGATGAGTCCTCCCCTGCGGGAAGAAAAGGACCAGGCAACTTTATGGGCTGGCATCAACCAGGGTCTTGTGCAGGTAGTCGCCACAGATCACTGTCCTTTTAAATGGGAACAAAAACTGATGGGCAAAGACGATTTCTCCAAAATACCCAATGGTCACCCGGCCATCGAGAACCGGATGGAACTATTGTACAGTGAAGGGGTGAACAAAGGAAAGATCACGCTGAATAAATATGTGGAAGTAGCCTGTACCAACCCTGCAAAGATATTCGGGATGTTTCCCCGTAAGGGAACGATCGCCGTGGGCAGCGATGCGGATATCGTCATCTTCGATCCGGATGAAAAACATACGATCTCGGCCAAAACACATCATATGAATGTGGATTATTCAGGATATGAGGGCTGGGAACTGACTGGAAAGGTCAAAACTGTTTTATTAAGAGGAGAAATAGCCATTGAAAATAATACGTGCAGGATTGAAAAAGGATTTGGTAAATTTATAAGGAGGAATAAAGTTTCTCAAACAATTTAGTTTTTTAGGTTTCGGGAATTCGCCGGCAGAATAAACGACCCAACCATAAACAATAAACCATAAACTATAAACTCTTTATATGCCACGAATGATTAAATCAGGATTGATCCAGTTGTCATTGCCCAAAACCGAAGGCGAAGGAACGATCGCAGAGATCAAAGAAGCCATGGTACAAAAACATATTCCCCTGATAGAAGAAGCAGGGAAAAAAGGGGTACAGATACTTTGTTTCCAGGAAATATTCAATACACCGTATTTCTGTCCGGGGCAGGACAAAGCCTGGTATGAAAGTGCGGAAACCGTTCCGGGCCCGACGATCGAACGGATGCAGGTCTATGCAAAGAAATATAATATGGTCATCGTTGTTCCTGTTTATGAAAAAGAACAGGCCGGTGTTTTATATAATACAGCCGCGGTCATCGATGCGGACGGCACTTATCTTGGCAAATACAGGAAGAATCATATACCGCATACATCAGGGTTCTGGGAAAAATTCTTTTTCAAACCCGGCAATCTTGGTTATCCTGTATTTCAAACAAAATATGCCAAAGTCGGTGTGTATATCTGTTATGATCGTCATTTCCCGGATGGAGCAAGATGTTTGGGATTGAATGGCGCTGAGATCGTCTACAATCCTTCGGCAACGGTCGCCGGTCTTTCTCAATATTTATGGAAACTGGAACAACCGGCGCATGCGGCAGCCAATGGTTATTTTATGGGTTGTATCAATCGTGTGGGAACCGAGAAACCCTGGAACCTCGGCAAATTCTATGGCACTTCTTATTTCGTGGATCCGAGAGGACAAATATTCGCACAGGCCAGTGAAGATAATGATGAATTGCTGGTCGCAGACTTTGATCTCGATATGATCGAAGAAGTGAGAGCGACATGGCAGTTCTTTAGAGACAGAAGACCGGAGACGTATGGAAAGTTAGTGGAGCTATAATGATCATGAACATACCAAAGGAAAATGTTGAACCCATATTCCGGGAAAAACTCAAAGGGAAGGAATCATTGAATGTAGCCGATGCACTGCAACTTGTTACTGACTTTTATAACGAATATGAGATCACAGGGATCGATAGAAATATTCCAGATGATGACATGCTTTTATTCGAATACGGCATTTACGACTGGCAGGATGGTAAAGGAGAAAACTATACAGTTGATATAACAAGACAATTTTATATTGAGAATGGCCAGGACGTTGGCTCTTCTCAACTTCACCTGGTGTTATATTTCAATTGTGAAGAATACAGGCATATAGAAGCTGCAAATAAATGGTCGCTGGACTTTGACAATATAAAAGACTGGAAAAACTATG
>DASYLC010000132.1:0-10904 GCA_036009775.1 Chitinophagaceae bacterium
AATCATTGGTATAGGTATACCTCCAGAATAGTTTCCTGTAAATGGAATCTTCCCGTATGACAACCACCCTGATAGCACTCTCATATCTCATCGTGTCGTAATAGCTGAAATAAGGATTATAATCTCTTTCCGGCAGATGGATCGGCCGGGTCAGGCTGTCAGGGGTATTTTTCTGGTAGGCCAGGTCCCAATCGTCCCGCTGTGCTGATGCCACCAGGGGAAACAGGAGTAATAGAAAAAGCATCTTTCTCATAACCGATTTTGAAAAAGATGCTTTTCCCATATAAATTACACAAAGCTTTTAGAATTTTGAGCCAATATAATGCGGCAGCATGGCCCTCCATGTATTCCAGTCGTGCGGCCATTCCTCTCCCCATACATCCAGTTCATACCAGATACCCTTGTCATAAAGAACCCGGGCAAATTTACCACTGGCAGCAGGATCTTCATAAGAACCACTGCCGGTAAGGATATGTATATGCTTGCTTTGACGGATCGTCTCGAGGATAGTATGGTCGGCCAGGTTCTGCATATAATGCCAGGGACTGTTAAAATAGGCATCATCATCAAAATAGCCCTTGGTATATTCGGACAGGTCGTAAACACCGCTCATGGCGATAACCCCGTTGATGATATCAGGCCTTTTTAAAAACAGGTTCATGCTGTGCAGGGCGCCAAAAGAAGCTCCGCAGGTAATAACGGGTGTATCCTGGCTGGTATTGGTCCGGATAAAAGGAACCACTTCATTGAACACATACTGGTTCCATTGCTGGTGACGGACGGATTTATCACGGGGGCTCATATTACTATTGAGCCAGCTTTCATTATTGATACTGTCGATCGAGAATACCCTGACCTTACCGGCATCGATAAAGGGAGCCAGGTGGTCCATCAGCTGAAACCGCTCATATTCCAGGTAATCTGCCGCAGCCGTGGGAACCAGTAAAAGGGCAAAACCATAATCGCCATAACTCGCTATCGGCATTTCTTTATTAAGAGCGGGACTGAACCAGGATGCTAATTCTCTTTTCATGCAGTTGATTTGATGGTTGATAAATTATTGCCGGGAGGACAATTATTTTGCGAATATAATTTTAAATATCAAGCGGTACAGAATAAGAATGCCGGGCAGGCAAGCAAACCTGGCTCATCCCGGCATCTTAATTAGAATTATACTTCATAGCATTAAAAACATTGAAATTCAGAGTATTAATACCTTTCTTTATTCGTCAATTTACCGGGCTTTTACCGCTTGAATATCTTATTAAAAAAAAGAAACTTAATTAAAACCAAACCGGATTTTATCCCGTACATACCCCCAATTAATCAACTTAATGACTAGCCCTGCGATCCGAATTATCCTTGTAGATGATCATAAGATGGTACGTGAGTCCTGGAAAATGTTGCTGGAGAACAATCCCCGTTTCCAGGTCGTAGCGGACTGTGATAATGGTTTTGCCGCTATCGAATTCGCAAAAGATCTGAAACCCGATATCATATTGGTAGATATCAATATGACCCCGCTCAACGGCTTCAATATTACCGAAAAGATCATGGAACTGACATCCTCTGTCAAGATCATCGGTTTTTCCGTCAGCAATAAATCCCGCTACGCCACCCGGATGCTGGAACTGGGTGCCAAAGGTTATCTTACTAAAACCTCCCCTCTCGGGGAGATCCACCAGGGGATCATCATCGTTCATGAAGGCGAGTTCTATATCTGCGAGGAGATCAAGAAGCATATGAGTCATAGTGAGTAAGATATTAGCTGTTAGCTGCGGGGCTACGGATCTGGGTTTTATTCCCGCTAGTTTCTTCCTGCCAGCCACTAGCTATTCCAGTAGTGTCCTGGTTTGAAATTATTTTGAACCACAGTAGAAACATAGGTACATAGATTTCACATAGAGGCCTATGTGTTTGACTATGTTCCTAGTGTGTTCAGCTAACCTTATTTTATACGGCTAAAGAAATACAGGAACACGGATGACACGGACCGCAAGGATAAACACGGATTGATTTAGCTACGCTAATTCAGGTCGAACGCGTATTTAGCTGACAACTGATCCTTTATATGCTGTTTACAGCATATAAATCCGTGTTCACCCGTCGTATCGGTAAAATCCGTGTGCGTGCATTTCAAACTGAGACACTATTCCACTATTCCCTACTAGCCCTTTTCTCCCCAAAACCCGGTAAATTTGCACCTTTTACAGCTTTAGTATGGAATTGAGCAAGAACTTTGAACACAGCATCGCAGAAAAGAAATGGTACCAGCACTGGCTTGACAGGAATTATTTTCAAAGCAAACCCGATGACCGTGAACCGTACACGATCGTTATCCCTCCTCCCAATGTAACCGGTGTACTGCATATGGGTCATTGCCTGAACAATACCATCCAGGATATCCTGGTACGTCGTGCCCGTATGCAGGGAAAGAATGCCTGTTGGGTTCCGGGTACGGATCACGCCTCTATTGCCACGGAAGCAAAAGTGGTACAGATGCTCCGCGAAAAAGGGATCGCCAAATCGTCCCTTAGCCGTGAAGATTTCCTGAAGTATGCCTGGGAATGGAAAGAAAAATATGGCGGGATCATTTTACAGCAATTAAAGAAATTAGGCTGTAGTCTCGACTGGGACCGTACATCCTTTACCATGGATGACGACTATTACAAAGCCGTTATCAGGGTCTTTATTGATCTTTATCGCAAAGGACTTATTTACCGGGGTAAAAGAATGGTGAACTGGGACCCCGCGAGCCAGACCGCACTCAGT
This sequence comes from Chitinophagaceae bacterium, assembly GCA_036009775.1. Taxonomy (GTDB): domain Bacteria; phylum Bacteroidota; class Bacteroidia; order Chitinophagales; family Chitinophagaceae; genus JJ008. The sequence goes on from DASYLC010000132.1 coordinate 2,773, forward strand.
GATGAAGAAGTTATTTTTAAAGACATTGACTCCAAACTCTATTTTGTGCGGTATCCGTTGGCTGAAGGCGATGGAAGCATAACCGTGGCCACAACCCGACCCGAGACCATCCTGGGTGATGTAGCGATCGGTGTTCACCCTGATGATGAACGTTACAAACACATGATCGGGAAAGAAGTGATCGTCCCGATCATCAATCGCAGGATCCCGGTGATCGCCGATGAATATGTAACACCGGAATTTGGTACCGGGGCTCTCAAGATCACTCCGGCGCATGATAAGAACGATAATATGCTGGGAGCGAAACACCAGCTGAAAGCGATCGATACGCTGGACCTGACCGGGAAATTCACAACCGTGGAATTAATGGATGATGCCCCTTCCGCACAAGTCCTCGCTTATAATGGTATCGACCGTTTTGAATTAAGGAAGAAGATCGCAGCCGATATTGCTGAACTGGGACAAATAGAAAAAACCGAAGATTATAAAAGCCAGGTGGGTACCAGTGAAAGGACCGGTGCTGTTATTGAAAATAAACTGTCGCTCCAGTGGTTCATCGACATGCAGCAGTTCCTCGGCAAGAATCCCGAAGTATTGCAATCGGTGATGGACGATACCATTCAGTTTCACCCGGGCAAATTAAAGAACACGTATAGCCATTGGCTGGGGAATATCAAAGATTGGTGTATCAGCCGCCAGCTCTGGTGGGGACAACGTATCCCTGCCTGGTACGATGATAACGGGCATTTTGTTGTGGCCGAAACAGAAGCAGAAGCCAAAGAAATATTCAGGACTGAATTCTCCATTACCGACCCCAAACTCGACCAGGATGAAGATGTACTGGATACCTGGTTCTCTTCCTGGCTCTGGCCAATGGAAGTATTCAAGGGAATCAGCAACCCGGGCAATAAAGATGTTGAATATTATTATCCTTCCACTACCCTGGTAACGGGACAGGATATCATTTTTTTCTGGGTAGCAAGGATGATCATGGCAGGTTATGAATACAAACAGCAACCACCATTCAAAGACGTATACTTTACCGGGATGGTGAGAGATAAACAGGGAAGAAAAATGGCCAAACAACTCGGTAACTCTCCCGACCTGCTGGAAATGATCGAAAAAGATGGTGCTGATGCGGTGCGCTTTGGGATCATGATCTCTTCTCCTGCCGGTAATGACCTGATGTGGGACCAGGGTGGTAATGAGCAAGGCAAGTTCTTCATTAATAAGATGTGGAATGCGTTAAAGCTGGTGAAGATGTGGGAAGGCCGCCGGGACGCTGGAAGCGGCCTGAAGGCCGACGATGCTAACTTTGCCGTTGAATGGTTTGAGAATCGTCTAAGGCAGGTAAGACTGGAACTGGACGAGCAGTTCAAAGATTTCCGTTTGAGCGAATCACTGAAAACGATCTACTCATTAATATGGGATGATTTCTGCAGCTGGTATCTGGAATGGGTAAAACCAGGTTTCGAACAACCTATTGACAAAGCAGTGTATGAAAAAACAGTTGGGTTCTTTGAAGAGCTGCTGCAATTGCTGCACCCTTTCATGCCATTTGTTACGGAAGACATTTATCACCAATTGAAAGAAAGGACGGATGACCTGACCGTTAGACAATATCCTGCCACTGAAGCCGTGAATACCGAACTGATCAGCACTGGTGCTTTACTTAAAGAAATGATCAGCTCGATCCGTGATGCGAGGGTTAAGAACCAGTTAAAGCCAAAAGATCCCGTCAGGCTGCACCTGCAAACAGAACAGCCGGCTGTATATAAAAAGATCGAAGCCATCGTATTGAAACAGGTGAATGCCGAATCGCTGGTATTTACATCTGCCAGTGTAGCCAATAGTATAACCGTTGTTGTTCAAAAGGATAAATTCTTTATTGAGACAACGACCGTACTCGACACTTCTTCCCAAAAGGACCAGTTGCAAAAGGACCTCGATTACCTGAAAGGGTTCCTCGTCTCTGTCGACAAGAAACTTAGCAATGAACGTTTCGTTCAGAATGCCAAACCCGAAGTCATCGAGATCGAAAGAAAGAAAAAAGCAGATGCGGAAGAAAAGATCAAAGTGATCGAAGAAAGTCTTGCTTCTCTTTGACGCGTCTGCAGCCCAAAGCCAATGGCCCACAGCCATGCCCTTTAACCGCAGCTTACCTGGGAAGAATACTCACCGGTAAAATGAATTCAAATATCGTCCCTTTAAATCCATCAAACTGGTCCCGGTCCAGCAACCGGCTGACACGGAAACCAAAGGTCAAAGGGTATTGGTTCCACCATTTGGTATCGACAAAGATCTCGGCACCTACGCTGCGCTGATCCGCGGAAGCTTTTCTATCACTCACGTTGGTGAAATCATAAAAAATATTTCCCCGCAAACGCTGCAGGTAAAGAATATTTCCAAATCCCCAATCGGGATAGACCAGCGGTAAATGATAATTGGCCGACAAACGCCACATCCGTGAATAATAGCGGCCGGTATAACCTCTTGAATAAGGAAAGCGGTTACCAAAAAGAACCTGTCTTAATGTATCGATCTGCTGAAAAAAACCTGCCAGTTGAATGTTATGAGCCGGCATGAATCCCGGTATAAACAGGTTGGCCGTGCTATTGAACTGGTATCCTTCATAACTGGTGATCGCATGCCTGTAGGTAGCCGATAAAAAATAAGCAAAGCGGGGATAGAAATGTTGCACAGCCCGCTGCACCTGCTGATTCCAGCTAATAGAATGCTGCAGGTAAGTAAAGGATGTATTACCGGTCGAATCTTTAAAGAATCCTTTGTTGAATTCATTACGGAGTACATAAAAACTACTGATATTAAAATTCCTGTAGGTCTGTCCGCTGGTCATGCTCAACGGAATACTCAACCCGATCCTTGAATCCAGCTGGTCCCATTGACGCAATTTGTTCCCGGTGATCCTTTCCCGGTTGAACGTTAGCTCCGTACCAAAATTGATATAAGGGAACCACCCGCTATATACACCGCCGAAACCAACAGCACTTGTTTTCTCATCCTGGTTATACAAATAATACAATTCTGTCTGGAAGGTGTTCAGCACATTCTCACCATACAACGAAAAAGTAAAGATGGGGTCTTCATAATAAGGACGCCAGCTGTGGAAATTGAAGAGCTTTGTTCCTTTCCTGTATTTAGCTGTGGTAAAATTCCGTTGTGGAATAGCACGCAGAATAGCGCTCCATTCTTTATCACCACTTACCGGGAATTTATCTTCCAGCTTTTCGGCCGTTGCCGCGCTGATCTCATTCCAGGCGATACTTTGTTCGTCTACCTGCATTAACTGGTAGCCCTCAGCTGTGAATTCGGACCAGGTTATCTTCCCGTTACCGGCATTGACAAAATACTTCCCAGACGGGCCATTGCTGATCTTAAATATTTTGCTATCGCTCATCCGCAGCGCAAAAACATCATCATTGCCATCATAAGACGCGGTAAAATAAATGATCCCCTTGCTGACACAGGGATAACCCACTACATTAAAAGAGGGAGGTGTCAGGCGCATCGTATTACCCGTTGAGATCTCGGCACTGGCCAGCGCCATTTTGCCGTCGTTGAGCCGAACGGCAGTCACCAATGAATTCTCATCAATGAATTTAGGATCGGTGAACAGGTTGACCTCAGTTGATTTGATCGCTTTAAGTACCTGTCCGTTGGCTGCGTCGAGGATATGCAGTTCGGATTGACCGCTCTCACTCACCTGCACGGCGGCTACTTTTGATCCGTCGGCCGATATATCCGGTGTGAAATACTTCGTTTTACTTGTAAGTTTCCGTTGCTTCCCTGTTTGCACATCCAGTAGTTTGATAACGCTGTAATCTTTCCATAACCAGCGGGGATCATTCTCCAGGGCCGCATATACGATCTTTCCATTGCGGTAAGAATACTGCTCGTCGATAGCAATATCCTTTACTCTTAATTTATGTTCGCCATTTACATCTTTAATATAAAAGGCCGGTCGTTTGTGAAAACTCGTTTTCAGGTAGATCAGTGAGTCGTTACCTGCTGCATACGGGAAGTAGTAACTGACCACATGTTCCTTTTTTACCGGGAAAAGATATTCATCCTTCGGGGAAACTATATTATCTGTCTTTGTTTTGTAAAATGAAAAAGCCTGTTCCCTGAATTTTTTATAATCAACTCCCGCATATTTTTTTACCGCTTTTTGAAAAGGATAGAATAATCCGTTGTAGGCACTGGCATCCTTTGTCACTTTTGTCCAGAAATCAGCGCCGTATCGTTCCCTTCCATAATTCACCAGCAGGTAACCGAGATAATAATGATTCGGGACATAATCCTTATAAGAACCGTTCCGCAGTTTCATCCAGGAATAATTTTTCCCTTCTCTCCAGAGAGAAGGAAACGCATTCAGGAAAAGTGGTAATCGTCCCCTGCCCTGTTTTGTCAATACGGTCTCATTATACACCGCATCGCCTTCATAGAACCAATCCGGGATCGATGCATTGATGGCGAGTGCATACCCTTCCTGGCCAAAAAGTGTTTTCATTACATGGCTCAATCCATTGTTGAAATTATTGAACTGCTGAACGTGGCGGTATTCATGCAGGGCCAGCTGATCGCTCCAGGGTATGGTTCCCTGGCTGAAACTATTCATATCGGGCGTCATGAAAAATTCGCTGCGGTAAGGACCGAGTTGTACATAACCATTCGGGATGATCGTCTGGTTCTGCAATACAATGTTGATCTTTTTCACCTGGCTGCCCAGTGAAGCAGGGTTGTTGGCGGCCAGGTAATGAACGATCGAAGCCACCCGGTTGGCCTGGCTATCCAGTCCTGCGGGAAAAATAATACGGGCCGAATCAGTATTGATCTGTTTCCATGTATGGGAAGTCGGGTTACCACCGAAGTGCTGCGCAAATAAGGAATGAGAAATAAGGAATAAGAAATAAGAAAGGACGGCGTAGCGCATGCAGTGGATATTTAATGGAAGTTACTTAAAAGATGATAATGGATAGATGACAGATGATAGTTAACAGATAATAACTAAAAGCTGGGTTACCGAGAGTCTGAAGTTGTTTTACAGGGTTGTAAATGCGTAAACAGGGCCCGCTTTAGCACTCCGGTAAGCTGAGCGGAACATTGATCGCCAATCCGCCATCGGCCGTTTCCTTGTACTTGAAGTCCATATCCTTTGCCGTATCCCACATGGTCCTGATCACCGCATCCAGCGATACCTTGGCAAAATCAGGTGTGCTTTGCAAGGCCAGTTGTGAAGCAGTAATGGCTTTGATGGCGCCCATCGTATTTCTTTCAATACAGGGAACCTGCACCAATCCTCCGATCGGGTCGCAGGTCAATCCCAAATGATGTTCCATAGCGATCTCCGAAGCCATCATCACCTGTTTCTGTGTTCCGCCCATGCATTCGGTAAGTCCCGCCGCGGCCATCGCCGATGATACACCGATCTCTGCCTGGCAACCACCCATCGCAGCCGACAATGTTGCTCCTTTCTTGAATATACTTCCGATCTCAGCAGCTGTCAGCAGGAACTGCATGATCTTATCTTCCTTATTGCCATCGCAGAAAGCAATATAATATTGTAATACCGCGGGGATCACACCGGCCGCGCCATTTGTTGGCGCCGTTACTACCCTTCCAAAAGAAGCATTCTCTTCATTGACAGCGAGGGCAAAACAACTGACCCAATCCAGCGTATATTTAAAATCATTGCCGCCGGAACGGATCGTGGTGACCCAGGAATCGTAATCAGTATAGGTTTTATCACCGGTCAGTTTTTTATTCAACCCTGCCGCACGGCGTTTTACATTCAACCCTCCCGGCAATATGCCCGGTGTATGTACACCGCGATAGATACATTCTTTCATCACCCGCCAGATATTCAGCACCCCCTCCTTTGTCTGTTTTTCAGGCCGCCAGGCATTTTCATTTTCCAATACAATGTCGCTGATGGACATCCCTGTCTTGATACACCAGTGAAGCAGGTCATCGGCCGTATTCACAGGGAAAGGCAATTGAACGGTTTGTTTACCGCCCGGTTCCTCTCCTTCTTTTACAACAAAGCCGCCGCCGATTGAATAAAAAGTTTCCGCGATGGATTCACCATTCCGCAAGCTGGCTAAAAAGGTAAGTGCATTGGGATGAAAAGGTAATGTTTCAGTGACCAGGAAATCAATATCTTCTCTCGGGTCAAATTCCACTTCATGCAAACCCAGCAACACGAGCTTTTTCATCGCAGCGATATCATTGATCTTGGCATCGATCTGGTCCACCGCGAATGTTACAGGATCATCACCGCACAAACCCAGTTGTACAGCCACATCTGTTCCATGACCTTTTCCCGTTTTTGCCAATGAACCATAGAGCAGGACCTTTACTTCCGTAACATCAAACAGGATACTTTTTTCCTTTAATGATTCCACAAACCGCTGCGCGGCTCTCCACGGGCCAAGGGTATGGGAACTGGACGGGCCCACTCCTATTTTAAAAATATCAAATACCGATATGGCTTCGTGTGACAAGGTGATAAAATTAATATATGCAAAAATACAACTACTGCTTCTCTAACTATGAAGTAAGTAAAACCCCGGTTTCCTTCTCAGGGATGACCGGGGTCTATTTAAACAGTTTATCGCCGTTACAGGATATCGACCAGTTCTATTTCAAAATAAAGTATTGTATTGCCCGGTATAGGAGCTTTGCCACCGCAACCATAAGCCAGGGCCGAGGGAATGATCACTTTGATCTTTGCGCCTTCGTTGAGCAATTGTAAAGCGATCTGCCAGCCGGGAATAGTACCATCTACCCGCACCTCAGCAGGCGTTACCTGGACGGTCTCGAATGCATTTCCATCGAGATATTTACCGGTATAACGGACCTTGACATTCGATGTGGGCAATGCGTTGGCTCCGGTACCCGCCTGTGTGATCTCGTAGATCAAGCCGGTGCTGTGTGTTGTACCATTTATACTATTGGCGGCAGCAAAAGCCGTCATCGCCCCGGTCTCACTTTGTATCGTCTTGTTCTGGCAGCCGGTTTCCTTTATACAGGCTGTACCGGTAAGTAACAGGGGAAGAGCCGCTAATACAACTATTATTTTTTTCATTTTATTATTTTATGATCTCGATCGTACGAAATAAGACTTCCCGGGAGCCTGTTTTGCTGCAAAAGGAAGCAAATTTATGATTTATCCTTCTTTGCCAGTAATTCCCGGTAATGCTGTTCATTCATATCCCAGCGGTGACGGGCGGAAAAGATAACGACAAAGACGACGATCAGCAGGATCCCGGCGAGGACAATAAGAAAACGCTCCTTATTATGTGCCAGGAAAGAGCCTGAGGGATTCCATCCGGAATAAATATTGATGAGAATCGCCCCTCCCAATGCTACTCCCAGGGGCAGGCCGACAGACAGTTGCCGCCAGATCTTTTTCTTTTTTGTCCGGTTCTCCTGCCAATATTCGATAAATCCATTTTCTTCGTTGGTCAGCATAATTGACACAAAGATAAAACACTTGCGGTTTTAACCCTTGCAACAGCCGGGCAAAATATATATCTTACAGCTCTTAACCGAACAGTTTTGAAAATAGCGCCCCTCCTGGCCCAATATCTTTATAGTCACAAACGCCTCGATCTTCCCGGTCTCGGGACATTTCTGCTTGATCCTTCCGCATCAATAGAACCGGAAACCAACAAGAACAAGGCTTCGAACCTGGAAGGAGTCTCCTTTGAGAATAAACCATCATTGAAGGAAACACCGGAACTGATCCAGTTCATCTCTTCACAGGCAGGCAAAATAAAAGCGCTGGCTGCTGCCGATCTTGAATCGCATCTCGGACTGGCCCAACAATTTTTAAATATTGGCAAACCGTTCCTGTTTGAAGGCATCGGGACTCTTGTAAAAATGAGATCCGGCGAATTCACTTTTAGTTCCGGGCAGGCCATCTATGTGTCCCCGAAAGATCAAACTGTCAGGGACAACCGTTCAGCTACGGCTACTGAAGAATCGATCCATGATTATAAAAGTGTTTTCTATCCTAAAAAAACAAGGACACAATGGAAGAAACCCGTGGCCATCTTTCTATTGGTTGCAGGATTGGGCCTGGCTATCTGGGGTGGTTATACCGTGTA
>DASYLC010000133.1:0-19954 GCA_036009775.1 Chitinophagaceae bacterium
TTATTCGTCTTCGAAGTTGAGCTCTTACCGGATTTTTTAGTTCCGCCGGAAGAAGAATTTCCGGGACCTCTTTTACCTGATGTGCTGTTTCTTTCTGATGACCTTGAGCTGGATGAACCGGTACCACTCGTACGGCCTGAACTGGTCCTGTTGCTGTCATCATTCATGTTGCGGGAAGAGCCACCATTATTTCTTCCACTGGAGGAACGGTTGCTGCGTCCACTGTTCTGATCGGTATCGTATTCATTACTATAGCGACCACCGCCGGAACCCATATTACTGCGCCCGCTGGCAAAGCGGCCTTCGCTGTCACGTCCGTATTCGTCGTTGCTATAATTCACACGGGATGAACCACCTGAATTCCTGCGGCCGTTTCCATAGTTATCGGACCAGCCGGAGTTGCGGCGCTGCCCTTCATTACCATAATCGCCCGACCGGTTATTCCAGTTTCCGCCACCTTCATAACCACCTGAATTACGATTGCGGTTCCAGTCGCCCCTTTCATTTTCCCATCCTGAATCACCGGAGATACGATCGCTGATATTCCTTCTTGCACTCATTTCACCTCTTACACTTTCATAATCATAACCCCCGGAATTGCGGCGCTGTCCTTCATAACCTGAATTGCGTCCGTTCCGGTTGCCTCTTTCACCCTCATAACCATAACCACCTGAACTGCCACGGCTGTTACCATAACTACTACCTGAATTGTAACTACCCTGATTGCCGGCATTCCTCATACCGCCAAAACCCATACGTGAATGACGCCTGTTCCCGTTGTCATTCCTTCCACTGTACCCTGAATCACGGTCCTCATCGCTGTAATCTTCTTCAAAATCCTGCGAACCATACCTGTTCTGTGCGTTCCTGTACTGTCCTTCACCGCCCTGGTAATCATAGTCATCATCCTCTCTTTCATACCCCGCTTCGTCAAATTCATCAAATTCGTCTTCCTGGTCGCGGTAGCCCTGCGGCTGAAAATCATTGTCTTCGTCTTCATCAAATCTTGTGTTCCTTTCGTTCTCTTCATACCGGCCGTATGAAGAGCTATCATGCTGCCTGGAATTTCTTCCGCGGTTGTCATCATCATTGGATGCATTCCGCCTGCGTTGTTCTGTTGCCATGATTGTAAATTTTTGGGTAAAAAAATTATTCAACATAAGTGCGGAAAACAAGAAGTATGCCTGTGCATAAAAAAGTGGATAAACATGGGTTACGATTTTATAATTGGCGGGAAAACTAATCCCGGCAAGGCTTTCAAAAGAATAAACAGGATGAACACATTATAATTTCGTATCATTTTTTATTTTGTTGTCCATTGAAATTCCCAATTTGTGGAGATGGGTTTGCCTGTGGTAAATTGTTTGGGTAGCCACGAAATCAAACTAAAACACACGAAAAGATCTCCACCCCTTTCCCATGTCAATTCGTGTATTCGTGGCAAAAAAGACTACGATGACACTTAATAAGTACAATTAAATAATTGATTGCCTGCGGCAATGGGGGTAGCCACGAAATCACACTAAAACACACGAAAAGATCTCCGTAAAAGAACCGGTTACCGCAGGCAAAATGATTTCGTGTCATTTCGTGTTCATTCGTGGCCAACCCTGTATTAAGCAATTGCCGAAGGCAATTAATTTGTCCTCAATTCTATTTTTCGTGTCTATTCGTGGCGAAAAAGAACGGCTTCGGGATCAAAACTTCTTCAGGATCTTATCAAGGTCGATGCCTTTCTTGAGAACGGGTTTAAAAATATCACCTTCGCTTTTTATCCTGGCGATCGCATTTTTTATGGTGAAATCTTTCATCGCCAATCCTTTTTTCACTTCTTTCCAATAAAGAGGCATAGAAACAGTAGCCCCGGGCTTTGGCCGTAATGAATAAGGCGCAGCCAATGTTGCTTTGGGCCGGTTCTGCAGGTAATCCACATACAATTTATTCTTCCGGTTCCTTGTCATGCGTTCAATACTTGTAAAAGCAGGCAACATCCTGTGCACCTCGGTCGCGACCAGTTTTCCAAACAACTGGCATTGGTCATAATCATACTTTGCGCCCAGCGGGATATAGATATGGATACCGGTGGAGCCGGATGTTTTCGCATAACCTGTCACACCCAATTGATCGAGCACTTTTTTAGTGGCCTGTGCCGTTTCGATCACCTGGTCAAAGCTGTTCTTAGCGGATGGATCAAGATCGATCAGGCACCAGTCGGGATAGTCTTCTTTGTGGATGGTACTGTTCCAGGGGTTCATTTCAATAGCGCCTGCATTGGCCATGTATAAAATGCTGGCTTCCTCTTCCGGTACCAGGAAATTCTTTTTCTCGCCTTTCCCGGTTGTATACGGTTCCATTTTTATCCAGTCCGGGGCGGAAGCAGTAACATCTTTCTGGTAAAAACTTTTTCCGTTGATACCATTGGGAAAACGGTTGAGTGATTGTGGCCGGTCTTTTAAATAGGGCAATATATAAGGCGCCACCTGGTAATAATAGTTCAGCATATCCCTTTTAGTATATCCTTCACCCGGCCAGTATACTTTGCTGAGGTTGGTAAATTTCAATTCATGACCGTTTATCTTCCTTACCTGTGTCTCATCGGTGGGGTTGAGCAGCGTTTTACGGCTTTTGTCCATAACGGGTCTTGTATATCTTTCAACCGGCGACTTTGTTTTTTCTATTATCTCTTTTTTCGTTATCGCCTTTTCTTTTTTTACGTCTTTGGCTTTTTTGTCCGTACGCATCCCTTCAAAAGAAGGATGCCGCATCACGCCATCACCGGTGATCTCTGTATAACTTACTTCACAGACCAGTTGTGGTTTTAACCAGGTCACTTTTGCTTTGGGAGGATTGGGCCGGAAACGGGAAGGCTTGTCTACATCGGGTACTTCGGTAAAAGGAACTTTGGTCGTGGCGAGTTTTTTCATCTTTGTCATCATCTCCGCCTGCATCTTTTCATTAAATCCCGTACCTACTTTACCGATATAATCGAGCCGGCTGCCATCGTAGACCCCAACCAGCAGGGAGCTGAATGTTTTTGAGGAACCTTCGTTCTGTGTAAATCCCCCGATCACTACCTCATGTCGTTTGTTAGCTTTTATCTTCAGCCATTCTTTGGTCCGTTCACCCGGGAAATAGATACTATCGGCCTTTTTGGCCATGATACCTTCCATTCCCATTTTGGAAGCGGCTTCCAGGAATTCGGACGCGGACGTTTCAAAACTCTCACTCAGTCGTATCGTATCGTTTTCAGGTAAATTTTCTTTAAGCAATCCTTTTCGTTCGGTCAGTGGCAGCTCCGTGAGGTCATAGCCGTTAAGCCAAAGTATATCGAATACATAAAAGGTCAGCTGCCCGTCTGCTTCGCTTCGCCAGTTCTGCAGGGACCCGAAATGGGCGATCCCTTTTTCATTGAGCACCATCACTTCACCATCCACCACCGCGTTAATCTTCCATTCTTTTAATGCATTATAAACAGAATAGAATTTTTTGTTGAAGGATTTATTGTTGCGCGAGATAAGATCGACCTTACCCCTGTTCATCAGCGCCACCGCCCTGTATCCATCCCATTTGATCTCGTAGAGCCAACCCGGTTCATCGAAGGGTTTGTCGACCAGCGTGGCGAGCATGGGCCTTATGGTTGTTGGGAAAGCTGCTTTGGTTCCTTTAGCAGGAGCTTTTTTTTTTGGCCTTGCGTTATTACGGGACGAAGTCGAAGCAATCTTAGGAGTCTTTGCCGAAGCAGTCTTGCGGGATCTACCTGCAGCGATCCTGTTCGCTTTCCCATTACTCTTACCGTAAATGGTTGTACTGGTTTTTGCAACAGCAGTAATGGACTTACCGGAGAGGACCGATTTGTCTTTTTTCGTCACATCCGTTTCCTTTGCGTACTTATCACGGTGCTTGATCAGCAGCCAGGCATTATCTTCTTTGGCTTTTAATTTTACCAGCGCAAATTCTCCTTTCAGTTTGGTCCCGTTCATGCGGACCTTTACCGAACCTTTTTTTAATTCTTTCAGCAATTCCTTTTCCTGTTCAGCCCTTGTTCCTCCTTCCAGTGATTCATACGTGCCCTCATCCCAGACTATCACGGTGCCTGCACCATAGTTTCCTTTGGGAATAATACCTTCAAAATCCCGGTAATCATAAGGGTGATCCTCTACCATCATTGCTAACCGTTTATCTGCCGGGTTCAGGGAAGGGCCTTTCGGAACGGCCCAGCTTTTCAATACACCATTCATTTCCAGGCGGAAATCATAGTGCAGCCTGCTGGCATCATGTTTCTGAACGACAAAACGAAGCTCCTTCCCCGAACCTTTCCCGCCGGTAGGTTCAGGGGTGCCTTTGAAAGTTCTTTTTTTTCGATAAAGGGAAAGACTCATACACCCTGATCATTAAATATTATACCAAATCCGGTGTGAAAACTTTCCTGCCTGGCCTAATAACCTCTCGATCTCATATTCCCGGTGTCGTTGAGTCGTGCCGAATGCATGTTAAACGTATCCCTGGTAAGTCCTGAATCTGCAGGGATACGGGTATTGTCGATTTTAGGCTCATTTATTATGGTACTGTCTGCCTGCTCTCTTTCTGTTTTATCGGCGGTATTGTTGCAACTGCCGATGATTGTTGCTGCGAACAAATAAACTAGCTTTTTCATTTTTTCTTCTCCCTGTCGTAACTTTTACAAACCATATGCCATTGGGTGTGTATGTCGCAAATTCCTCACCGCGACCGGTACCACATTGCGGGGAGAAGCTTCCACAACAAGCTTATTCGCCGGTCTCACTATCCGGGGCATCTACAGGTTTAGATTGGGATGACCCTTTTTGCCGCAGGAAAACGGAAAGGATCACGATGGCAAAAACGGATAAGAACTCGCTTTGCCAGTTCTGGAAGGACTCGAACCAAAAGCGACTGCTGAATATATAATGACCGATAGTTTCGGCCGGCAATCCTTTTAATGCCAGTTCTTCATTCTCGTGTTGCAGGCTTCCGCAAAAGTGAAAAATAAAGGAAAGAAGGAAGAGCAACAGTAAAACAATCGAAAGAGAATTTTTATACAACAGGAGTATGAACCCGCCTTTCCTTACCGGCCAGGGGGCATCTTTTCGACGGGGAGATGGTTCCCGGTCTACTTCTTCTTTGCCTTCGCATTTTTTAGATTCGGAAGATCCTTTTTGCCGGAGTGATATGGTGAGTATTACAAATAATGCCATTTGCAGGAACTCGCTTTCCCAGTTCTCGAATGTGGCCTGGATAAAATGACCGGAATGCAAATAATTCTTCATAGCCATTTCCTGCTGGCCGTTTTCTTTTCTTTCTTTATTATATTCCCTGAATCCGGTAAAGAATTGCCCGGCCATGGTAAACAAAAAAAGACTGAAGAAGACAAGCGAGAGGCCGTTATTCCGGAAAAATTTTCTCATACTATTCAGGAGCGACACTAAAACTATGCCCGGTTACCCTGCTGCTGCTTAAAAGGCTGGCAGAGCTTTTGCAACCAGGAAACAATGATTGATAATTTCGTGTTTGATATCCGCCAACTTGAAAAAATTCACCATTTTCTCAAACGGCGGCAAGAAACTGTATCCGTAGCTGAAAGCGTGACGTCAGGCTTATTGCAGGCAGCCTTGTCACAGGCGGAATTCGCTTCTGAATTTTACCAGGGCGGGATAACGACCTATAACCTGGGCCAGAAATACAAGCACCTTCATGTTGAACCCATTCACGCGGAAATGACCAATTGTGTTTCCGAAAAAGTAACTGCTGAAATGGCGCTGAATGTTTGCCGGTTATTCAACAGCGAATGGGGAATTGCTGTCACGGGTTATGCTACACCGGTACCCGAATCCGGGAATAAGGTATTTGCGTTCTATGCGATCGCACACGGGGTAAAGATCGTGGCTAAAGGAAAACTGGTACCGGAAAAGAAAAAACCTTTACAGCTGCAACTCCAATATGTCAATAGCATTTTAAAAGCATTGGCCGGCAAACTGAAATAGTAGCAATTAGGTTGTTGTATCAATGATCTCCCCGATCATCTTTACTAACCTGTTATCTTCCGCACCTTCTATTTTCCAGTTATTCTTCAGCCGGTGCAGTATACCGAATGGCGCACCGTTCAGCAGGATATCGTAATCATAATATAACCCATCGTGGAAGGAAGGAAGTATCGGCATCGCTTCGCCTTTGAACTCCGTCTCATCATAGTTGAACTGGAGCGGGATAGGTTTATTTTCCAGTTGCCGGATCATTCCTTTTAAAAAATTGACAAGTTCTTTTCTGCGGGCAGCCGCAGAGGCGCTCCAGGATCCTTTTGCCGCCCGTTTATGTGCGAGCTTGAATTTTAAACCGGACAGAACGGTAGTGTAATCATCGGCGTTGAGTTTTGATACCAGCTGGTTGGCCATGATATACCAGTGATAACCGGTGCCTACGGCAGCTCCTGAACCTGTTGGGGCCTTCCCGGCCCTGCGTTTGGTAACTGCATAATGGATCTCCCAGCAATCGGGGTGTATCTTTTTTTCCTGCCATACTCCTTTGTCGTAATACCATTTGTGATGGCCACCGACTTTCATGCCGGTGTATTGTTTTTCCCCGAAGAACTTCAGGGCATCATAGGTTCCCCGTCCCGGTTTATTCTTTGTACTTCTTTTTTTCTTCTTTGATTGCCGTACTGCCATACTGATCAGTTGACCTTTTTATAATCATAATGCCCTTTGATATACTGGTTGAGAAAAGTTCCCTTCGATCCTGCACGTTGCATGGCGCGGAATATCCGGGCCGGAACTTTTTTATACTCATAAACCAATCCTGATACAAAACGAACACGGAGCGTTGAAGTGCTTTCGTTATAGTTCATATTGGCTATCACGGTCGAGGGCATATTTTTTTCTAACAAACAACCTGCCAGATATACCAGGACTATTTTTCTTTTATATAATTTTCTATCCACCCGGCATTGGCGATAGCGCCCAGGGCGGCGGTATTATTGAAATAACAATACATGCTTTTCAGCTCTTTTTGTTTCAGCATATTGTCTGCTATTCTCTTCAAATAAGCGGTATCGTATTCGGAGTAATACAATTTGGGCACGCCGTGAAAACGGTAATAGCCGGTTGGAGATGTTGTTATCACATCGTCGGGCAAGCCGGGGTAACTCATCCCACAAAAAATAAGATCCTGTTTTTCCAGGGCGGTGTACACTTTTTTATCCCACCAGCCGGCATGACGGAATTCCACCACATTCCGGAACGAACCATCCAGTGATGAAATGATCCTGCTGAGTCGTTCTTCCGTGTAATGAAAAGCTGGCGGGAACTGGAATAATAAAGGTCCCAGCTTTTCTTTCAGACCATCCCGGCAAACCGTGTAAAAATCTTCCAGGTATTTTTCACAATCGACCAGTTGTTTGAAATGGGTGATCAGCCGCGGTGCTTTTACTGCAAAAGAAAACCCGGCAGGGCTTTTATCATACCAGCCTTGCAGCATACTGAGTTGCGGAAAGCGGTAGAAACTCACATTCAGTTCCAGTGTGGAGAACCGGCTGGCGTAATAGTTGAACCATTCCCGTTGCGGAAGTTTCGGCGGATAGAAAACATCCTTCCACTCCCTGTAACTAAAACCTGAACATCCGATATGCCATTTCATGATCCGTATTTTTCCTGGCAGTTCGTACAGAAAAAACTGCGCCGTTTTGTCTTGCCACAATATTTTTTAATAAAAGGCAGGTCGCAACGAAGACAGGTCTTCTTTGTATGTGCCAGCCAGTGTTTTTTCAGCGTGAATGCTTTTTTCCATTTCAGAAAATCATAGGCATAGCGGTGGGTCTCTGTGACCAGTTCAGTTAATTTTCGCGGTGGAATATTTTGAATCCTTGTTTCAGGATGGATCCTGACACGGTATAATACTTCGTTCTTGAAAATATTGCCTGCACCGGCAAAGATGTCCTGGTCCAGTATGGCATCGCAGACCATGGTTTTGGGAATGGCCTTAAGTTTTTTTCTTGCTTTCGCAGGGTTCCATTTTTTACTGAGCAGGTCTGCTTCCCAGTCATATAAAGATTCAAGCTCACCTTCCAGCAGCTTTACCGAACAGGTATAGAAATAGAGTTTTCTTTTACCAGCCGATAGGACCAAGCGAACACTTCGGTCCTGTTTGGTCTGGGTATCCATGCTGTAGGAGCCGAACATTAAAAAATGGATCCTGATCATTAACCCGGGCAGGCAGATCAGCAAATGTTTGCCCCAGCTTTTGATATCGCTGATCTTTTTCCCGGCCAGTTTGCCCATTTCGATCTTCGCATTACCGGACGCAGCCGTGATCCTTTTCCCTTTGAACAACGGGCCAATCGTTTCTTTTACAATAAATATGGATGGGCCTTCCGGCATAGGATTGTTTGTTTACGATAATCAAATTACAAGCCACGCTCTTGGAAGGGTTTTTGCCGGTGATATTAAAAGACCTGTATGCAATACCATGATATCATCATTGAAACGGTGAAAGGGAATAACCTGAAGTATAAGTATGATCCTCAAACGGGAATATTCAAAGTAAGAAAGGCCTTGCCATTAGGAATGGTCTTTCCCTATGATTTTGGTTTTATCGAAGGAACAAAAGGCGAGGACGGCGACCCGCTCGATGCAATGATCATTTCAGAATTCACCAGTTTTACCGGTTGTAAGACCCGGTGCCGCCTGGTCGGTGTGTTGCTGGCCGAGCAAACAGAAGGGCGTAAAAAGATACGGAATGACCGCTACTTCTTTATTCCTGATGAATCGATAATTTTCGCTTCCGTCAGTTCCATGAAGCAATTGGGTAATAAACATAACGGGCAGTTAAAAGACTTTTTCATAAACTATAATAAAGCGGAGAATAAATTATTTACCCCGCTGAAGATGATCAGCGCAGAAGAAGGAGCCAGGCTGCTTCAAAAAGCAAACAGTACCGACTGATCTTATTTGCTGCTTCTTTTCTTTGCTGTTTTTTTAGTCGCCGACTTGCTGCGAGACGAATTCGAAGCAGTCTTCTTCGGTACTTTGGCGCCTGCTGCACGTGCCTCGGATATACCGATAGCGATCGCCTGTTTACGACTCGTTACCTTCTTGCCGCTACGACCGCTCTTTAATGTGCCTGCTTTTTTTTCATGCATTACTTTTTCGATCTTATCCTGTGCTTTTTTTGAATACTTTGCCATGGGGTTAATTTGATAAAGTGTTAATTTTAAAATTACTTCTTACTCACCCGCCAGATCTTATTGCCTCCATCGTCGGCTACCAGTAATGAGCCGTCTTTCAATACAGCCACGCCCACCGGTCTTCCGTATACTTCTTTCTTGCTTTCATCGGCGATAAAACCGGTCAGGAAATCTTCCATGGGCCCCGAAGGTTTTCCATTGGAGAAGGGAACGAACACTACTTTATAACCAACGAATGCGGAACGGTTCCAGGAACCATGCTGCCCGATAAAAGCACCACCATTGTATTTATCCGGGAAATTGCCGCCTTTGTAGAACACCAATCCCAGGGAAGCGGTATGTGCATTCAGCGCATAGTCGGGAACGATCGCGGACGCTGCCTTATTTACATTCGCCGAGTCTTTCAGCCTGGGATCGATATGATTTCCAAAATAGCTCCAGGGCCATCCATAGAAGCCGTCTTCTTTAACACTGGTCATATAATCCGGAACAAGATCATCACCCAGTTCATCTCTTTCATTGACCGCGGTCCATAAAGTATTCGTACCCGGCGCCCAGTCCATGCCTACAGGATTTCTTAAACCGCTTGCATAAATTCGTTCCCCGGTTCCGTCGGGATTTACTTCTATGATATTCGCCCTTCGTATTTCCTTGGTGAACCCGTCTTCTGCCACATTGCTCCCTGAACCCACTGCGATATAGATCTTGGTGCCTGCCGCATTGGCAATTATATTCCTTGTCCAGTGGCGCGGACCACCGGGTAAAGAAAGTATTTTTTTCCCGGGTGTACTGATCGATGCAGCTCCGTCCTTATAATCATATTGCATCAATGCATCGGTATTGGCTACGTAAAAATGGTCGTGGTGTTTTAACATCCCAAAAGGTTGGTTCAAACCCGTGAGGAATACCGATCTTGATTCAGGAATGCCATCATTATCCTTGTCTTTGAAAAGGGTGATCCTGTTTGCACTTTTTTCAGCCTCCCGGCTGGATTCGGCCACAAAAATATCTCCGTCATCTGTTACATAGATCCATCTCGGGCTGTCGAGACTGTCTGCAAACCGGGTAACGACAAATCCCGCGGGCGCCTGTGGCATTTTATCAGCCGGCCAGCCGATCACTTTGCTCATATTCCTGACAGATTCAGTGGCATAGGGTTCCGGCAGGTTTACGGTTTGCGCACCCGTTTGTACTGTATCGCTCGTAGTGGTATTGATTTCTTTTTCTTTATTGGCATTATTATTACATCCAACAATGGCCGGGAGAAAGAGTAATGCGGAAATGAGTTTTTTCATTGCAATGATTTTGATAAGCCGGTACAATTAAAATGCCAAGGGCAGGGAAATAATTAATGCCGATATTTATAATCAGCCATCATGGGAGCATCGCCTATTAAAAAAAGCCGGCTTAAAGAGCTGGGCGCAGACCCCGTAGCTACTGCCAAAGCAGCCCGCCTGGTCTATATAAACGGTACAGAAGAAGGTATCAGCCGGGTACCATCGGGCAAAGGATTCATCTACAAATACAAGGATAGAACGGTAAAGAACAAAGCACAATTGAAACGTATTCAGTTATTGGTACTTCCACCGGCCTGGACAGAAGTATGGATATGTGTATTGGATAATGGTCACCTGCAGGCTACCGGGTTAGATATAAAAAAAAGAAAACAATACCGCTATCACCAGCTCTGGAACGAGATAAGAGGTAAAACAAAGTTCTATCGCCTGCTGGAACTGGGGAAAGTATTGCCCATAATCCGCAAAAGGGTACAGAAAGATCTTGCATTGCCGGGGCTTCCAAAGAATAAAGTGCTGGCAGCAGTGATCACGCTGATGGAAAAAACAGGGATCCGGATCGGCAACGAAGTCTATGAAAAATTGTACGGGTCCTTTGGTCTTACTACGCTGAAGGATAAACATGCTGAAATAAAAGGGGGTGAGGTCAAATTCACGTTCAGGGGTAAAAAAGGAGTGGAGCACTGTGTAACATTGAAAAATAAAAAATTGTCGAAGATCGTCAACCAGTGCAGGGATATTCCGGGGCAGGAATTATTTCAGTACAGGGATGAGGAAGGGAAGAGACAGTCTATTGAATCAGGTATGGTGAACGATTATATAAAAGAGATCGCGGAAGGAGAATTCACTGCGAAGGACCTGCGCACCTGGTGCGGGACAGTTACTGCGCTGAATGCATTGACTGAAGCAGGCGCTTTTGAAACAGAAACCGAAGGAAAGAAAAAGGTCATAGAGGTCCTGGATAAAGTGGCGGAGCAACTGGGGAACAGCCGGACGGTCTGTAAAAAATACTATGTACATCCTTCTTTACTCGACTTATATGAGAACGGGAGGCTGGAACCCTGGCTGGTGAAAAAGGGGTCAGGAACCAAACAGGTTAAAGGATTACAGGCTGAGGAAAAGATACTGATGAATATTTTGAAGAAGGTTTAACCGCGAAGACGCCAGGACGCGGGGGGTTCGCCAAGTTTCTGTCGAAATTCTTTGCGTTACTTAGCGACCTGGCGCCTTTGCGGTTAAACTTAGAAAAGCGATAGCTGTTTTTCATGCGCCATTTTCCGCTGTTTGATCACGTTGGGTATAACCCCATTTTTATTTTCTATGCAAAATACCGGTGTCGCTTCATAGCGGGAAGCCACCACGATCCTTGTAGTGGAGGCGAGCTTGCTGAAGATCGATTCTACCAGTTCGGGTTTATTATTATTTTTCGACAAATGTGAGAGTATCAATAGTTGCAGGTCGGGAGACCGGTAATGGGTAAACAACTCCAGGGCCTGTGCATTGGATAAATGCCCTTCATCGCTGCTGATCCGGTTCTTCAGGTAATAAGGATAATTGCCATTGCTCAGCATATCATCACAATAATTGGATTCAAGGAAAACAGCCTGGCACTGGCTGAAGTATTTGATCACCTGTTTGCACGCATAGCCGATATCGGTGATGATCCCGATGTTCACCCCATTTCCTGAGACCATGAAACTGTGAGGGTCCGCGGCATCATGACTTTTTTTGAAAGGCATGACGGATAAACCGCCGATGCGAACCGCTTTATTTTTTTGAAAAGAACAGACCAGTTCTTCCTGCACCGGAACCGTACATTCAGAAAGGGTTCCTCCGGTGATATATACCGGCAGCCTGAATTTTTTACTCAGCCCTGCCAACCCGGTGATATGGTCGCTGTGTTCATGGGAAACAAAGATGGCCCTTACCTTTTCCATGGAAAGTTCCAGTTGACGCATCCGCTTTTCTGTCTCCCGGCAGCTTAGTCCCGCATCGATCAATACTGCTTCGTGCCGGGTACCGATATAGTAACAGTTGGCATTGCTACCCGAATTGAGCGATGTGATGAACAGTGACATGGGGAGTAAAATTAGTGGAAAGTCGGGAGTCGGGAGGCGTGAATCGTGAGACGTGAGACGTGAGGCGTGAATCGAGGCGTGAGTCGGGCAGTTGCTTACAGCGATGACATATTAAAGCAAACAATGAATGGAAGGGCAGCCCCATCGGGGCGAAATATCAGTAGCAGCAGCAGCATCAATGAAGAGATGGCCAGAGCTCCGGAGGAGCGATATATTTACCGATTAATATATCACCCTTACGGGGTTCATCAATCCTGTCAATCTTTTCTATACCCCCCCGACGGAGCTAACGAGTAAGATGAATAAATTTTTAGGGTTGTGCATTATTTTGATCAAAAAAATGGTACCGGGCTTCTTCGTAGAGATTTTGCCACGGCATTCCTGTATTTTATTTCAATTCCCGCTTATAAACGAATGGCATATCCTTTGAATGGGGAACCAGCGTAAATATCTATTCATCAAATAAACTAAAAGCTATGGCAACGAAAACTCCGGCAGGAAAAAACAGTGCAGTGAAGAATGGTTCGCCCTCGCCCCGTAAGCAAGCAGCGGGTGCCGCACAAGGTAATACGCAATTAGAAAAGTTGTTCGTGGATGCCCTCAAAGACATCTATTGGGCAGAGAAGGCATTGACGAAGGCTTTGCCGAAAATGAAGAAGGCAGCTACAACAGAAGAATTGAAAGGTGCTATTGAAGAGCATCTTGGCCAAACGCGGGAGCATGTAAGCCGCCTCGAGGAGGTTTTTGGATTGTTTGACAAAAAACCACAGGCAAAAAAATGCGAGGCCATGGAAGGTCTCCTTAAAGAAGGAGATTCTATTGTGGAAGAGACCGAGGAAGGAAGTATGACAAGGGATGCAGGTATCATTATGGCAGCCCAGAAAGTGGAGCACTACGAGATCTCTACGTATGGTACTATGGTACAATTGGCCAAAAACCTGGGTAATGAGGAAGCAGCAGCGATCTTTCAAACAACGCTGGATGAGGAAAAGGAAACAGACCAGGGCCTGACCGACATTGCTGAGAACAGTATTAACTGGGCTGCAGAGATGGAGCCTGCTGAAGAAGAAGGTTAAAGAATGTGCAGTTTTTTAAATTTGAAAGCCGGTAGAAAATGCCGGCTTTCCCAATTCAGGCCGGCAAGTTGCGAATGGAAGAAAAATACAGGAACACGTTTGATGGTAAGATAGATGAACACGGATTAAAATTCTGCAAGCATTATTCCGTGTTTATCCTTTCGATCGGTGTCATCCGTGTTCCTGTATTCTAGTGAACGAATTGTTCTTTATTTTAATACCTTTCATTTCTAAAATAAAACCATGCGGCACACCTTATTTATTTTGCTGGTTACAGTATTGATCAGCTCCTGCAATTCTGACAAATCAAAGGAAGAAGCAAAAACAACAGACAATAAAGACAGTATTGGCGGCACTATTGCGGATACGGCCGGTCATCCTGCTCTTAAGGATACTGAAGTACCCCTGAATGGCCTGGATATGATCGACGGTCTTATACTGGGCCTGGTTGATTCAAAAACGATCGAAGAATTGGGTCAGCCTGATTCAAAATCAAAAGCTGAAGAATGGGACGCCGATGGGCTCATACACCAGGATTGGAAGTATAGAAGCAAAGGCATCACACTGAACATGAGCGGCGAAAAAAAGGATGCGACGCAGCAGATCTTTTCCATAACCATCACCACGCCCTCCGGGCTAAAAACGTCCAGGAATATAGGGATCGGCAGTGATTATAAAGATGTAATGGCAGCGTACCAGAAAGAAATTGATAAGGAAGCCAGTATTGAGAATATGATCGTGGTGGGTTCGGTATATGGGGGGATCATTTTTCATTTTAAGAATGAGAAAGTGGAGAAGATCTTTATTGGGGCGGCAGCCGAATAATGAGCTCTCTGTGGGGTCTTAACCACAGTCCTCGCTTCGCGAACAGCACAATTATGTTTCATCGGAGCAAAGTATCTATGGCCTACGCCAATGAGTGAACAAAGGGTCACCGGCACTTTGAGAGACTAAACTGTGTATATCTGTGGGCTGTTTCCTCCGTGTTATTCGCGCAGCGAATACTGTGGTTAAAAAATCCATTTGCGTCAGCAAATAAAAAACGGGCGACACATGTCGCCCGTTTGCAAAAGAACAGAATGCTTACTTAGCTGATCACTATTTCTTTCTTCCGGCTTTCTTTACCCGCAATGACAGGCAGGCTCACCTCCAAGACCCCATCTGCATACTTAGCAGAGATATTGGTGCTGTCAATACTTTCATCCAGCGTAAAGACCCTTCTGAATCCGCCGCGGCTGTATTCCCGCAGTACCCATTCCGGGCGGGGAAATCCTTCAGGCGGTGAATAAGAAACAGTGAGTTCATTCCCATTTACATCTAAATGAAAATGTTCTTTGATACGACCGGGAGCGAACACCAGCATTTCAAAACTGTCGTCAGTTTTGTAGATGTTCACGGCGGCCCTTTGTGTAGATCGGATAAACCCTGCTCTTGCATGGTTTCCGTAAGCGTTGCCTTTTGCGGCTTCATGCGCCATAGCATTATGACGGCGCACGCATGACTGATTGTAGTGCATGTTTTACATTTTAGATTAAAAAATAAATAACAGTGTAAGCAGCATAAAAATGATGCCGCCGGGTACTATCATGCAATTCTGTCACGAAGATTCCGGTCAGGGGACGCTTTTTATCGGTGGGTGGCCTCTCCTCCGATAGAGGGGAGGAGAATTCAATGAGACAATCAGGCATAGAGGGTCAGCTACATTTTTGTTCAACAACACAACCTATTGGCAATTGTCACCAAACTTCTTTCCTGCCTTTTGTGACAAATGCAAAAAAGCCTTCGATTAACGCAGGGTGACAGTCGTTTGACAAAAGAATGTAAAGACCTGTTAAGAATTCAACTGATCGAACTGACAGGTACGATAAATGCGTTAACAGGGAACCTAACACATACTACATGTCTCTGAAGAAAACTATTTTACTGTCTGCCTCGCTTTCTATCCTGGTATTATTCGGTTGTAAAAAGGAAAAACAAGAGACGATCAGCGACCCGGGTGAATGCGTGACAGGTAACAGTGCCGGCAGCGGGAATATTATTCCGGGGAAATATATTATAGCCTATGATCCCTCCGTGGTAGGTGCCCGGTCAATGAGCCGGAGCAACCTGCTGGAGAAGGGCCAATCGGTGCTTGAACAAAATAATATCCCGGCATCACGCATACAGGAAGTTTTTGGCGGAGAATCCGGTGGTTTTATTGCAACATTGACTGATGCGGAAGCAGCCAGTCTGCGAAACGATATTTCGGTCAGCGCAGTGGAGCCCGACAGGATCATTGCGCTGGCCACTTGTTTTACCGTAGCCGAACCCCGTTTGATCACCTGGAATATTCAACGGGTGGGTTATGGGGATGGTACTGGTAAAACAGCCTGGATCATTGATACCGGTATCGACTTTGATCACCCGGACCTGACCGTGGATGCAACAAGGAGCCGGTCATTTATCACTGGTGTTACCTCTGCTGATGATGAAAATGGTCATGGTACCCATGTGGCCGGTATCATTGGCGGAAAGAATAATACGATCGGAGTACTCGGTGTGGCATCCGGTGCCACCCTGATCTCGTTGCGGGTATTGGGTGCTGATGGCGTCGGTACACTTTCTTCCATCATACAGGCATTGGCTTATGTCAATACTAATGGAAAAGCGGGCGATGTGGTGAATATGAGTTTGGGAGAGGATGTCAGTTCACCTACTTTGATACAACAGGTGCAGAGCACGGCTTCCCGTGGTATCTATATAGCCATTGCGGCAGGGAATGATGGGGAACCTGCTAATAAATATTCACCGGCGAATGCGAACGGGGCGAATATCTATACCGTATCCGCGATCGACAGTACGGATAAGTTTGCCAGTTTCTCCAATTATGGAAATGATGTGGTGGATTATGCAGCTCCCGGTGTACAGATACTGTCAACCTTTTCAAATGGACGTTATGCCTGGTTAAGCGGCACTTCAATGGCGGCTCCGCATATGGCCGGTCTGTTACTGCTGAAGGGAACAAAAATTACCACTTCGGGCTTTGCGAAGAATGATCCGGATGGAACGGCGGATCCGATTGTACATTATTGACCGCGCACGGCCTCCTCACCTCTGTCTCCTCTCCCCCGAAAGGGGAAAGAAGGATTCAGTGAGACAATAGTTCAGTTAAGCATAGCTAAATCTCCACACTTCTGTCTTTATTTCTCATTGCTACCAACGCGAAACAAGTAGAGGATGCTGTTGAAATTTTGTAACAATGTAAAATTGATTCTCCTCTCCTCTAACGGAGGAGAGGAGGCAGAGGTGAGGAGGCCAGTGCAGAAGCTTTGCCCCATTGTCGCTTTGCCTGATCACTTTCTTATTCCTCATTCTTTATTTCTCATTTCCTTCCGGGTTGCTGATGAAAAGCCTGTGCCAGTAGTTTGTACAACTCCGGATGTTTGCTTTCAAGCAGATCGGGTCGTTCAAAAAAATACTCCGACACAACGGCAAAGAATTCCGCCTCGTTAGTAGCCCCATACGGATTGATATCTGAACGGTTGTCCATTATCTTTTTTATCTCTTCGCGGATGAGCTGTAACCAGGGTAATACATATTTGCGGTCCACGAAATATTCGGGTACGCCATCCACGACGCCATCGGTCATATCCACCAGGTGAACGAACTCATGAATAGCGGTATTTGATTTACTGGTCTTGTTGACAAATGCCTGGCGCAGTTCATGGCGGGAAAGGATCATGATATTATTATAAGGCCCGTTACCCACCATACCCAGGATGCTCCGGTCATTACCGGTTTGTTCAAACTCATGGTTAAAGGAATCGGGATAGAGCAATACTTCGTTCAGGTTGGTATACTCCCAGTTGGGAAAACCAAAAATGGGGATGATGGCACTGGCGGCGATATATACCCTGTCGGTATCTTCCACTCCGGTCCTTACACCGGTGATCCGCGTAGTGGCGAGGAAATGCATCATCCGGTATTCGAATTCCCGTTGTTTGGTTGAATCCAGGTTATTATAAAAGACGACATCTTTTGATAACAGTTCTTTATAACTACCCGGGATGGGTTGTACACGAACTGGTGTTTTTTTACGGGAATGCATGAACAGGGCCAGGAAGAGGACCAGTACGGCTATTACGCCGAGAGCGAGCATGGCTGTTTCAATTGCTTGCATATGGGGCTAGTGATTGTATCAATGTTCATTGTGTTATTGGATCAGCGATAGATCACGTATAAAAAGGATTAAAAATTTCAGTCTTTTAAGACGCTATTGATCATTGAATCGTTGAAGTGTTGCATCGCCCCCTACTCGCCACTCGCCAAACCCCGCTTGCTTATCCCACTCGCCACTAGCCTTCCTCCACTAATCTGAACTCCTTTAATTCCGTCACCAGGTCATGAACCGGTTTCAATGATATTTCGGTGTCCCGTTCTCCTTTACCGGAATAATCAAATGGATTATCAAGATCCTTGATCAGGAGGATCATATAAAATATCAGGAAATTCACCAGCACGGTAATGAATAGCGAAGCATAAAAAGGTTCGATGCGGATCATGATCAGTCCGAACGTGATGAGTACGGCCATGGCTTCCACGATCGCATAGGCCGAGCCGACAAAATTGGTGTCACGGATCGTATCGACGCGCAGGAGGATCTTCCGCATCCCGTTCTGTTCATTTTTCATTTTGATCAGGTAGTTGGGCTGGATACCTTCTTTATCGAGTTCTGCGAAAAACCCGTTCATGCCGCTGATCTTATTCAATATGACAGCTGTCTTTTCTTTTTTATAGAACCAATCCGAGATAGAATCGAGCAGGGTCCGCTGGTAGTCGAGAAATTGACGGGCCGTAGCGGAATTCTTTGCTTTGAAGATGGTATAGGTATCGTCAAAAAGATTTTTGATCGTCCCCGCCATTTCGCTGGGCAATTTCTCACTTTCTTTATAATCGGTCAGTACCCCGCTGATCAAAAACCCGATGAGGAAAATGGTGCCGGCCACGAGGCTTGTAAAAAGTGCGTTCAGTTCGAAGACATCATAGTCATACCGGTTCACAAAATATTTGACGATACCGATAACGATGATCCAGGGGGCGATCTGGAAAGCAATATGCCATTTTTGCCAGAGATGGCTGCGGTTTTGGTTGGACATGTTTAATGGGTTAAGCTGGGCGGGAAATTAAGATATTATTAATTCTAATGCAGCCCGGCTCCTCCGGTGTTGAAATAGGCCGGTATGGTCTTTTTGTGAAAATAAAGGCGGAAACACATGGTTTTGGGCCTATTTATTTCAAAATTTTCCCGTTTCACCCCTTTGCCAAAAGCTGAATATCCCTATTTTTGCACCCCTAATGGGAAATTCCAATTCAAAAACTCCAAATTCCATGGTTCGAGCCATGATCAGGATTGGGATTTGAGATTTAATAATTTTCCTGCTTAGCTCAGTTGGTTAGAGCATCTGACTGTTAATCAGAGGGTCGCTGGTTCAAGTCCAGCAGCAGGAGCTGAAAGAGCCTTTAGAACACGTTTCTAAGGGCTTTTTTGTGTCCATACCCCCGTAAAAGGCTGTTTTTTCCTCCAAGAGGTAGCAAAAAAGGTAACATATCCTTCCAGAAAAAGGTAACACTTTTTTGCCCTGAAACTCACTACAGATAAGGGTTTACATTTTTTCTCGTAAAGCCCGACACATTAAAAACCTTCTCCCCGGAGGTAACACTTTTAAACTCCCATTTATGGCAAGTAATAACCTAAGCATACTTTTCTGGCTATACAAGTCACGAAAGAACAAGCAGGAAGAATCTCCTATTCATTTACGCATCAGTTATGGCGGCGATAGAAAGAACCTGTCAACTGGTTTTAATATCACTCATGAACGTTGGGATGATAGCAAAGGCATGGTAAAAGGCACCAAGGACGAGGCCAAGCAAATCAATGCCTACATATCACAGACCAAGGCTACCATCATGGAGCTATTCAATGATATGCTAAAAGACCGTGATGTAAATCTTGATACATTGGTTGACCGGCTCTATGGCAGGGATGTGAACAATATGACCCTAATGGAACTGGTAGAGTATCACAACACAGATTTCAAAGCCCGGATAGGAACCGACTATACCTTTTCCACTTACGAGAAGTACCATATTCTCCAAAAGAAGCTGCTAGCCTTTATACCCTACAAATACAACAAGAAAGATGTCCGGCTAAAAGACCTCAATCACAAATTCATGGCTGATTTTGATTTTTACCTGAAGAACCATGATAGGAATGAGCATAATACAGTGGTGAAATACCTGCAAAACCTCAAGAAGATTATTAATGTGGGCGTC
>DASYLC010000134.1:0-22104 GCA_036009775.1 Chitinophagaceae bacterium
CTACAACGATGGTTATGGCGAACGAGATGTCGATTATCAAACTTTTTACGATGAACTTAGTCCCCACGGACGATGGGTAGATTACCCCGGTCGGGGTTATGTCTGGATCCCCAATGCCGGTCCCGATTTTCGTCCCTACAGTACGAACGGTCACTGGGTATATTCAGAAAATTATGAATGGATCTGGGTATCCGATTACGACTGGGGATGGGCTCCTTTCCACTACGGCCGATGGGATAATGATCCTTCCTACGGCTGGTACTGGGTACCGGGATATGAATGGTCACCCGCCTGGGTAGCCTGGAGAGATGGCGGAGATTATTATGGCTGGGCTCCGATACGCCCGGGTATCAGCATCAATATCAATTTCAATATCGGTGGTTATTCACCGCCGGTTGATTTCTGGTGTTTCGCACCCAGGAGATATATATCTTCTCCCCGCATCTATGATTATTGCGTACCCTACAGGCAAAATGTAACGATCATCAATTATACGACGATCATCTCTAATAATTTCCGCTACGGTGGTAGCTATGGCTTCCGCTCCGGTCCCCGTCGTTATGACGCGGAAAGATATACCGGAAGGATCAACCCGGTACGATTCCGCCAGTCCACTACACCCGGCCGTTCTACGTTCAGGAATAATGAAGTAAGTATCTTTCGTCCGAATGTGCGCCGCAGCAATAATACCAATGTTGCTCCCCGCAATTTCGAGCGGTTTGACAGGAACAACAACAATAGCAATAACGGTTTCAGGAGAAATACAAATACCGGGAATAATGACGTAACAAGAAGGAATGATAATACTCCCGGCCGTGTCGGCTCCAATGATAATAACAGGTTTGAAAGAAGAAATGATAATAACCTGCCCAACCGCGATCCGAACAGGGTGGTACAACCTACCGACAGACCGCAAAGGACCCGTGAGCAAGGAAACAGTAATGGTAATACGGATACCCGCAGGTTTGAAAGAAGGACCGATAATAACGGGAATTCCAATAATCCTGCACGTGAGCCAAGGGTGAGAGGAAACGAGAACACTCCTCCTGTCCGCCAGCAGACTGAAAGAAGGATCGAACCCCGTCAGCAGCAACAGCCGCAGCAACAACAACAGCCACGGCAGTTTGAAAGAAGGCAGGAGTCAAGGCCGCAGCCGCAAATGGAAAGACGTCAGTCTCAACCACAGCCGCAGCAACAACAGCCGAGGCAATTCGAAAGAAGACAGGAGTCCAGACCGCAGCCTCAGCAGCAGCAACCATCCCGCCAAATCGAAAGAAGGGATAATGGTAGCAGCAATAGTGGAAATGGGAGTGGCAGAGGACGTGGAAGGTTCTAAAAGCTAAGATTGAATATAAAATGAAAAGGGTCGACGTTGGTCGACCCTTTTTTATTGTCATCCTTCGCTTCACTCAGGATGACAAATATGAGAACTCAGGATGACAAAATAGAGAACTCAGGATGACAACTAGAGCAATTAAACTCCAGCTTCCATCCTTCGCTTCACTCAGGATGACAAATATGAGCACTCAGAATGACAAAATAGAGCACTCAGGATGACAAATATGAGAACTCAGAATGACAAAATAGAGCACTCAGGATGACAAATAGAGTAATTAAACTTCAGCTTCCATCCTTCGCTTCACTCAGGATGACAACTAGAGCACTCAGGATGACAACTAGAGCAATTAAACTTCAGCTTCTATATAACTTTCAATCGGCTCACAGGTGCAGATGAGATTCCGGTCACCATGTGTATTATTCACCCTGGCAACGGATGGCCAGAATTTATTTTGTGTAACATAGTATAAAGGAAAAGCTGCATCCTGTCTTGTATATGCATGTTTCCATTCATCAGCCGTTACCACAGCCTGTGTATGCGGTGCATTCTTCAGTGCATTATCTTTTTTATCGGCTTTTCCTTCTTCGATGGCAGTGATCTCTTTGCGGATGGAAAGCAACGCGTCACAGAAACGGTCCAGTTCGGCCTTGTCCTCACTCTCCGTGGGTTCGATCATGATCGTACCCGGAACAGGGAAACTCATGGTCGGTGCGTGGAAACCATAATCGATCAGGCGCTTTGCCACATCTTCTGCTTCTATTTCAGCTGTCTTTTTAAATGGACGAAGGTCCACGATAAATTCATGGGCACATTGCCCGTTGTGATTGGTGTATAGAATATCATAGGCGCCATCCAGCCTTGCCCTCATATAATTTGCATTGAGAATGGCATATTCAGTAGCTGCTTTCACACCTTCGCTGCCTAACATTCTGATATAGCCGTAAGAAATCAGGAGGATAGAAGCAGAGCCATAAGGAGCGGCGCTTACGGCGCCTGCTCCGTGTGTCAGACCGGGACGGTCAGACACACGGAGACCGTCAGACCCGTGCACATGCCCGGGCAAATGCTTCGCTAAATGCTCTTTCACACAGATCGGGCCCATACCCGGGCCACCACCACCATGCGGGATAGAAAATGTTTTATGCAGGTTCAGGTGACAAACATCGGCCCCGATCAAACCCGGGGCGGTCAATCCCACCTGCGCATTCATATTGGCACCGTCCATATACACCTGTCCACCATGCTGGTGAATGATATCGGTGATCTCTCTAACCGTTTCTTCATATACACCATAGGTACTCGGGTAAGTGATCATGATACCGGATAATTCTTTACTGTATTGTGCAGCTTTTGCTTTCAGGTCCTCCACATCGATATAACCATTCTCCAGTGCTTTTACCACCACCACTTTCATCCCGGCCATCACAGCCGAAGCAGGATTGGTACCATGCGCAGAGATCGGGATCAGCATCACATTGCGATGAGGATCACCATTGGCTTCATGATAAGCTTTGATCGTAAGCAGGCCGGCATATTCACCCTGTGCACCGCTGTTGGGTTGCAGGCTGCACGCATCGAATGCTGTGATCTTGCATAAATATTCACTCAGTTCGTCAATGATATATTTATATCCTTCCGTTTGTGAAGCAGGAGCAAAAGGATGGATGCTGCTCCAGTGTGTCCAGCTCAATGGCATCATTTCAGAAGCTGCATTCAGTTTCATGGTACAGCTTCCGAGAGAGATCATTGAGGTATTCAATGAAAGATCCTTGTTCTCGAGTTGTTTGATATACCGCATCATCTGGCTTTCGCTGCGGTGTATATTGAATACAGGGTGGGAGAGAAAGGAAGAGTTCCTGCCCAATCCATCCGGGATATGTTGCAATTCAGCATCCTGCTGAATATCGAATGCAACAGGGTCCTTATCGTTCTCAAAACAATTGATCAGGTCATAGAGATCGTCTATACCCGTTGTTTCATCCAGGGAAATACCGATATGTTTGGTATCGATATACCGGAGATTGATCAGCTGCCGTTCCGCTTTTTCTTTAATAACATTGACATCATCTGTCTTTACCACGATCGTATCAAAGAAATTAGCGGATGCCAGTTCAAAACCTCTTTCCCCGATCGCATCGGCAACGGTTTGCGTGAGCAATGCAATCCGTTTGGCGATATTCTTCAATCCTTCCGGTCCGTGGAAGACCGCGTACATCGCCGCCATATTGGCCAGCAATGCCTGCGCGGTACAGATATTGGAAGTGGCTTTTTCCCTTTTGATATGCTGTTCTCTTGTCTGCAAGGCCATCCGTAAAGCCCTGTTGCCCTGTGCATCGATACTGATACCGATGATACGACCGGGAATATTCCGTTTGAAATCGTCTTTGGTGGACATGAATGCCGCATGAGGCCCGCCATACCCGAGTGGTACACCAAAACGTTGCGCGGAACCGATAGCGACATCTGCGCCCAGTTCACCGGGAGGAGTTAATAATGTAAGGGCAAGAAGATCGGTGGCCATCGCGACATAAGCCCCCGCTCCATGAACTTTATTGATAAAATCACGGTAGTCCTCAATGCTTCCGAGGTTGTCGGGGTATTGCACCATGGCACCGAAATAACTGGCATCGATCGCTGCTGTTTTATAATCGCCTTCCACGATCTCGATACCGATCGGAACAGCTCTCGTGACCAATACATCTTTCGTTTGCGGGAACACCTGGCGGTCCACAAAGAATTTAGGTCTTTCGATATGGTCCTGCTTGTTCAGCGTATTGAAGAACATGGTCATCGCTTCGGAAGCAGCTGTTGCTTCATCGAGTAAGGATGCATTCGCAATGGGTAAACCTGTAAGATCGCTTACCATCGTTTGAAAATTCAACAGGCTCTCCAAACGACCCTGCGAGATCTCCGCCTGGTAAGGGGTATATTGGGTATACCATCCCGGGTTCTCAAAAACATTCCGCAGTATCACGGAAGGAATGATGGTATTATAATAGCCCTGGCCGATATAGTTCGTGAATACTTTATTCTTAAGAGAAATAGCCCTGATATGTTCCAGGTATTCATGTTCGCTCATCGCCGCCGGGATATCCAGCGGTTTTTCCATGCGGATAGCAGGGGGGACCGTATTACTGATCAGTTCATCCAAACTGCCTGCACCGGTCTTCTTCAGCATTTTCTTAGCATCGGTTTCAGAAGGTCCGATATGACGGGGAATAAATTCGTTGGATTGTTGTTCGAAGAGGTTCATAGAATCGTTGTGTCTTTTAATCAATAAATCAATAGTTAATAGCTGTTAGTCGATAGTCCATCGCCCATCGCCCATAGTCCATAGCCCATCGCCCATAGTCCATCGCCCATCGCCCATCGCCCATCGCCCATCGCCCATCGCCCATCGCCCATACTGAAACTTGTTTCATTTTAGAAGCGCAAAGTTACGTGCTGATAGCCAAAAAAAACGACCATTATTAATCCCGTGGATAAGCAGGTGAAGAAACAACAGGCCCCTTAACCGGCCTTGTTTTCCTGTTCCATCCTGCGCAATTCATCACTGGTATGGCTGCTGCCGTCGTGGCTCCAGCCCGGGGGGCCGAAAAGATAGTTCCAGCGTTGCCTGAAGTTCAGCCCTTTTTTACGAAGGTCTTTGCCGATGCTTTTCCATTCATGCACAACGATATTGACCGGGTCCTCTTTTTCCAGTGGTTTGGTCAGGCCGTATTTGATGGGTTGGTATTCTTCGGTCGTCAGTTCAGGTTGAAAAGTGCCAAAGAGTTTATCCCAGATGATCAGGAACATTCCCATATTCTTATCCAGGTATTTGGGATTGGAACCGTGATGCACCCGGTGGTGGGAGGGGGTGACGAGGATATATTCCAGCCAGCCGGCTTTGCCGATCTTTTCCGTATGCACGAGTATACCCCATGTTTGCGTGGCGGCGTAAATAAAAGCGATATCGATCGGCTGGAAACCGAGTAAAGCGATCGGTATAAAATAAACAAAGCGGTATAAGGGTTCGAGTATCGAAGAGCGAAACCCGACCGTCAGGTTGAATTTGGGTGAAGAATGATGCGTCACATGCGTGGCCCAGAACAACCTGACCTCGTGATCCACCCGGTGCAGCCAGTAATACATGAAATCTTCAAATACGATCAGCACGATCCAGTAGACCCAGGGGTTTTGGATCGGCTCTGCGAACCGGCGATCATAAAAAAAGGAAAGGATAAAACCGATGTAGATGATGCGGAACAGTAGATCGATCCCGCCGTTGAGCAGCATAAAATAGATATTCTGCGCTGTATCTTTTACCGAGTAAGTATCCTGTTTACGGAGTTTGCTCAGGAATAGTTCCACCCCGATCACAATTAAGTAAAGTGGCGTGGTGATCAATATCAGCAGTTGTTCCCTGGCAGTTCCCATTCGGACAAAAATAGGGAAAGACGGGAAGACAGGAAGTTTGGAAGACAGGAAGACCGGAAGTCGGAAAGACGGGAAGACCGAAAGCCGGAAAGGCAATGATCATATTAGCAATTTTCTTACGGTCTTCGGACTTTCTGTCTTTCAGACTGTATATCGTTACCTTGCGCCCATGGCACAGGACCTTTTGATCAATTGGGAAAAAAAATCAGGCGAACGGCAGAAAGAGTATAAAAAATACCTGCACCGGGCCAATAAGAATAAAGTACTGAAGCAATTGCCTGAACTCAATGAAGAAGCGTTTGAAAAAATAGATTGTTTGAAATGCGCCAACTGCTGCAAGACCTATTCTCCCCGTTTCACTCCCCCCGATATCAAACGGATCAGTAAATATGTAGGCATGAAAGAGGGCGATTTCCGTGATAAGTATTTACGAACAGACGATGAGGGTGATAATGTGCTGAAAGAGATGCCCTGTTCTTTTTTAGGTGCTGATAATTATTGCACGATCTATGAGGTGCGCCCGACCGATTGCGCCCGCTTTCCATATATGGATGATGATTTCATGCTCAAACGCCAGCCCATGGCATTGAAGAATACCAGTTTCTGTCCCATTACATATTATGTTATCGAGAAATTGATAGCGGCGGAGAAAGGGAAGGTGTAATAGCTGGTTTCTTATCACTGACGAAAGGGTCCGGTAGTACAGCAAAATGAACTATGCAATATTTTGATTACGGAGCGCCTTGTGCAGACTTTCATAACATTCCTTGACATTACCCTTAAAGCGAACCTGGATAACTCCCTGAAAATCTGAAAAAATATCTGTCCCATCTTTCACAAAAATTAATACCCGTTTTCTTCCCAGCCTGGCACAGAACCATCCTATTTCATATAGCACATTTGGCCGGGGTTGAGAATAGATTTTATCGTCTTTATTAATTAAATCATCCGGCGTACACAACGCGATTGCATATTTACAGCGGGCGCCAATTTTTTCAAATTTTTCGATGATAGTAGGTGCCTCAAAAGAATAGTGCTGGCCAAGTACGATAGGCTCAAGGTTAAAAGAATAAAGCATATTCTGTAGCTTTTCAACATTATCCTGATCATGACCATGAATAATGAATATTTTTTTTCGTTTGAAAAAAAAATTGAAGTTTATTCCTTTTTCTAAATCTAAAAATGCAAAGTCCATAAATTCAGTTTAGTCCGGCCACTAGCTAAATATAAATAAAAATGTGAAAGGTAAAACAGGTGTTTTGACGGGTTAGAATGTGGTGTAAATGTGTTCTGAAAAAAGTTATTCCAGCCGATTCATCTATTCCCCGCCGCCATCACTGCCCCGCTGCTATCTCCACCCCCGCCGCCATCGGCGCCGCTACCGGAATCGTCTGAATGTGTTGAATGATGATCATCATGATGGTGCCTTTGCCAGAATATTTATAATCGGGAGCTGCACCTGTACCCGGATCCCGGTAATAACCTGTACCGGCAAGTAGCTCTTCACTCTGGTTTCATTTTCAAGTTCCCCTTTTTAGACATACTTAATGCATTAGGCAGTACAAATTCTCTTTCTATTTGTTCAGGGGTTTCACATGTGCCGTTGCGGCTTAGTTTCCATTTTACTCTGCCAGGAGTTCTGAATGATCTCCCGATGCTTTTGATCCGGGATTTTCAAGAAAAGCGACTAAACCCTGACTTTCAGCAATAAATCTCGTCAAAAAAGGAAAATCGCGCCAAAAATTATGCTGATTATGACGCGGTTCAAAATATTTTTAAATTTGGCGCAATAATTGGCGCGGTAATTGGCGCAATAGTCGTCATTATACCAACACCGGTGTGGACATAGCACTTAACGATATCGCAGAAGATAGATCGCCGCGATCCACACAAACGAAAGACCAAGGCGGATGGTGTTCATTTTATTTGGTTGTCAGTTCATCATAAGCGGCTCCCAGGGGACGTTGTATGCCATCTGTCTTCCATTCTTCACCACCGGGAATGATCGTGGCTTTTAATATCTCTTCTTTTGTCTTGCCCGCTTTGATCTCACTTTCCACGAATTTCAGCACATT
The DNA here is from genome assembly GCA_036009775.1 of Chitinophagaceae bacterium. GTDB lineage: Bacteria > Bacteroidota > Bacteroidia > Chitinophagales > Chitinophagaceae > JJ008. The sequence goes on from DASYLC010000134.1 coordinate 7,834, forward strand.
GCCGAGATAGTCACGGAAGGCTTTCAGTTCATCGGCAGAACCTGTTACTTTATAGCCCGGGCCGGCATGACCGAATACATACAGCGTGTCTTTACTGAATTTCGCAAGACCTTTATTCAGCACTTCCATCCAGCTTTTTATATTGGCACCGGCTGTGCGGTCCACATAAGGATGACGGCGATTAAAGACCAGGTCGCCGCAATGCACAATATTCGCATGTTCAAAATGTACAAAACTGTCGCCGTTGGTATGAGCAGCCCCGTAATAATCGAGGCAGATCGTTTCTTTATCCACTTTCTCTCTCCACACATCCGTGTAGGTTTGGTCGGGATACAATTGCTTGTCCTCATTCTTATTTTGTTTTGCGGCATTCTCCTGGTTGATCTTTGAATTGGCATGGGCCAGCACATGGAGCACCAGGTCCTTAAAAGAAATATTCCCGGAACTGTGGTCGCCATGGTGATGGGTATTGATCAGCAGTTTAAAAGGTTCTTCACTTTTTTTCCGGAGTGCATCGATCAGGTGTTTGCTTTGTTCGGGGAATTGAGAATCCACCACAACGATCTCTTTCTTGGATAGCAGGAAAGCAATGGTCCCGCCTTTTTCCTCGAATATACCGAGGTCATCCCGCAGCATCGTGATCTTCCAGGGATCTTCGAAAAATGAAGCTAAAATGTTTTGCTGGGCTAAACTGAGTGCGCCAATGGTAAGGGCTGAGTTTTTGATGAAGTTGCGGCGTTTCATTGAGAAGAATTTATGTCCATCGCGGGACCGTTTTTAATACTCTAATTTACGTAAAGTCGGCGGGTATTCCTGGTTTCTCGTTGCGGTTATGTTTCTTGCGGAGGGCGCAGAGATCAGGGGACGCGGAGATGTATTTGTATTCTTTGCGTTCTTCGCTCTCCGAGTACTTGCATGACCCTTCGCTTTGGTCTGGGTGACTTAGCTCAACCTGTCTGTAAAACCATTGAAATGGTTCATTACCGTTGTCTCCCGTATAGCCCCGGGTTTAAACCCGGGGCTATACATTTCATGTAAAATGGAAAACGGTTTTAACCGTTTTCATTTTTATTGTTGAATAGCGAGCAGAACCCTGAAGTGACTTAGCTCAACCTGTCTGTAAAACCATTGAAATGGTTCATTTCCGTTGTCTCCTGCATAGCCCCGGGTTTAAACCTGGGGCTATGCATTTCATGTAAATGAAAAACGGTTTTAACCGTTTTCATTTTTATTGTTGAATAGCGAGCAGAACCCTGAAGTGACTTAGCTCAACCTGTCTGTAAAACCATTGAAATGGTTCATTACCGTTGTCTCCCAATGATATGAAATGAAAAAACGGTTTTAACCGTTTTCTTTTTTATTGTTGAATAGCGAACAGGAAGCACATGAGTGCGAAACAGACGATCATCCGTCTTTATGTTGCTGGTAACAACATCAATATTCAAATTTCCTCAACGTCGGCGCTTTCACCCATGTAGCGATCACGACCAGCAATGTCATGCACCCGCCAAAGACAACAGAAGGCACCACACCCATCAAACGTGCCGCCATACCGCTTTCAAATTGCCCGAGTTCATTACTTGAATTGATGAACATGGAACCTACACTGCTTACCCTTCCCCGCATATGATCGGGAGTTTTAAGCTGCATTACCGTTCCCCTCACCACTACACTCACTCCATCCAGCATACCTGCGACCAGCAGGGCAGCAAAAGAGAGAAAGAACCATTCCGACAGGGCAAAAAGGATGATGCAAATGCCAAAGCCCGCGACGGCGAGCAATAATTTTTTGCCCTGTGCTTTTTTCATCGGGAAAAAAGTAAGCAGTATCACAATAATGATCGCACCGATATCGACCGCGGCATTGAGCCAGCCAAATCCCATAGGGCCGGCTTTCAAAATATCCCTGGCATATACCGGTACCATGGCAACAGCGCCGCCGAACAATACGGCGAACATATCCAGCGAGTAAGCTGCGAGTATCTCTTTTGTCCGGAATACGAAACGCAATCCCTCCATTACGCTTTCCCAGGATTTCTTTTCCTCACTCTGCGGCAGGGGTTGTTTGGGTTTTAATTGCGTGAGGATAAAAAATGCAACAACGAGCAGTGAACACACTGTGATCAGGGTATTCATAATGCCGATATGAGCGATCAAAAAGCCTCCGGTGGCATGACCGGTCACCGAAGCGGCCAGCCAGGAGCCCTGGTTCCAGGTTGTGGCATTTTGCAGGTAGTGCCGCGGAACAGTTGTGGCCAGCACCGCAGAAAAAATAGGGCCGGTAAAAGCCCGGATGATCCCTGTACAAAATATCACCGTACATATCCCGACTGCTATAGAAATTTTATTGAAGGAATCATGAATAAGCGGCGTTGAAAAAAATAATAAGATACCAGCGGCACAGGTAAAGAGGAATACCCCCCGGAGGAGTAATTTTCTTTTTTCACTGCGGTCGATGACATAGCCCGCATAAAGAGCGAAGGAAAAGGCGGGTACGAACTCCGATAACCCCACCAAACCAATGGCAAAAGGTGCATTCGTCAGTTCGTAGATCCACCAGGCTACCACTGTTCCCATCATGCGCAAAGCCATGATAAAGGCGAACCTGCCCAACATCAGGTTTTTAAATTCAGGGGTGCGTACTGCCGCAAAAGGATCGCTGGTGATTTGTTTGACAGGAGAGGGATTGCTGTCCATAGTATGGTGTAAAGGTAGGAATAGAATGTTGAACAGATGAACAAGGATATCGAATGCAGAAGTATTGGATCAATGAAGCACAACTTCATCTGTTCATTATTCTCACGGCAATGTCAGGTAATGCTGCCCGTCCTCGTAATCTTTTTCGAGTGCATCGAAGACCGCCTGTAAATGTTTTTCATTCCCGAGAAAATCGGCATTGCTGGCGTCGATGAAGAGGGTCTTGATATTATGTTGCTTGATGTATTGCGTATAGGTCTCCTGGATATTGAACAGGTATTCATCCGGGATATTCTGTTCGTAGGAACGGTTGCGTTTCCTGATATTGGCCTGCAGCCTGCTCACCGGCGAATGGAGATAGATGAGGATATCCGGTTTGGTGAGCTGCTGGTTGATGATCTCGAACAAACGCTGGTAGAGACGAAACTCATCATCGGGTAAGGTCACTTTGGCAAATAAGAGACATTTGGTAAACAGGTAATCAGCAATGGTCAGGGTCTGGAACATATCCTTTTGCTGCAGGAACTCTTTTTGTTGTTTGAACCTTTCCGCCATAAAAAAAAGTTCCAGCGGAAAAGCGTACTGGGTGGGGTTTTCATAGAACTTCGGGAGAAAAGGGTTATCGGCAAATTCTTCAAGCACCAGCCGGGCATTGTAATGCTTTGACAGCAGTGTAGCCAGGGTCGTCTTCCCCGCGCCGATATTACCTTCTATGGTGATGAAATGGTAGTTCATTTATTAATTTGATTCTGGATTCTGGATTCTTGTTTCTAGTATCCAGAAATCCAGCATCCAGAGCCCAGAGTCCAGCATCCAGCATCCAGCATCCAGTCCAGCACAAAATAGGCTAAATGACAAGCCGGAAAATTTTGTCGAAAAGATTGTGGAAAAAATCAGGAATACTTTTTTACGGGCAGTTCATCTTTGCATTCATCAAGGAGTTCCCTGATCGTTTTTTTTAATACAGGATGAATGACCCCCGGTGCGATCTCCGCTAATGGCAATAAAGCAAAACGGCGGTGTTGCATTTCGGGATGGGGCAACCGGAGGAAGGAATAATTGTGTTTTTCATCGTTGAACAGGAGCATATCGATATCAATGATTCGGGGTCCGTATTTTTCTTTTCGTATACGACCCATCTGTTTTTCTATTTTCAGCATTTTGCGGATCAGCTGCGGGGCAGTTAACGATGTGGCGAGTTCCAGTGCCTGGTTCAAAAAGGAGGGTTGATCGGTATTACCCCATGCTGCTGTTTCATAAAGTGACGACGCTGTGGTGATGGTCCCGCATTTTGCACTGATCAGTTCCCTGGCAGTTGCCAGTTGCTGTTCCCGGTCGCCCAGGTTGCCGCCTGTTAGTAAATAAGCCCTGTTCATAAGAGTTCAAATATCTTTATTTTCATCATTCAACAATTTATATAGTGTCCTGGTTTGAAATTATTTTGAACCACAGTAGAAGCATAGGTACATAGAGGCCTATGTGTTTGACTATGTTCCTAATCTATGTGGTTCAGCTATCCTTATTTATACGGCTAAATTTCAAACCAGGACACTCTCAATTTATTGATTGAATTGATTTTCGACTATTGCTGCTATATTTAAATACATTTGTCGACCAACTTTAAGCAATGCCACAACGCTACAGCCAGTCAAGAGCTTTATGGGCCATTACACGGGCCAGTTTCAAAGCCATATTCGCCCATCCCAGCGCCATTATCTTCAGTATCCTGTTCCCGATCATTTTTACGCTGATCTTCGGTGCTTTTGGCAGTGGCGGTGCACCGGTTTACCGGATCGCGGTTTCCGAGAATTGTGATACAGCCAATGAGTTCTTCCGGGGCATACTCCGAAGCGGGCAGGTGCGGGTCATAGCATTCAAAGATTCTGCCGCAAGAAACAAAGAACTGATAAAAGGAAAACTGGCAGGCGTTCTCTGTGTAAAAGAGATAAAGGATAGTTCGGGTGCCCCCCATTATACAACAGACCTGAGTACCACAACAGCCAGCGCTAACACCACACCGGGTTTTATGCAATTGCTCCGGTATGTAAAATTGGAGTATGAATTAAGAGCCGGCGGAAATAAACAGGAGTACGTTACCATCATTGAACCAACACCTGCAGAAGTGAGGCGTTACCGCTCGATAGATTTTATTTTACCGGGCCAGCTGGGCTTCTCGATCTTATTCTCCACCCTGTTTGGCGTGGCATTTACCTTTTTTGGATTGAGAGAACAACTGGTATTAAAAAGATTTTATGCCTCACCGGTCAGCCGTCTCAATATATTGATCGGCATTGGCGTAAGCCGTTTGTTCTTCCAGCTGCTCAGTGTAATCGTATTATTATTGTTCGGGCATTTTGTGATGAACTTCACCCTTCATCATGGGATCATTACTTTTTTTGAGATCATCGCCATGACCCTGCTCATGCTTTTCCTGCTGATGGGGGTAGGACTGATCTTCAGCAGTGTCGCCAAAACCGATTCATCGATACCGCTGCTTATCAACCTGTTTGGTTTTCCGCAAATGATGCTATCCGGTACGTTTTTCCCGATCGAAGTATTTCCTGCCTGGTTACAGACAATTTGCCGGGTGCTGCCTTTGACACAGTACAATGAGTCTGTCCGCAAGATATCCTTTGAAGGGTTGGGTATCCTGGATTGCTGGAAAGAGATCGGTATACTGGGTGTCTGGATCGTGATCATTTATATTATTGCGGCGAGAGTGATAAAATGGGAGTAGGGGGCGTGAGGCGTGAGGCGTGAGTCGTGAGTTATGAGACAGCCGGGCAAACTATGAGTCCTGGTTTTCTTTCGGGGTCCTAACTAAAACTATAAACCATAAATTCTTCCCTTGCGTATCATCAAACTCGGCATTATCAGTCTTATTGTTTTTTCCCTGCTGATCACGGGTATCTCTCTTTTTTTTCCATCGCATGTGCGTATCTCCAAGGCAACGGATATTCAAACCAACCGTGACTCGTTGCTCAGACAAGTTGCTGATATTTCCAACTGGAAGAACTGGTATCCCGGCGCAGACACCATGCAATTATTAATGGAAGGCGGAACAATAAAAGGTTTGCAGGTAGACAGCTCACAAGGACTGATCCGTCTTTTAACTGTCAATGACAGCGCCATTACTGCGATCAGTTCCGGGCCTGCCGTGAGGAATGCGGAAAGCGGATGGAATTTTTTTGATGGCAGCCGTCCCAATACGGTAACTATACAATGGTATATGGATTTTCATCTCAGCTGGTATCCCTGGGAGAAATTCTCCAGCCTCCTGCTGGAAAAACGGTACGGCCCCATGATGGAAAAAGGACTGGACCAGTTGAAAAAGCTGCTGGAAAAGAACCAGGAAATTCAATAATCACTTCCTTTCTGCTTGCGGTTTTTTGCAAGATAAACATCAGGTTTTTGCAATTATTTGCACGTTTGTGCAATGTTTTGTACTTTTTACATGTCCAAGTTTCTTAACTTGGTTTTGTTTTTCTGTTAAGATTAGTAGACCAATTCCCCTTTTTTTGAACTTAAAACTGCTCATATGAAAAAAAATCAATGGTTATGGCCTTTGAGATGCAAACGCATTTCCCTCTTTCTTTTATTGCAGCTTTTCGCACTGGGTGCAATGGCACAGGTTAAGATCAGCGGTAAAGTAACGGATGCTGATGGAAAAGGAGTTCAGTCGGTATCTGTCACCATTCGTAACACGACCCTGGGCACCGCTACGGATGCGAATGGCGTGTATACGATCAATGCTGATCTGAAACCCGGTAATTATATGCTTGATTTTACCGGTGTGGGCTTTAAAAGCGCAGAACAACCACTGACTATTGGCAGTAATGCCAGTTACACAGCCGACATCCGGTTACTGGAAGATGCATTAAAAATGGATGAAGTGGTAGTGATCGGTTCTTCCCTCAGGCAATCAAGAAAGCAATTGGGGAATACCGTCAACTCGGTTGATGCAAAACAGCTTGTCAATACCGGTTCAGGCAACCTGAGTGCTGCTTTGCAGGGAAAAGTTCCGGGCGCACAGATCACGCAGACATCGGGAGATCCTTCAGGCGGTATCTCGATCCGCATGAGAGGTACCAGTACAATTTTAGGATCTTCTGAACCATTGTACGTCGTTGATGGTGTAATCGTAAGTAATGCCACAACAAATGTTACCAATCTTAATGTAGCCGCCGGAGGTACTGCTGAACTCGGGACAAACCGGTTGGCAGATATCAATCCGAACGACATAGAAAAAATTGACATCATCCCTGGTGCATCTGCATCTGCTATTTACGGATCAAGGGCCAGTAGTGGTGTGGTATTGATCACAACTAAAGCGGGAAGACAGGGCCAATTAAAGATTGATTTTGGGACCAGTCTTATTTCAAATTCATTACGGAAAAAAGTTTATATCTCTAAGTATGGTAAGCAATTCGGTTATGTGGCACTCCGGTTGGGCAATATTAGTGATGCCAAGCCGCCAGCGTATACCGGTGCTGCTACTACATACACAAGATCTGACGGGCAGATAAGGGTTTTAGCGACCGACCTCGTAGATGTCACCCGTTATGATTACCAGGATGATATTTTTCAAAAAGGATTGGGCACGGATAATTATATTTCCCTGAGTGGTGGTTCAGATAAGACTAAATATTATTTCTCGGGTGGGTATTATAAAAATGAAGGCATAATCGCAGGTACCGATTTCAGGCGCTTTAATTTTAAAGCAAGGATCGAGCAGAACATCAATAAATATTTAACTGTTATAGGAGGGGTTGCCTATACCAATAGCTTCTCTCATGAAAAACCAAATGGAAATGTTTTCTGGAGTCCCATCAACGCCGTTAATATTACCAACAACCTCTATGATATTAAAGTAAGGGATGCTGCCGGAAATCTCCAGGGAGTAGAACCTACCCGTGTAAATCCATTGAGTGTAATTGAAGACATGGAATTGACACAGCAGGTAAACAGGACGATCAGCGATATACAGGTAAAAATAAAACCATTCAAAGGGTTGAGCATCGATTATATACTTGGTATTGATAATTTCAGCCAGGAAGGTGTCAATTTGATCGAACGATATCCTTATATCTCAGCACAGGAAGGACTTGGTTATGCATCAAGTTCACTGGTAAATTCATTCCTGATCAATAACGATGTGAATATTTCCTACCAGGCAAAGTTCAATGCCATTTCTTCTCTGACCACTGCCGGGTTTAATCACCAGTACCAAAAGATAACAGGGCTGTTCAATGAAGGAAGGGACCTGCTGCCGGGTATTACGACGATCAACGGTGCTTCTGTAAAACTTGATCCACGATATGCTCTCGATCAGCGGCAGGTATTTGGCGGATTCGTACAACAGACCTTCGGGTATAAGAATATATTCTTCCTGACAGCAGCTGGTCGTATTGACGGAAGTACATCTTTTCCACAGGACACCAGGACCTATTTCTATCCAAAACTGAGTGCTTCCTGGAATATCAGTGATATGGATTTTTGGAAGAACATGAATAACTCCTGGTTTAGTTCTGCCCGTCTGAGGGCGTCCTGGGGACGGGCCGGTAACCTCAGTGGTATCGGTACGTATGCACGGTTTTCTACTTACCTGTCAAGCACCATCAACGGGGTTGCAGCGTATAATCTCAATACCGCGTTGGGTAACGAGTTTGTGCAACCTGAAAGAGCAAGTGAATTTGAATATGGTGCCGATCTTTCTTTCTTAAAGAATAAACTGGGACTGGTTGTTACGGTTTACAATAAAAAGATCGTTGACAATTCTTTGCTCGTGGAAAGAGTATTAGCGCCTTCCAGCGGTGGCAGTACCAGAACAGAGAACGTAGGTAACCTTACAAACAAAGGCTGGGAATTGGGTCTTACGGCCAACCCGGTTTCCGGGAAGAATTTTTCCTGGAATTTCTTTGCTTCTGTAAATCATAATAAGAATTTAGTAACAGCTTCCAGCCAGGTATCACCCATCGCTTTAGTAAATGCGGCCGGTTCTACCTCTGTTATCCTGGCTGGCCAGCCGGTAGGGGTTTTCTATGGTAATTATTTTGAAAGGGACGCATCAGGAAATTTAGTACTGGATGCTGCCGGAAGACCCATTGCAGCAGTCAATAATCCTACAGCAAAGGTTTTACTGAGAAAAGTATTGGGAGATCCTAATCCGGATTGGGTAGTAAGTTTCAACAACAGTATTACTTATAAAAAACTGAGTTTTGGTTTCCTGTTTGACGGCGCTTTGGGACAGGAAGTGTTTAATGCAGACAGGAGGACAAGACAGGGGGTTGGCATTGGTGACTACTCTGAAAAGGAAATAAAAGGCGAGTTGCCAAGAGGATATATTTTCGCCGTTTATAATACGGAAGAATGGCGGGTGGAAAGCGGTTCTTATATCAAACTGAGAGAAATTTCTTTGTCACTGCAATTGCCGTCATTTGCCAAATTCATCAAGTCGTCTTCTATTTCACTGGTGGGCAGGAACCTGTTCAGCTTTGATGATTATGACGGGTATGATCCGGAAACGAATGCAGGCGGGAACAGTTCTGTGTTAAGAGGAATAGATTTTGGTAACGTTCCCATTCCAAGAACATTCCAGTTATCATTCAGGGCAAGCTTTTAACCTTAAAAAAATTACAACATGAAAATGTCATATAGTAAAAAAATAATTTTATTACTGGGAATGGGGATCAGTGTCCTCGGCACTTCCTGCAAGAAAGAATATGTGAACCCCAGTACGGCCCCCACGCCGGTCGTCGTTAACAACGTTGATGCGCTAATGACCCTTTGTGCAGGTCTGCAAAAAAGATTTACGATCGGCAGGCAGAGCCCCTTATATACCGCGCCCATTGCCGCAACCTATAGTGTGTACGGGTTATATACATTGAATATTGGCAATACTGCTGAAAAGGAAATGGAAACCGGTAAGGGGGCAGTAACACAGGCCAATGCGATCGTAACACAATTATGGGCGCAGTGCCTCCTTACAAGGACTGAAGCGGAGACGGTATTGAACAACCTCAATGTCGCGGTCTTTGCCGGCGATAAAGTAGGACTAAAAGCATATGCAAGTATTTTTTATGCACTGAGCATGGGTACATTGGTACAATTTTTTGAGCAGATACCCCTGGCCAATGGCCTGAATGCTGCATTCAGCCCGCGGGCGGATGCTTTACAAAAAGTCATTACGGTCCTCGAAAGCGCCGATGCGGACCTTGCTGTAACAACACCAAGCGCAAAATTCCTGGGGAAGGTGCCTGCTGGTATTGATATAAAGAATACAGTAAAAGCGTTGCTCGCCCGTTATTACAATATTCAAAGTATGATCACCGGGACCTATAATGCAACCGCTGGTAACAAGGCCATTGCCTTCGCAGCAGCAGCAAGTCAGCTGGTAAAATCAGAATTCAGGTTTACAACAACAACAACAAACCCAATAGGAGAACAAAATGTCTCCGTGAATGTGTTTGGTGCCATTGATTCCACGCTGGGATTAAGAAATGGGCTGGCCCCCGTTCCTGCTGCTACGGATCCGCGTGTCGGATTTTATATCAGCAGAACTGGTCCTACGACCTTTCCTTTAAAGGCATTCGCTTTAAATACAACGGCATCGTACCCGGTTTACCTGCCGGGTGAAATGAGTTTGATCATTGCAGAGAACTATGCAAGACAGGGCCTGTTTCCACAAAGTAAAACAGCATTGGATGCTGTACGGACCAAGACGACCGATATTTATGGGATCGGGGCATCACAACTACCGTATAGTGGCCCTTTAACAACTGCAGATCTATTACAGGACATTTATAAACAGAGGAGGCTTGAACTATTTTTAAGCGGGCAGGAACTGGAAGATAGCCGTCGGTTTGGCCGCCCGGCCCCTAATACACCAACGGAGGAAAGAAACAGGACCTTCTATCCTTATCCTTCAATTGAAAGGGATAATAATACAAATACACCTCCCGATCCGGTGATTTAAATTTATAAAATTCATACGAAAAGGCTGCTCTTAAGAAGTAGCCTTTCCTTTTTTCTAATATGAACAACGAACAACAAATAATCGAATCCTGGAAAGCAAATGCCGGTAGCTGGATCAGCATTTTGGAAGAGAATGGAATAGAATCCCGCAAACTGGCAACCAATAAAGCAATTGTGGACGCAATTTGTACTGCAAATTCAAAGACCGTTCTCGATATCGGCTGCGGCGAAGGCTGGCTGGCAAAAGAATTATCGGAAAAGGGTATGGAGCTCACCGGTATTGATGTGATCCCAGAACTCGTCAATAAAGCCCGGCAACATGCAAAAGGAGAGTTTATCGTCGCCTCTTACGAAGATATTTTTTTCAGGATGGTCCCCTTACCATCACCATTTGATGTGGTCGTCATCAATTTTGCATTGATAGGGAAAGAGTCAACGGAAAAATTATTATCCTCATTGCCGCATTACATGGCATCCGGGGGAAAATTATTTATTCAAACCCTCCACCCGTACACCCGGAAAGAAACGGATGATTATACAAGCGGATGGAAGGAAGGTAGCTGGACAGGGCTGGGTGACAGCTTTACATTACCCTATCAATGGTATTTCAGAACATTGGAGGACTGGCTGGAATTACTGGGCCGGTCAGGGTTCAGCAGTATAAAAGTTACAGATGTACTTCATCCTCATTCCGATAAGCAACTCTCTGTGATATTTGAATGCAGTACCGGAAAAACAGGTTGAGCGGTAACAGGGACTGGCATCTTCCTTGCTAACTTTATTCAAAACTTTTTTATGAAGAAAATATTATTATTATTAGCAGTGTTTGCTGCTGTTGAAGGTTATGGGCAAAAGCCAAAGGCAAGCCCGCATGATACTGTGAGCACGAAAGATATCACTGTTACCTATGGCCGTCCTTACAAAAAGGGCCGGGATGTTTTTGGTGGCCTGGAAAAATTCGGCCAGGTATGGCGTTTGGGTGCCGATGAAGCGACTACGATCAAATTTGATAAACCCACCAAGTTCGGCGACAAAGTAGTGCCTGCTGGTACTTACACTCTTTTTGCCCTGGTTGATCAGAAAGAATGGACCTTTATCCTCAATGGTGTATTGGGACAATGGGGTGCATATGGATATGACAAGAATAAAGAAAAGGATATAGCTTATGCAAAAGCCGCCGTCACCAAACTTGAGAATACGGTGGAGCAACTGACCATCCGGTTTGATGGTGAAGATATGATCGTGGAATGGGACGGTACCGGTGTGAAAGTAAAAGTGAAACCTGAAAAATGATCAGCCCGTTTTGCTGATGACCAACTCCAGCAGTGTATAGATGTTGCAACACATCGCTACTGCTACAATAAGGAGGCATGATATAAACAAACTTACCTAAAGGTCGCAGGGATACGCCTTGTTCAAAGGCAATCCCTGCGACCTTTTCTTTTACAGCATTTGTATATTCATTCCCGCGTTCGTCAAACAACTTCAACTTATCAGCACATGGGTTAGTTTCTGATACCTATCTTTCCTGAAATAAGCCTCATTCACGGTGCAACGATTGATAGTTGACCGTTGTCAGGCTAATTGTACCAGCAAATATGGATGATCGCCAATTGGTAAAAAGTTGCCAGAAGGGAAAGCCTGAAGCGCAACGGGAATTATATGAGCAGTTTGCCAAAACGATGCTCGGGGTTTGTTATCGTTATACCCGATCGCTGAAAGACGCGGAAGATGTACTGCAGGATGGCTTCGTCAAAGTTTTCCTGAATATCCACCAATATAAGTTTGAAGGCGAACTGGGAGCCTGGATCCACCGGATCATGGTGAATACGGCGTTGAATTTCCTCAAACGTAACCGCCGTTACAGGGATGAAATGGTTTTTACCGAACAACCACTCCATCCGGTCGCGGATGATGACCCGGCCATCCATCTCGATGCGAAGGAACTGGCCGACCTGATCCGGCAATTGCCTCCCGGTTACCAGGCTGTATTTAATATGCATGCCGTTGAAGGATATACCCATGTGGAGATCGGGGAGATGCTGGGCATCAGCGATGGAACGTCCCGTTCGCAGTATGCGCGGGCAAGGGCCCTGCTCATCAGCTGGATCAATAAATCTATGCAAACTAAAAATACGAGCTATGCGGGAAAATGAATTTGAGAAAAAGGTGCAGCAAAAAATGGAGGGCTTCAACCTCTCTCCATCCACCGGAGTTTGGGTGGAAGTGGAGCGGCGCATCCGCAAGGAAAAGAAAAGACGTTTTATGATCTGGCTGTTCTTCGGTCTTATTGGCATTGGTGGTGGACTGACTGTACTGCTGGTTACCCATAACAAAAGATCAACGACCGGTATAACTCAAAATAGAACAATGAAGCAAGCCGGTATCCCGCAGCCGGTTGCAGAAAAGAAAGAAAAGACCTCTTCAACTATTACTTTAAATAAATCAGTAGATAGTATCGATAAAAAGAAGGAGAACAGGACGGTTCACGTAAATGAGTCAATAAAAAATTCCCCGGCTACGCCAATCGCTATCCCGGAAAAAAGCCAGCGCAAGCCGTTCATAGCTTCCATAAAAACACAAATTCCTGTAAAGAATGATCCGAAAACTTTAGATAATGCCGGAGTTATCGCTAAACCGGTTGAGAAGATGCCGGTTCAGCCGGTAGCGGATCTTACTGTTGCAGCAGAAGCAAAGCCTGTGGATACGGTCAAAACAGTTCCGCTTGTTGTTGTGACACCGGCACAAGAAAAAAAGGACAGTGTTGTCACAGAACAACCTGTCGTCAAAAAAGAAAAGAAGCCCCAAAAATGGGATTGGGGTATCACGATATCGGGTGGAAGATCCTCCATTGTCAATGGCTTTTTTGGCAATCCTGTGCGCGGTAATGTATTATCGGCAGGCGGACCGACGGGTGGTCCGCCCTCATCACCTGTTGACATGTCACCTTCGGGTATACGCCCATCCTTCTCATGGTCAGTGGCTGTTTTTGGCCAACGAAGGCTTTCAAAAAAATTGGATGTACTGGCGGGATTGGATTATCATTATATGTCTACTAAGATCAATACAGGCAACCGTGTGGACAGTTCACGTATCGTCAATAATTATTCCGGTGTGTTACAGGTCAATAGTTTTTACCGGACCGGTAATACATCATCGTATACCAGCCAGTATCATTTCATCCGGCTTTCAGGCACTCTCTCCTGGAAGATCTTTGGCGGTAAAAAATTTAAGCTGAACTGGGATAATGGGATCGGCTATAGCCGCCTGCTGGGCAGTACGATGCTGCATTACAATTCAGCTATTTACGGATTTTATAAGGATAATCGTTTATTGACAAAAGATCATTTATCCGTCTCAACAGGATTTTCCTTCCCTGTTTCAAAAAAATGGGTGATCAATCCTTATGCTTCCTATAGCCTGACACCTGTAATGAAAGGCGATCATTCACAGAAGACGAACTTTACCGACTACGGGATCCGGCTTCGCTTATTATTAAATAAAAAATAAGGGACGCAACGCTTGAGCCAAACCGGTTGTCAGCTTTTGAAAATGACAACTATGAGAAAATATCTTTTATATCTCCTGCCTGTATTTTTT
>DASYLC010000135.1:0-9522 GCA_036009775.1 Chitinophagaceae bacterium
CCTGGTAGTGATCATTAATTATGAGAAAAAATAGGCCGGTTCCTTGCCGGTTTTAAAACCCTCAGCAGGTAAACACAACTAATGCTTTCTTTCCTTTTCTTTGCACATGGCTGTTTCCCGAAACAAACTTATCATCATTGCCGCTCCTTCCGGCGCCGGTAAAACATCCGTGACCCGGCATTTATTACATGCCCTGCCGGACAGGTTATCTTTTTCTATTTCTGCCGCCACCCGCCTGCCGCGTAATAATGAAAAGGATAAGGTGGATTACTATTTTATCAGTGTGGAGGATTTCAAGCATAAGATCTCAAACAAAGAATTTGTTGAATGGGAAATGGTGTACGAAGGAAAATATTATGGCACACTGAAAAGCGAGGTCGAAAGGATCTGGCAGCAGCAAAAAGCTCCTTTACTCGATGTGGATGTACAGGGTGGCATTAATATTCAGCAGCAATATCCTCATAACTCACTCTCCTTATTCATCGAGCCTCCTTCGATCGAAGAACTCGAACGCCGGCTGAAAGCAAGGGGCACCGAAACGCCTGAGTCATTACTGGCCAGGGTCAATAAAGCTTCTTACGAACTATCCTTTAAGCAGCAATTCGATCATACCATCCTCAATGATGAGCTCCAAAGAGCCTGTGTGGAAGCGGAGCAGGCAGTGCGGGGGTTTCTTGAGTTATAGATTGCTGTGGAAAATTATTCAGATCAGAGAGAAAAGTGAAAAGATAAAAGCTCTTCCAGGCCCAGTCCCTTGTCTGTCTATTAGCCTGCTTGCAGTTAAAGCACTTTTATCTGCTATCTTTTAGTTTTTATCAAAAAAGCTATCATCCCCGGTTTTTATCTATCCACTTCTCTTTAGGTATCTTTGCCCTATGATCGAATGGAATTCCATATTGTTCTTTTTACTCACCCTGGCCCTGATGGCTTTTTTTTCCGGAATGGAAATGGCTTTTTACAGCGCCAACCGGCTCAGTATCGAGATCAAAAAAAAACAGGGTGGTTCTTCCATGCAGGTCCTGTCGAAATTTGTTGAATCACCTGCCCGCTTTTTGGGATCAACTCTCATCGGGTTTACCATTTTCCTCGTGTTCCTCGGTCTGCAGATCAGTACGGTCATGGCACCGGTATGGAAATATTTTAAAGTAGGTTCGCCCACTGTTCATATCGCTGTGGAAATTGCGCTGGCCACTTTCCTGGTATTGGTCTTTGCGGAGTTCATCCCCCGGGCCTGGTTCAGGGCCAAAAGCAATACATTGCTTAACCGGCTGGCCCATATAATGGATTTTTTTTACCAGATGTTCCATCCTATCGGTTCGGGCCTGATCGATCTTTCAGAATGGATACTCAAGTATGTATTCAGTGTACGCATGGATAAGAATAAAGAGCCGCTGAACCGGAGCGATCTCAAACATCTTTTCCAGCAAAATGAAGACGAAGAACGGCAGGAACGAAATACACAACTGATGGAGAATGCCCAGGAACTCCCAAAAGTGAAGATCCGGCAATGCCTGGTCCCGAGAAAAGAGATCATCGGGCTGGACAGCAGGTCCACTATCGAAGACGTAAAGAAAAAATTTGTGGCTACCAAACTCAGCAAGTTGGTGGTCTATGAGAACAACATCGATCATATCACCGGTTATATCCACCAGTTGGATCTTTTTAAAAGACCCGCGTCCATTCAATCGATACTGCATCCTATTCCGGCCGTGCCGGAAAGCATGAGCGCTACTGACCTGATCGGCAAATTCACCAAAGAAAGAAAGAGCATTGCCTGGGTAGTGGATGAATTTGGCGGCACCGCCGGTATCATAACGATGGAAGATGTGCTGGAAGAGTTGTTTGGCGAGATACAGGACGAATACGATACGGAAGAGTTTGTGGAAAAACACCTGGCTGAGAACGAGTATATTTTTTCCGGCAGGCTGGAACTGGATTACCTGGAAGAAAAATACGGGTTTGAATTTGGAGAAGATGAGTCAGAGACCCTTTCCGGCTATATCATCAATTACCACGAGACCATCCCCCGCCAGAAAGAACGCATCATTATTGATGACTATGAGTTCGACATCATCCATGTCAGCGATACCCGGATCGAAATGGTAAAGATGAAAAAGCTGAAATAAAGGAAGGCTTTTAGCTGAAAGCTGTTAGCCGTTAGCCATACACCACTATCTTTGTCCCTTCTCTAAAACTCCTTGATGGCGTTACTCGATTTTATCAATAAACGAAAGAAGAAAAATGCCAGTGGCGAAAAAGCAGAAATGTCTTTTATTGATCACCTGGAAGACCTGCGCTGGCATGTGATCCGTTCGGTGATCGCGGTGGTAGTAGGCGCCATTGTTGTTCTGATCTTTGCCCGTGAGATAGTGGATGGAATATTGATGGCCCCTACCCGGCCGGACTTTATCGCTTCCCGCTGGTTGTGCGATATGGGGCACAGCATCGGCATCGGGAATGTGCTTTGTTTCAAACCCGTTGATGCAAAATTCCTGGAGAATAAGATGACGGGGCAGTTCATTTCCTATTTTACGCTGGGTTTTATCGGTGGTTTTATACTTGCCTTTCCCTATATCTTCTGGGAGTTCTGGCGTTTTATCCGCCCCGCGCTTTCAACAAAAGAATTAAAAAAGACCAGGGGTATCATTTTCTGGGTCTCCATGTTGTTTTTTACGGGCGTGGCATTTGGATATTTTATCCTCACTCCGTTCATGGTGAATTTCTATTTCAATTTTAAACTCAGTGACCAGATCGTCATCATGCCGTCCTTCTCCGATTACCTGGAGAATCTGATCTATACCACGGTAGGTATCGGTATCCTTTTCCAGATGCCGTTACTGGTAATGCTGCTGGCAAAAATTGGAATTGTAAGAGCCAGTTTTTTACGAAAATACCGCCGTCATGCATTTGTTATCATACTGATAGCCGCGGCGATCATTACTCCTTCCACGGATCCTTTTAGTCTTACCATCGTTACGATCCCCTTATACCTTCTGTTTGAAGCAAGTATCATCATTGCTTCCCGTATTAACAAAAGCCAGGATAAGGAAAAGAAGGAATGGAGCTAAGAGAATTGGGAAATTTTGAAATTGGCAACCCTTTATGTAACTACCTTTGTAATGGTAACATCTCATTGTCACCCTGAGGCAACGAAGGGTCAAAATTCCAAAATTGCAAATTGTATGCATTCTCCCTTTGACCTCCGGAAACCTATCGCCATCGGCAGTGATCATGCAGGATTCGATTATAAAGAAGAACTGATCTCTTTCCTGGAAGGAAAAGGATTAGCCTTCAAAGATTTTGGTACGCATAGCAAGGACTCGGTCGATTATCCTGATTTTGCGCATCCTGTTGCTTCGGCAGTAGAAAACGACGAAGCTGCTTTTGGGATCCTGTTATGCGGGAGCGCCAATGGTGTAGCCATTACGGCCAACAAACACCAGGGTATCCGTGCCGCGATCTGCTGGGGCGAGGAACTGGCGCAACTGGCAAGGGCACATAATAATGCCAATGTGATCTGTATTCCTGCACGTTTTGTACGGGAAGGTGATGCCGAGAAAATGGTAGGGATCTTTATGACCACCGATTTTGAAGGCGGACGACATAAGCTGCGGGTGGAAAAGATCGCCTGTGCTTAACGGTTGATATACCAATCATCCCTATTTCCGCTTCCCATTTAAAGGAAGGGTCTATTTTTAATCTCCAACATCAATAAAATTTATGATTCGAAAAATCGTTCCGGGCATCTTGTTCTGCATGCCCTTATTTGCCATTGCACAAAAAAAAGATAAGAACGCCGCCGCTGCTGCCGCATCGATCACGGTCGAGGATATGAAGAAACACCTGTATATCATTGCCAGTAAAGAAATGGAAGGTCGCGATACACCGTCCCCGGGTTTGGAAAAAGCCGCTGATTATGTTGAATCGCAATTCAGATCATTTGGGCTGACACCGGGTAACAATGGGAGCTATCGCCAGAATTATCCTTTGTATAAAGACTCAATGCTCGGAGCCAGCATGAAAATAAACGGCGCTGTTTTACAATTGAATAATGATTTTCAGCCGCAGGCTAATAATTATGCCGCTGAAATGCGTTTTTCTGAAGTGGTCTTTGCCGGGTATGGTATCAGCGATGGTGATAAAAGGGACGACTATAAAGATCTGAAAGTGGCTGGTAAATTAGTATTGATCGCAGATGGTACACCTGCCGATTACAAACCAGCGCAAACAGGATTTCAATCACCTGTGAGCACCTTTGGCAAATTGAATGCAGCAATGAGCAGGGGCGCCGCTGCCGTAATGATCATCTATAATAACTACCCGAGAAAAACAATGAACCTGAACAGTAACTGGACCCCGAACAGTTACAGGGCTTCTGTGCTGCCATTTACTTTTACCATTTCGCCGGCAGTGGCAGAAAAAATAATGGGTGAGGATGGTAAAAATATCCTGGACAAACTAAAAGCAGGTACCGCCATTGTAAAGAATTATCCCGCAGAGATCGACCTGTCTTACTCAAAAACAACAAAGACCGGCAGTGCACCCAATGTACTAGGAGTGGTGGAAGGAACAGACCTTAAAGATGAGTATGTATTCATCACGGGTCATTTAGATCACCTGGGAAAAAGAGATACTGTTATTTATTATGGAGCTGATGATGACGGATCTGGTTCAACCGGTGTGCTTGAACTGGCCGAGGCATTTGCCAAAGCAAAGCAGGCTGGTAAAGGCCCGCGCCGGACAATGGTATTTATGACCGTAAGTGGTGAAGAAAAAGGACTATGGGGTTCGGCTTATTATACCAACCACCCGATCTACCCGCTGGATAAAACAACTGTTGATCTGAATATTGATATGATCGGTCGCAGTGATACGGAGCGCAAAACAGGGGATTCCACCAATTATATTTATGTAGTAGGTGATGATAAGATTAGCAGTGATCTCAAGATCATTAGTGAAGCAGCCAATAAAGCTACTACCAACCTGGAGCTGGATTATAAATTCAATGATCCCAACGACCCCAACCGTATCTATTTCCGCAGTGATCATTACAATTTTGCGGAAAAAGGAGTTCCGATCATTTTTTATTATGATGGTATGCTGAAAGCAGATTATCACAGGCCAACCGATACCCCGGATAAGATCAACTATCCCATGATGGTAAAAAGGGCTCAACTGGTCTTTTATACAGCCTGGGAAATGGCGAATAGAAATGACATGTTGAAACGAGACCTGAAGCTGGAAAAACCGAAAGGATTCTAAATAAGCTATACCCATTTGTCATCCCGGAGAGTGAAGGAAGATTTTTGAGTTGGTTTTAAAAGGTTTTAATTTTAGGTGAGCCAATATATACTCACATGGAAGAATCCCAAATACACGAAGACTCAGATATCGTCTCCGGTATTTATGACGGATATAAAGATACCCAACGGGAGATCCTTGCAATAGAAACACGGAAAGCAAGCTACAAACTGTTTACCATAGCTGTTGTACTACTGATCTTCAATATTATCGCTGTTGGGATCGCGGGCATTCCCCTGTCCTACGTTTTGTTCCAGGTATTATTATTCCCTCTCATTTTTGGCGTCATGGGTCTGCTGGCCTTCAAAGAGCCGTTACTAGCGATCATTTTGGGCATGCTTGTCATGTTTGGTTACTGGATCTATATCGCTGCTGTTTTTGATACCAGGACCTTATTACAGGGATGGATCGGGAAAGCCATCATCATTTACCTTCTTCTTGCCGGTCTTCAGAATGCCCGGGAAGCTCATCGTATCCGGCGGGAGTTAGCTGGCTGAACTGATCGCTGCTCCAGGAGCGTTTCTTACTCCATTAAACCCGGGGTTAAATGCACGGTCTATGGTTTGTCATTTATTTTATAGCCATAAAAAAACGATCGTATGCAAAACAAACCCCTGAAAGCATTATTCCTCGCAGGCTTTTTCATGCTTGCTTTTTCCAGTATCAATACAGCTGGTGCACAACGCCGTCAATCTTATGATCGCATCGAAAACCGCATTGACCGGAAAGAAGATGTGCGTGACCGACGTGAAGACCGCCGCGATGCCATGCACAATGGTGGTGTACTGGACCGCCTGGAAGATATCCGCGACCGTCGTGAAGATACACGTGATCGTCGCGAAGATATAAGAGACAGAAGAGAAGATGTACGCGACCGCCGCGAAGACCGGAGAGACCGCAGGTCCTGATCCATACCTTCAGTATAAATAAACCCCATCCTGTTCAAGAGCAGATGGGGTTTATTATTTTATAATCTTTTGCAGCTAATGTTCAATAATCAACATGCAATACGCAATATCCGGTATTACCATCCCAGCACCCATGCAAAGATCAGCGGGCAAACGATCGTTGCGTCACTCTCTACAATGAATTTGGGTGTATTGATATCCAGCTTGCCCCAGGTGATCTTTTCATTCGGCACCGCGCCGGAATAAGATCCGTAAGAAGTAGTGGAGTCGCTGATCTGGCAGAAATAACTCCAGAACGGCACATCATGCCATTCAAGATCCTGGTACATCATCGGCACCACGCAGATCGGGAAATCACCGGCGATACCGCCACCGACCTGGAAGAAACCAACCCCTTTGCCGGACGAATTATTCCGGTACCATTCGGTCAGCCATACCATGTATTCAATGCCGTTTTTTACAGTGCTTGCTTTTAATTCACCTTTTACCACGTAGCTCGCAAAAATATTTCCGGTCGTGCTGTCCTCCCATCCTGGTACTACGATCGGGATATTCTTTTCTGCTGCTGCCACGATCCAGCTGTCTTTGGGATCGATCTCGTAATACTGTTCCAGTTCACCGCTTAAAACTGTTTTGTATAAAAACTCATGCGGAAAATATCGTTCGCCTTTTGCTTCCGCGTCCTGCCATTGCTTTACCAGGTGTTTTTGTAAACGACGGAAGGCTTCTTCTTCGGGGATGCAGGTATCTGTTACCCGGTTGTAGTGATTCTCCAAAAGGTCCCATTCATCCTGTGGTGTAAGATCACGGTAGTTCGGTATCCTCTTGTACCTGGAATGAGCGACCAGGTTCATTACATCTTCTTCGAGGTTGGCGCCGGTACAACTAATGATATCTATTTTTCCCTGGCGGATCATTTCGGATAGGGAGATACCGAGCTCACCGGTACTCATGGCGCCGGCGAGGGTAACCATCATTTTACCGCCTTCCAGTAAATGTTTTTCATAACCTTTCGCCGCATCCATCAACGAAGCTGCGTTGAAGTGGCGGTAATGGTGTTCGATAAATTGGGAAACAGGGCCTTTTTTCATTGTATAAATTTTTAATGTAAGGCCGCCTTCGGATCCCGCCCGGGCGGGAGACATTGCGGAAAGCTGCAAAAATAAAGATTCATATAATAACCGTCTTTGATTTATTTGAGACGAGGTCCCAAATAAAAAATACGTCCCGTTTTTGACGGGACGTATTTTTTTCAAAGGGTGAATCGTTTATTACTTCACCAGTTTCTCGATATCACCGATACTTCCTGAAGGATCCACTTTCACACTGTACTTTTTGCTTTTGGCGGTCAGTCTTATTCTGTAATGCGTTCCTTCCGCATTGTTGATCTCTCTTACATCGATGATCTCCGCATCTGCAAAACGTTTATCAACTGCGGTCATGACGGTAAGCGGCAACTGGTCGAAGAAAATGTCCCGCACACTGCCTTCGAGCTCTCCATTTGCATTAAAATAGGCAATGGCGCGACGACCGGCCAGTACAAAGGTCGCTTTGTCATAATCGCCCTGGCGGCTCCAGCTTACACTCTCTGCGCTGGAAAATTCTTTTTTAAATAAGTTCAGTACTTCCTTATCGGGAGTAGGGTCATCATTGGCATATATTGTTGACAAACCTGCTGTCATCAATAATGAAAGGGAAAGGATAATCTTTTTCATGGCGTAAAATTTAGAGTAAATGAATTTTGATCTACAAGTCAAATATAGTGATCTACGAAACTCTTCGCAAGTGAATTGTGGTCAAAGGACTTCTTCAGAGATTGACGGTGGCTGATGTTAATGATCTTAACGGATCATTCATGATCATTATATCGCTGGTATAAATAACAAAACCCCGTATACGGTTCGTATAACGGGGCTTGTTTTACCACACACCAAAACTTAGTTGACAAGAAATTTTATCCGAACGCTGCTGTGTTATGATTTTTTAGTTTTACTATATGTGCTCCAGCTATTACCCGAAGATCTCAACACCAGTTTTGTATCGGCATTTTCCACGGTAATATAATAATGGGTCTCGTCGCTTTTTACCGCTTCGAAGAGATCACTCACCCAATAGCTCTCATAATTCTTTTTCAGGTTATTCTGCAGGGCAAGCGGAAGATCCAGCGGGCTGAGATAACGGGTGAGTCCCAGCAATTCACCGTTCTCACTATAATAAGCAAATACATACCGCTCATTATATACAAACGTAGCTTTATAATAGCCACTGCTTACTGTCCATTCTACATCTTTAGCGCTGGTAAATTCGGTTTTAAAAGCAGTAAGGACTTTTTGGTTTACATTTTCTTCGTTGGAGGTGGTGCCGGCAAAGACGCTCAATGAGCTTACTGCTATCACCAGCGTTACAATTATCTTTTTCATGTGTTGGTTTTTTTGATTTAAGGTTTATGTCTTGTATTAATTCCCCTTTATTACCGGGATGATCAATATGACGGCTCAAAAGTAAAACAGGTTACACCCGGGCACAAGCCAATTGTGATTAATGGAAGCCTCTGTTAATTGCTGTTAACATAAGTTGCCCAATGCTAACCGCTGAACATTTATTACCACCATTTATCAGGTAAATCCGGAATATTTCATGAAAAAAAATTCCGGAACCGGAATATTAATTAGACATTTGTCTAAATATACAATTACGGTACCTTGTTATGAACGCTGTTTTTAAAGCTTTAAATGACCCGACCCGCCGGGAGATCCTGCGGCTGCTGCAGGAAAAGGATATGACGGCCGGTGAGATCGCCGACCAGTTCCATATTTCCTTTCCCAGCATCTCCCATCACCTGGACCTGCTGAAACAGGCCAAACTGGTAGCAGCAGAAAAAGAGGGACAGTTTGTATACTATTCACTGAATACTACCGTGGTAGACGATATCGTGAAATGGTTCATGCAGTTCAAAACGAAAAAAAAGTGACACATGAAGAATATATTGTCAAAAATAGTCTGGCCCATCATCGCGGCCCCGGTCATTTACCTGGCCATCATATGGAATGAACTTCCGCCCGTTATCGCCGTGCATTTCGATCTGCATGGCAATCCTGATCGCTTCGGCAGCAAGAAAGAACTGATCGGTGTCGCTGCCATATTGATTGTAATGAACCTGTTCGTCTATTTCCTGCTGACGAATATCCATCGCATAGACCCCAAAAAACGGGCAGGAGAAAACAAAGAACGCATGAAACGCATCGCATTTGCCGTGACAGTATTTCTGTCGGCATTATTATGCGTGATCATTTACAGCAGTACACAAGGCAGT
>DASYLC010000136.1:0-12371 GCA_036009775.1 Chitinophagaceae bacterium
AGGGTCCGTACACCTGGCCGGTGATGGCAGTGGTCAGATCATATTTTACTCTTGCTCTTACATATGTTGCTTTGGTGGGGATCATTTTAGCGACCTGATTTTTGATCTCAACACCGGTCAATCCAAGGTCGGTCAGCGAGACCTGTTGTATCGTAAATGCCGTACTGTTGGTAACGGGGATCCCACTGAAAGGATTTCCATTGCGTACTGTTTCCCAAACCATTTTTCCTTTTTGTCTTCCTAACGGCGATTTGGCGAACAGCCCGATGCCGAATAAATTGGGGTCGCTCATATTGGATTGCTGGATGGGAGTAATAAGATCGGAATTATAAAGGCGAAGGTTGTTATGCAGCCCGCTGCTATTATTACCAATATAAAGAAAAACAACACCTTCATCTGATTCGCCGTTATCGTAATTCGGCGCAGCAGAAAGAACATCACTATACCCATCACCATTTATATCACCGGCAGAAGCTACACAAAGTCCCATAATGGCATTTCCCTGGTTGCTTTCCAGTATCGCAGAGGGGATGGTATTGATACCTGTGATTGAGCCATTATAAATATAAGCCGCCCCTTCGCCACTCTCACCATTTGAATATTGCCATGCGCCTACAATTACATCGCCATATCCATCCCCATTCACATCACCGGCAGAAGCGGCACAAACACCAAAACCACTGGATTGATTTGTTTCAAGTACTGTAGCAGGAGTCGTAATAAGACCCGAAGCAGAACCGTGATAGATAAAAGCAGAACCTACACCCGACAAGCTATTGGCATATTGATACGCACCCACAATCACATCACAATATCCGTCCGCATTGACATCACCGGCAGAAGCAACGATAATACCAAACTGTGCTGAAGTTTTATTGCTTTCGATCGTTGTCGCCGCAACTGTATTGACCCCCGTTTCTGAACCATGATAAACATATACAACGCCTTCATCCGTTTGTCCATTGTCATATACATTAGAACCTACTATCACGTCGCTAAACCCGTCTCCATTAATATCACCGGCACAAGCGGCGGAAATGCCAAACTGTGCGAATGCCTGGTTACTTTTTAATAGTGTTGCTGTGGCAGGATTTATGCCGCTTGAAGAACCATAGAAAACAAAGGCAGCGCCCTGCAGCGATAGTCCGTCAGAATAATTAGGAGCGCCAACAATTACATCACTATACCCATCTCCATTCATATCACCACCAGCACCTACAAAATAACCAAACTGTGCGGCTGCCTGGTTTTTTTCCAGCAGAGTTGCAGGGGTTGTTATTATACCACTGGCTGAACCATGATACACAAAGGCAGCCCCTTCGTTAACTTGCCCATTATTGTAATACTTGCATCCTATAATTATATCACCATATCCATCGCCGTTCACATCGCCCGCAGGAGCTGTGCCAAAACCGAAAAATGTAGAAGCCTGATCCACTTCCAACAACGCGTTATACGCCGCACTAAGGCCATTGACGGAACCATGATAAACGAACGCAACTCCTTCATTCAATTGTCCATGATCGTAAAAAGGGGCTCCGATAATAACATCACTGTACCCGTCTGCATTTACATCGCCTGCGGAAGAAATAAAGGCGCCTGTATAGGCACCACCCTGGTTTGACTCGAGGGTGGTAGCTGCCGTCGATGAAGAAATAATGCCAGAAGGGGAGCCGTTATAGACATACGTGAGACCATAATCGATATTGCCCATATAATTAAAAGTATAGGCCCCGATGATCACATCGCTATACCCATCACCATTTACATCGCCGGCACTGGCGACACTATAGCCAAAGGAGGCCCCAGGACCATTCGCATCATCCAGCATACAGACAGGGCTTGCCGATAAGCCAGTATTACTTCCATAATAAATAAAGGCAACCCCTTCATCAATAAGATTATCATCATAGGTGTATGCGCCAATGATGACATCGCTGTACCCATCACCATTTACATCGCCGGCACAGGCTATTTTTCCGCCAAAATTGGCATTCGCCTGGTTGGCATCATCCGCGATTGCATTGTGCGTTGCTGAAAGACCCGATGAACTTCCATAATAAATAAAGACAACGCCTTCATTGGCAAAATCATCATCATACAAATTAGCACTGACAATTACATCACTGTACCCATCGCCGTTCAAATCCCCACCACAGGCCACACTAAATCCAAATTGGGCACTTATCTGGTCAGCATCGCTTAATATCAATGGTGAAGTTGATAAGCCGGCACCGCTCCCGTAATAAACAAAAGCACGGCCCTCGTCTGTATTAGCGCCATCGTTGTATAGATGCGAGCCGACAATGATGTCGCTGTATCCATCGCCATTCACATCACCTGCACCGGCAACACAAACTCCAAATTGTGCATCAACCTGGTCGGCATCGGCCAGCGTTACAGCAGCAGTTATGGTCGCGGGGTTACCCGATATTCCATAATACACAAAAACTTTTCCTTCATTTACAAAGCCATCGTCGTAGTTATAAGCACCCACAGCTACATCACTAAATCCGTCGCCATTCACATCGCCAATTCCGGCCACACTCCAGCCAAAATTTGCATCGGCCTGGTCCGCATCTTTTAAGGTGGTACCGTAAGTAAAACCAAGGCCGGTAGCGCTTCCATAATATATGTAAGCTCTGCCTTCACGGTTAAAAGGCATATCGTTATGCATGTCAGCACCCACAATAACATCGCTATATCCATCACCATTCATATCGCCTGCGCAGGCAACGCTTCTGCCGAAGAGTGCACTATTTTGATTGCCATCATCCAGTTGGGAATTGGGCGTAGAGGATAATCCAGTACTACTTCCGTGATAAACAAATGCTTGTCCTTCATTAATAGTAAATGGCTCATCATATCCATAAGCACCCATGATCACATCACTGTATCCATCTCCATTTACATCACCAGCGCTGGAAACGGTATAGCCAAAAAAACTGCTTGGCTGATTGGCATCATCACCGATCCAATCTGCGGTACCATTAATGCCGGTGCTTAATGGATCAATCGTTACGGGATAAACTGCATTCTCTGTAATTACATTGACAGATATTTCATTTTTATAAACAGAAAAAAAAGCGTCCAGCTCTTTATTATTCGCATCCCAGGCCTTTAAGCTGTTGTAAGTTATTTTTTTGTCAACTTGACCGCCTTTTGTTTTTGCAAAATGAATTTCTTTGGGATTCGGCAGGTTAATAAGCCAGTTGTTATTCGCCTGTAGCTTTACTGTCAATTGTTCCGGCCTTTCTGCAGGTTCTTTTTCAATGATAAAATTCTGTCGCACACCCTGTTTACTGTTGATATATTCAACTGTGAAATCATCATTATGAGTAAAACGGATCGTGTTTTTAGCTGTTACCGGGTTTGCATCTTGTTGAGCCGGGTAGATCTTTTTCTTTCCTGAATAAACCCCTTTCAGGGTGAGTTCCAGTTTCCAGTTCCCACCTGTTCTTGATTGAAGGGTGAAATGATCAGCCGTGTAAAATGCCCGGAGATTTTGTTCCCGGTTAGGTGAGCCGAATGCCCGGTCGGTTCCTGCCGGTTTTATTTCATATTCACTTTCACTGATGTTCCTGGTAGCTTCTGCATACCAGTTGCTTTGCTTTAACTGGTTCGTATCAATGACTGTTTGGTCTTTATTCCCTAATAAAACAGCCGGATCTTTTGCAGCGGGTTGTTTAAAACGGAAAATGGTTGCCGGCTGACCGGACAGGTTATAATTGTCTTCCGTATTTTCCTTTAACCGGGGAGAGAACAGCAAAAACAGGACAATAAAAAAACCAATTGAACGCATATGAGTGAGTTTACAACTAGCTTTCGCAGGAGGGATTTCAATTGAAGTTAGTCTAATCTTCTATTGTTGGCCAACTAAGATATTGGTATTTACAGGAATGGCGTTATTGCATTTTTAAAACATTCAGTACTTTCTGCAGGGACTGGTTCTGGAGCCGGATGAAATAGGCTCCGGGGGCAAGTCCATCTTCGTAAATATCAATATTATAAGTGCCGGCCATGTATTCGCCATTCGCCAGCACTTTCACTACCTGTCCCAGCGAATTGATCTGCTGGATCATCGTATGTCCGCCGGTGGTAGAGAACTGCAGTGTGGCATTCAGACTGTAAGGATTGGGCCACATTTTCAGCAATAGCTTATCCGAATTGTTATTGGTATCATCCGGGTCATCACCCAGTCCGCAGGGACCGCCTTTGACCAACGGCAATGACTGGTAATTTTGCAGGAGCAACTGATTGAGCAGCGGTTGTTTTACACAGAACCATCTTTCGAGCACCGATGCGTATACACTCCTGAAATCATACTGGAAGGGAACATTGTTGACCACTTCAATATCGGCAGGAATATCCGGGCTGGTACCGAGTACACCTTTCTTTACGTGTTTACCGAATAACATCAACGGAGCAGCAGCACCGTGGTCTGTTCCCAGGCTCGCATTGGATTTGATACGACGGCCGAATTCAGAGAACGTCATTCCCAATACACGGTCGTCCAGCTGCATCAGCTCCATGTCATTTTGAAAAGCATTGACCGATGAGGAAAGATCTTTCATCAGTTTGGCATGATTACCCGTTGAAGTATCACTGGCGTTCACCTGTTTTTTATGGGTATCGAATCCGCCAACCGTTACGGTGTACACTCTTGTTTTTAACCCGCCTTTTATTAAGCGGGCAACGATCTGCAACTGGTGTGCCAGGCTGTTTTGCGGGTAGGTCGCCATATTACTGGCATTGTGATAGGCTGTCCGTATGATGTCAGAATAGATCTTTGTTTTTTCCGACACTACCCGGAGGAATCTCAATTCTTTATTGGCAGGTTGCGAATTGAGGGGATAATCAGAGAAAGGATTCACGAACGTATAAATATTGTCGGGATCAGTTATCGAAAGACCTTCGGAAAACAGTGCACCCTGTACCGTCACCGTTGGAATATTACTGATCTGTATGGCCAAAGGGTCCGGCATATCGGTATTGGGATAGGCATCGGGATAACCCGGATATTCAGTTTCGAGGTAACGGCCCAGCCATCCTCTTTTCTCTCTTGTTAACCGGTCGTTGCTGCTGTCGCCGCTCATCCAGATATCGGTGGAGCGGAAATGCGAAAAGTTTTGATTGGCATACCCAACCGATTGCACGATACTTACTTTCCCATCGTTGTACATGTTCTGCATCTCGGTCATGGCAGGATGCAAACCTGAACGATCGTTGCCATCCAGGCGTAATACCCGGCTTTGCTGGATCGCCACATTCGGCCTTGCATTATAATAGTTGGCATACATATCCAGCGGAACCACCATGTTCAACCCGTCATTACCACCGGCCAGCTGGACCAGTACGAGGATATGGTCATTCGTAGCCGTTGTACCGAAAAGCCGTGCCAGCGAATGATCCGGATCGGAACCAAACGCGGTAAACGAGAAACCATTTAAAAATGCAGGCAATGTGACGGCTGCCGGAACTGTATTGCGTAAAAAAATTCTCCTGTTCATGGTTGTGTTTTTCATTGGTTAATGACCGGGTATCAGCAGAGATGAAACTCCGGCAGGTTCATAATGAATTTGAATAATTCATTCAGCGATGCATTGATAACCGTTGTATTGTTGCTGTTCCAGGCATTGGTCCACAAAGCATCGTTACTGGTGTTATTCAGCAAAAACCTGTTCTTTACATAGTTCCTGGAATTGACCGATAAGGGATAGCGCAGCAACAAGGTGGTGATATCCGTCACCAGTTGATTGGGGTCCGCGGGAGCGTATGAATAATTCGCAAATCCCCGGAGATCGAGTACACCATCACCGATCAGCCCATCTGTATAATCGGCCCGTTTGGGTAATGAATTGCTGTTGACCCACAATTCATAATACATTGGCTCCTGGTAATAAGAAGGCCATCCGGATACATCGGGCGGCTGAAACAGTGTTTGCTGCATTTCACCAGCCTTGTTGTAAATACTTTCGAACAAAGGATAACCGTTCTGCCAATCGGTATAAGGAGGGAAGCTGACATTGAATTCCCGTAATGTCCCCACGATGGTATCGTAAGGGTTCTTGATATAGCAGGCCTGGTTCAGCGGGTCAAAGAAATGCTCACTTTTTAATAAGGCAGAGAGAACGGGTTTGACATCGAAATTGCTGCTCCGTAATAATTCAGCAAGTGGTGTGATCACGCTGGTCTCTGTATCCGTATCGATATTATAATAGACAAACCATTTATAAAGCTTGCGGCAAATAAATCTTGCTGCCTCCGTGGTGTTGAAGATCATATTGATCAGGTCATCGGTCTCCTGCACCCCGCCACCGGAGATAGTAGTACTGTTGTAAAAAGAAGAGAAGGACTTGCTGCCGGTATCATGTGCTGTATTCTCCAGGTACGATAAAAGTGTAACGCTATCGATACGCCAGCCGGTCAATACTCTTGCTGCTGCTATCACATCGTTCTCAGTATAACCTGAATCAGGTCCTTTACCAATGGTCATTAACTCCTGCAGTTCTCTTGCATAGTTCTCATCGGGCGCCAGTCTCGAATTCAGGAACCCGTTCAGATGGATCAGCATGGCGGGCTCGGTCGTTACCTGTCGCACCAGTTGCCTGACATTGCCGATACCATTGCTGCGGAAAAGATTATGGTAGCGCCACATCAGCGTCGCATTGGCCACTTCTTCTTCCTGCACGGAGAAATGATGATGCCAGAACATGACCATCTTTTCGGTGATGCTCCGGTTCTGGTTGATGATCAGTCCTGCCCACCATTTGTGCAGGCTGGATAACCGGAGAGTATTGATGGAACCCCGCGCATTCGGATGACTGAGCGTATTGAGATCATTGACCCATGTTTGTCCCTGTACCACACCGAGGTCATCATGCATGACACCGTCTTCATCTTCCACGAGGCCATAATCACGGAGAGGTGTGCTCACTGCGGGGATATTATTTAATAATTCATCCACGGCTGCATTGGGACTGAGCCCTAGAAAATAATCGATATCGGCTTTTTTTGCCCCGAACATCGTTCGCTTCAGCAGGTGTGCCACTTCGTTCACGGTCCAGCTGCCGGTATACGGGTTCAGCCCGCTGGCAATGGTGCGGGCATTTGTTTTCCCGCCGGATCCTGCGGATTTTCTTGCTTTGGTTAAAAATTCTCTTCTGTCCATAAAAGAAAGTTGACCTCACCCTTGCTTCCTTCTCCTTCGTCGTCGCAATGACAAAAGAAATTCAGCGGGGCAAAGAGTTAAAGAATCATCGTATCAATACAAGCGTTCCTTTTCGCATGAATAATTTATTTTGTTTATCCCTGTATTGTATCCAGTAAACAAAAACTTCGTTGGGTTGTACCGCCCCTTTATAACGGCCATCCCATTTGTCGTAGGTGGATGAACTTTTGAAGACCAGTTGACCATTCCGGTTATAGATCTGCATGGAGAATTCACCGGGGACCTTGCCGATCGGTCCGAACCAGTCATTCAATCCATCGCCGTTCGGAGTAAATGCGGTAGGCATAAAGATCAATGCATCTTTCAATACGACCAGGGTGAACTGGTCGCTTCGCTGGCAATCGCTGGCCAGTGAATGCGTAGCCGTGTATACAGTGGTGACCGATGGTGAAGCGATGGGATGCGGGCAGGCAGTGCAACTCAATGTAGGATCAAAGTCCCAGGTGATCTCTCCGCCGCCTGTGCCGGGAAGTTGTAATGTTTGTCCAACAAAAATTGTATCGATCTTTTTGATACCATCGAACGGACCTTTGATCTCTACTCCCTGCCAGGTGACATAAGCAGAGTCGTTCCCGCAGGCATCACGGAGTGTATCCGTTGTGGGAATATAACCGTTCAGTGTACAAACAGTGGAATCGAGTAATAGGGTATCGAGTAATTTAAGTTTGATGATGCCGAAATCTGTTTCTCCCTGTCCGCCGTTGAAATCACCATCGCCGGAATCGGAGTCACCACAGAGAAAATATTCTTTCGCTGTTGGCTGATAAATAACAGAACGAAGATGATCGTTACCGCTGCCACCGATATTTTGTTTCCAGGCAACAGTGCCTGTGGCAGTCAGTTTTACCACCCAATAATCGCCTTCACCCAGCGGAGTTGCTATGTCGCCATCATCCGAATAGGACACACCGCCAATGATATAACCGCCATCAGTATCCGTGATCACCGAGTTCGCATATTCGGCATCGGTGCCACCCATTACCCTCTGCCAGTTGAGTTTGCCATTCGCAGGATTGATATTGATGATCCAGTAGTCCTGGCTGCCACGGGGCCCGCTTACATCACCATCATTCGATGTGGTATAGCCGGCCAATGTGAGCGATCCATCGTTTCCTCTTGTCATGGAATAGGCCACATCATTCTGTGAGCCTCCGTATACTTTGCTGTATATCTTATTACCGTTAGCGTCAAGAGCTAAAAGCCACACGTCATAGTTTTTTTGCTGCGGGGGTATATCTCCGTCGGTGGAGTTCGCATAACCGGTGAGATAGGTTTTGCCATTGATGATCTCGATATCCAGCAGCTCTTCATTTTTACTTCCGCCATAACACCGGCTCCAGAGCAGCGTTCCATTGGCATCCAGTTTCATCAGCACACCATCGGTATAGCCGGCTGTTCCATGATTGCCGGTGATATTGCCATCGTTGGAAGAGGAAGAAGCTGTCAGGAGAAATGTGCCGTCGCTGAGCAGATGAATATGGTTGGCGATATCCAGACCCGATCCGCCATATCTTTTTTGCCATTGCAGTGTTCCATCCGGATCGAGCTTTAGTATCCAGATATCTTTGGTGCCACCATAACCGGCTACTACACCACCATCTGTTGAATTGGTTTCACCGGCAACGATATAACCGCCGTCTGCGGTTTGCACCACATCCCTGGCGCTTTCATAATTGCTTCCGCCAAAGGAACGTTCCCATTGAATATTACCACAACGATCAAGCTTGATCACCCAGAGATCCCAGTATTCCCGGTTGGGTTGCGGGCTTATATCGCCGTCATCCGAATCGGTATAACCTGCTACGATCGTACCGCCATCTGTAGTGAACTTTATAGAATAGGGAATATCTACCTGGCCGCCACCGTATTGACGGGCCCACTGCTGTGGGGGTAACTGTGCCTGTGCAGATGTAATAATGCAAAAGCAGAATAAGCAACAAAGTTGGTTAAGGTTCTTCAATAGTTGGATGGTTAAGAACAGGAGAAATAAATCCTTTAACTATTGCAAGTATTATGCTAATCCTTAATTTCTGTGGAAAACTTATACCATTTTGAGTATGTTTTTTCCCACGTAGTTTTTACGATGGTGTAATTCCCGGTAGGATCTCCTTCTGGTAGAACCTGCAGACAGCGCGGAGACCACAGACTGAACATTTAGGGTTACGGGCGAGGCAAATATACCTTCCATGCAGGATCAACCAGTGATGGGACTTATGGATCAGTGCTTCAGGAATGTTTTTGACGAGTTCTTTTTCTACTGCCAGGGGAGTAGAAGCCGTTTGGGAAACCAGCCCGATCCGCTTACTTACCCTGAATACATGCGTATCTACTGCCATATTGGGTTGCTGGTCGATGACCGAAGTGATGACGTTTGCAGTTTTTCTTCCTACACCCGGCAATTGTACGAGTTCGTCCACGGTCATGGGTATCTCGCCGTTGAATTGTTCAACGACCTTTTGTGCCATCCCGATCAGGTGTTTGGTTTTGTTGTTGGGATAAGAAATGCTTTTGATAAAGGGAAGCAGGTCATCGAAGCTGGCTTTGCTCAATGCGTGTACATGAGGGTATTTCCGGAAGATGCCGGGGGTCGTCATGTTCACCCGTTTATCGGTGCATTGAGCCGAAAGGATAACGGCTACCAGTAGTTCATAGGGGTTATCGAAAGTAAGTTCCGTTTCCGCTACCGGCATATTTTTTTCGAAGTAATCAATAACGAATTGGTAGCGTTCCTTTTTGGTCATGGGTGCAAAGCTATAGCTAAGAGTCTAAAAAGAGAAGAAAGAGAGGGTTCCTAAAGCACCGGATGTATTATTGATAATAAACCCGGTTGCTAAACAGTATCAATGAAAACTTGCGACTATGTTTCTATCTCTTTTGTTCTTTTTACACTCCTTTTAGACTCTTAGGATAAAAAAAAGCATCCGCCCTTTCCGGAACGAATGCAAATTCTTTAAGCTTGTGTGTGAACGAACTACTGCACTTCTTCAGCAGAGTGTTCCCGTGCATGATTCAGCACATTCAATACAACTTCAGTGCGGGGTGATTCTGTGAGCTTGTCGAGCCGTTCCATGGAGGCTTTCAGGACATTTAGCTTCTCACGAAGTGTCCAGTCTTTTTCCAAAGCGGCTTCGATAGCAGTGTGTTGTTCAGCTGAGGTGTCGTTGTACAAATACAATAGAAGATCCTCGGGAGTAAAATTTGTCATTTGGCAAATCCAGTTAAGTGTCCAATAATAAGATGTGTCCTAGTAGCTGAGATATTAGAAGCGTCCGCTATATTAACGGGGGCTGGATTGCCTTATTGTGTATGATCTCCTAATTCTTTGTTTCGCTTTGAGTTGCATCGTATTTTTCCGATACCAGGAAGATCTCTTCGTTATCCCTTTTCATCAGGTATTTCTCCCGGGCATATTTTTCTACCGTAGCCGGGTTGGTCTTAAGTGCCTCTAATTCTTTGCGTTCGGCGGCTATCTGGGTGGTATAATAGCGTTTGCTCTGCTGGAGGTCCTTCAGCTCTTTCAACCTGTCTAACTGGGTGAAAAAATCATTCTTGTCAAGGAACAGGAGGATGACGCAAAAAGCCGCAATACTGATAAAGAATTTGTTTTTTAGGAAGGCGGGAATATGCGTTAATAATTTCATGGTTGGATATTTGAAAGTACGAAATCAGGCGTCCGGAGTCCGAAGACGGTCGTTTTAATTCAGTAATTCATTTTTATTATGCGAAATGCTGTAATATTTAAATCCTGCCAACAGCTAAAAATAATAAACGACTAATCCCCGGACTTCGGTCTTCCGACTCCCGTCTATTTCCCAAATTTAATCTTTCCTTTTGGATATACGGCCGAGCTTCCCAATAATTCTTCGATACGGATCAGTTGATTGTACTTGGCCATACGATCGGTCCGTGAAGCGCTGCCTGTTTTTATCTGCCCGCAATTCAATGCGACAGCCAGGTCGGCGATCGTGGTATCTTCTGTTTCACCACTGCGGTGACTCATGATCGTATTATAACTGTTGTGTTGTGCCATCGTAACCGCATTGATGGTTTCTGTTATCGTGCCTATCTGGTTTACTTTTACCAGGAGGCCGTTAGCAATACTTTTATCAATTCCCTGCTGCAATCTTGTTACGTTGGTTACAAAAAGATCATCACCTACCAGCTGGCATTTCTTCCCAACGGCCTGCGTCAGGGCTGCCCAACCGTTCCAGTCATCTTCTGCCATACCATCTTCAATGGAAACGATAGGATACTGCTTTACCCATTTCTCCCAGAATTTTACCAACTGGTCACTGCTGAGTTCCTTGCCATCGCTTTTATGAAAGACATATTTTTTCTTTTTGGCATTCCACAGCTCGCTGTTGGCGGCATCCATGGCGATCACGATCTGTGAACCCGCTTTATAACCAGAAGCCTGTATCGCTTCCATTACTGTATCGATCGCTTCTTCATTGCTCTGGATATTGGGAGCAAAACCACCTTCATCACCCACATTGGTACTGAACCCTTTTTTCTTTAATACAGATTTCAGGGTATGAAAGATCTCCACCCCCCATCTCAATCCTTCACTGAAGCTATTGGCTCCAACAGGCATGATCATGAATTCCTGGAAATCTATTTTATTATCGGCGTGCGCACCACCATTCAATATATTCATCATCGGTATAGGCAATGTCTTTGCATTCGTGCCGCCGATGTAACGGAATAAAGGTAATGAAGCCTCTTCCGCCGCCGCTTTGGCCGCCGCCATACTTACAGCGAGAATAGCGTTCGCACCGAGTTTTCCTTTGTTCGCTGTACCATCCAGTTGTATCATCATTTCATCGATCCCTGTCTGATCTGCCACATCATAGCCCAGTAAGGCAGGTGCAATGGTCCTGTTGACATTGGTTACTGCTTTTAATACACCCTTGCCCGCATATATTTTTTTATCGCCATCCCTTAATTCCACGGCTTCATGGATACCGGTACTGGCACCGCTTGGTACAGCCGCACGGCCAACCGCGCCTTCATCGGTCAATACATCTACTTCTACAGTGGGATTGCCTCTTGAATCAAGGATCTGGCGGGCGAAAATTTCGGAAATGTAACTCATGGTTTGTTGGGTGATTTATTGATTAGAATAAGCTGATAGAATGAC
>DASYLC010000137.1:0-15684 GCA_036009775.1 Chitinophagaceae bacterium
CTCCGCCGAATCTTTTTGAAGCGCTGTAAACCTGTTGATCAGGTTAAGGATTACATCTTCCCAGAAATTTCTCATCATCTCCTGCATTTTTGGCTGATATTGGTAGAGTTTATTGAGTTCTGCTTTTGGAAGGTATAAAACTTCACTGTCTTCTATTGCCTGCAGAAAATAATTTGAAGGATTTTCGCTGATAAAGCTATAAATTTCAATTGCGGATGACTGCTCAAAAGCAAACCAAACAGATACTTCAATATCATCTTTCAGGTAATATAAACGCAAACAGCCTTTTTGAACAAATACAAGATCTTTGCAGGTTTCCCCTTCCCTTAACAGGCGGTCATTTTTTTTAATTACCCGGTTTTTGAATTTTCCTGCTATCTCTTCCAGCGTACCGGCAGGAAGGCTGATGTATTGACGTAGAAATTTTTTTAACTCAGTGGTCATAGTTATTTCAGGCTTCAATAAATATCATCTCATTTCCATTATTATCTATCAATTTTACAGGGCTCACGATCATATAATGAACGGTGACCGTCGTGTTATTCCATTTCACGTTAAAGCCGAGCCGGAGTTTTTCACCTTCTACCCCCCAATTTCCATGTTCCCACCATTCTTTTTCTTCCGCGGTCAGATTGTTCCAGGCTTCCAGGATATTATAATCAGCATCCTCGCTGCTGCGCATAAAAAAGCTGTTGTCCGGATTTAAACGGAGAAAATAGTAATAGGTGACAGTATACATCCCTAAGGAAGCATTTCCATCCTCGAATTCAAGTTTAGAGCGGTAATAGCCGTTGTTTTTTATGGTCAACATCATGTTAAGGATACAATATTAACTATTTATCCCGGCGATACTGGTTTGGGCAGAAGAAGAAGAACAATTGATGTTTGTCAGGAAGTGGGTTTTGAGAACCGGTCTTATTTTCTTACGAATTCAAAAAAAAATAAGGGTACTCTCCAGCGCAATTGACCGAATCCGGGACGAACCGGTAATTTACTTTCACGAACAGAAATTATGCCTGATCCTTGCTATCCTGTTCAAGAAACTCCCGGGGTGATCGGCCATAAAATTTCTTGAAGGTCTTGCTGAAAGCCGGAAGGTCGGAAAAACCATACTCCAGTGCCACATCGGTTATTTTCCATTTACCGGTTCGAAGTAATGAAGCAGCCCGCTCCATTTTTCTTTTTAACAGATATTGATAAGGCGAAATCCCATATACTTTTTTAAAGTTGCGGTAAAAATGCGCAGGTGAAAGCAACACAGACCTGGCGATCAGATTCATATCAAGTGATTCCTGGTCCTGATCATTGATCATTTCTTTGGCCAGGGTCAATCTCCGGATCAATTCGTTCCGGGTGCTGCCCCGAAGAACGTGCAACGCCCGGCCACGGACTGGCATTGAATGTTGCAAGGTCAGCAGATAAAGCGCCAGGTTGTGAAACAGCTCATTTTCGTCGATGCCGATTATTTGTGTTCTTTTATCGAATGACCCGGCTACCCGTTGGAGGTATTTGCCCAGGGCACATTCCTGGTCGGAGTAAAGCAATTCATCAAAATCGGGGATAGACATTTTTTCCAGGTGATGATCCAACAGCCATTCATCCGTTTGCCTGCACCCGGCGTACACATCCTGTAAAAGTTGCTGTTCGAGGTGAAAACAGAATCCCACAACAGGTTTCCTTGCCCGAAGCGAAAAATCAATGGGCCTGTCTTTATTGACCAGCATGAATTTGCCTTTCCCGACCGGGTAGTTCTTCCCGTTCAGCTGGTAATGCTCCGTTCCATCCAGTACATACTTGATACTATAAGTAGGCGCCTGGTAATTTTCCACATGGCATTCGGTCAACGTTGAGAACGTAATCCTGTTACGATCCAGCCAGGCCGTGCCATCCGCAAAACAACTCTCCTTGTAGGGGTTACAATTCATAACAGGCGATCAAATTAGGTTTTTGCACCGGGGTAAAACAGGAGATTTATATAAGCGGCGCATTGTGAATGATAGGATTTGACAAGCCTCCGGGAATGCTACCGTTTAATTTTATGGCCGTATAAGAAACCAGTAAAATAATAGCCATGAATATAAAAAAAATAGCTCCCCGCCAGAGGAGAAAACAGGTCATTCTTTTCCCGCTGCTCGTGTGTATTATAAGTCTTCAACAGGAACTTCCGGTTCCGCGGCAAACAGACGGGTTTTGGTTTGCCAGTATCAACCGGGACCAGGTCAATTTCCAGTTTAAAAAAACCGAGAGCGACAACAGTTTATACGGCAATGATTTCCCGCTAAATGATTTTAGCTACCTGCCTAAAGACAAGCCCGGTGATTTTTCGCTGACCCGGCCGGCCGGGAAGATCGATTTTACCGGTCAATTTGACGGGACCAGCGGAAAGGGAAAATATGTGTTCACTCCTGATGAAGATTTTAAACAGTTGATGCGTAATGAAGGAATCGCTCTATCTACTGAACGGGATATGATGGATCTCTATATTGTGAATGTGACGGTGCGCTATGTGCATATGCTGAAAAACAATGGCTATACCCGGTTACGGAAAGATGAAATTGTTTCCTTAGCTGCTGTGGGCGTCGATTCTGGTTATATCCAACTCATCAAACAGGCAGGATTTTCACGTGTAAGTC
Organism: Chitinophagaceae bacterium; assembly: GCA_036009775.1. GTDB lineage: Bacteria > Bacteroidota > Bacteroidia > Chitinophagales > Chitinophagaceae > JJ008. Next base: position 2,634 of record DASYLC010000137.1, read on the forward strand.
TCCAGGAACTTATTTCTATGCGATCCCTTCATATCGATAACGATATGATCCAGTCGATCCGTAAAGCCGGTTATCCAACTATTTCATCCAATGAGATCATCAGTGTGGTATCTCTGGGAATATCCGTAAAGACACTCGTTGAATACCGCGAAACATGGTACCCGAATGTGACAGTCCAGGAAGTAATAGAGGCACATGTTGCAAAGGTTTCACCGGCCCAGATCAAAGAACTAAAGTCAAAGGGTAACGATACAAACGGAATAAGAAAATATATCCGGTCACAGATAGCACTTCAATAAGAATAAAACAAAGAGCATTTTCAAATCACCTGTATGAAAAAAATATCCACTCTGTTGTGCTTTCTTATTTTTATCACCGGTATTGCCGTTGGACAAAACGCAGCACTTACCGGCAAACTGGTAGATAGCCGGAACCTGCCTGTTCCTTTCGTTAACGTTGCATTACTAAAAGCGGTCGATAGTTCGTTTGCCGCGGGCTCGCTTACCGATTCTTCAGGAAAGTTTAGTCTCGCGGCACCGGAGCCCGGAAAATATTTCCTGCGCTTCACAGCTATTGCCTATCGCGAAGCAAGGACAGCTGCATTCGAAGTAACGGCATCGGGTCTGTCCAGGGATTTTGGACTTACGAGTTTAGAAAGCCAGGCGAAGAACCTCCAAAACGTAACAGTTGTCTCGCTTCGTCCGACTATAATTCAGAAAGCGGACCGGATGGTAGTGAATGTAGAAGGAACTGCGATGGCCGCCGGCAATAATGCTTATTCAGTATTGGCCAATGCCCCGGGTGTATTCATCGACGGGGAGGGAAATATCCAGCTGAATGGCCGAAGCGGAGTAACGGTTATGATCGATGGCAGACCGACCCGTCTTTCGGCGAGGGATCTACGTAACCTTCTTCAGAGTATGCCGGCTGAAAATATCAAAGATATCGAGATCATTACCAATCCTTCCGCGAAGTATGATGCAGAAGGGACTTCAGGGATACTCAATATCAACCTGAAGAAAAATACACAGCAGGGAATGAATGGTAGTTTGTATACAAGCTATCAGAATAATTTCCGCCACCAGTACACCATGACCGGCGGTGGTAATATCAACTTCAAAACAGGTAAATGGAATTCCTTTATCAATCTCGATCTTACGCGGCGTACCGGCGGCCGTGATGCAACCTTCACCCGCATATTCTATAGCCCGGGCAAAACAACCTATTTCGACCAGGTTGCTACAGGGAATTATATTTCCAAAGGACCACCGGCCATACGGATTGGTACCGACTATACTATGAATAACCGACATAGCATTGGCGGTATGTTTTATTATGCCAACTCGGGTGGAGGAGAAGAATTTCTGACGGATACGTATATCGGGAACGCCCCTAAAACACCTGATCAACACATAGCGGCCAACAATTATAACCATAACCGGTATATAAATCTTACTACGAACCTTCACTATAATTTCAAGATTGATACGCTGGGCACTACCCTTTCGACTGACATCGACTATATCAAGATCACCAACCGGGGCCATGCGGATTTTCTCAACTACTTCGATGACCTCACCACGAATCAACGAACCGCGGATATTCTATACACATCCACCAATAGCGGTTACGATATCTATTCCGGGAAGATCGACTTCAGTCTCCCGCTGAGGAAGACTCAAAAACTGGAAGCGGGTATCAAAGCAGCACGAGTGATCTCCGACAATGATTTTCGTTTCTATTTCAATAACACAGGGTTGGTTATGGATCCGTTAAGGACCAACCATTTCTACTACCGTGAAAGTATTTATGCCGGATACCTGAACTGGAACAGGGTGATCAGCAAAAAAATTACTGTCCAGGCGGGGCTCCGTGTCGAACAAACGCAGTCCACCGGCCGGTCATTGACCACCGGGCAAATCACGCATCGCCGGTATTTCGATCTCTTTCCGAGTGTATTCATTCAACAAACCGTTAATGAGAATTACGGGATCAATTATAATTATAGCCGCCGGCTGACCCGGCCAAATTACGGTAACCTGAACCCGTACAAATCGTACCGGGATCCTTATACCTGGACAGAAGGAAATCCTTACCTGCGTCCGCAATACACGCATTCATTCAGTATAACCCAGACCTTTAAAAAAATATATATTTTATCGCTGAGCTACCTTTTGACCCATGATGTTATTTCAGAGATCCCTGTCCTGAATGTGGCTGATGCCACAACGATCTATACTTCCGGCAATGTAAATGACGGGCATAGCCTGAGCCTTGGGCTGATCGTTCCGCAGAAACTCACCAGGAAATGGGATACGAAGAACAGCGTGCTGCTGGGGTATAATAAATTCAGCCTGGTATCAAATAATTCGACACTGGTAAATGATCAATTGCTTTTTGCTTTCCAGTCGATCCATACTATTCTTTTGCCGAAAGATTTCCGCCTGGAATTCAATTTTGTCTTTCGCGGACCCAGTGCGTCAGGCCTTTATCACCAGGCATCGACCCATAAAGTAGATATTGCATTCAAGAAGAGTTTTTTTAAAAAGAAAGTCGATCTTACCCTGGGTTGCAGCGACCTGTTTAAAGGGACCCGCTATATATGGACAACCGATATCGATGGGAATGTCAATGATTTCAACCAATATTTCCGCTTTCGGAATGTGAATCTCGCGTTGCGCTATAATTTCAGCAAGGGACAAAAAGTGAATGTGAAGCAACGGACGACAGTAGAGGAAGCGAACAGGGCGAATTGATTGTTTGTTTTAAGAATGGCATTTTTACTTACTTATAAAGATCCGTACTCCTATAGGATATTGTTCCCTGCTGACAAATCTGGCAATTTAGCTTTTGCTAAATCAGCCGGTGAAGTCAAGAATTGATCAATACGTAATTAATAAAGTCAAAGAGAAAAGAGTTGAGAAAGGCATCTCGCAATTAACTCTTGCTAGCAAACTAGGTATGTCCTCCGGCTTTATCGGAAAGGTCGAAAACAAGAAGTATCCATCACATTACAATCTTAAGCATATTAATAAGCTTTCCAAGATACTTGGTTGTTCGCCCAAGGATTTTTTACCTGATACTTCCCAGTAAATTTTTATCTCCTGATTTCAAAAGTGAAAAGGCCCGCACCACCATTCTTGCTGACCTGAACGTTTATGATTCAATTGTGAAATGATTTTGTGATGGAACGGAAAGTAATGAATCTGGTTATTCTTCCGGAAAAGGAATGATTGCTATGAGGGAAGGCAGGACCAAATCTTGTCCTTGATCCAAGAGATCAAAAATCCCGCTCCTGTAGTTTTAAATCGCCCTGAATACGTTCAGCCAAAGAATTTATGGCCGCTATTCGTATTAAGCGAACCAGGTTTGATCAGCTGGCAGCATCCGGCAGGATCATTAAGAAGCGGCACAAGATCTATTTACCTGCAACTGAGATCGACCGGTATTTTAAGGATTAAGGATAGCTCTATGGCTTAAATGATATTATCAGATGAAAATGACCGATATTTCGGCCATTACTCCACCTTTTTGACCGAGGCCTGGCTACGGTGGTCAGTAAATAAATTTCGTCAATTCTGTGATTTTTTAACTCTCCCCGCGTTTAATATCCTAAACTGACACATCTTCCGATGCCACCAGAACAGGACCCTTTCATACAACTGATTGAAGACAACAAAGCATTGATCTTCAAAATATGTAACGCTTATTGCCGCCACCCGGCCGATCGCGAAGACCTTGCGCAAGAGATCATTTTTACTCTCTGGAAGGGACGAGGACGGTTCCAGCCTGACCACAAATTTTCAACCTGGCTCTATCGCGTAGCCCTGAATGTGGCCATCTCGTATTACCGCAAAACAAAGAAAGCAACGACTAATATTCCACTATCCGATATTCATACAGATCAGTTGGCTCACGCCGACCCCGTGAAAGACGAAGAAGATAAACAACAGATGTTAGTGCAGGAGATTGCCGCTTTAAAGGAATTTGACAAAGCACTGATCATTCTCTACCTGGAGGAAAAGAGCTACAAAGAAATTGCAGAGATCATCGGTATAACAGAAACCAATGTAGCCACCAAACTAAGCCGGATCAAAGAAAAAATAAAACAGAATATCACCAACCATACCCGTAAATAACATGGAAGACATCGAATTGAAAAAAATGTGGGACGACTCCAACCAACGACTGGAACAGGCCCGTGTGCTGAACCTGCAATCATGGGTTGTCAGTACCACAACATTTGAGTATCTACAGAAACACAAGGCTGAGTCCAAACTCAATAAATTATCCAACTTCAAAAAATGGATGATCGCTTTGGGAATAATATGGAGCTTGTTCCTGGTGCTGTTGCTGGTAGGCGATCATTTCAGGCATGTTTACTTCTCTGCCTCCGTATTTATTTTAACGGCCTTTAATATATACGCGGTATATGCTTATATAAGACAGGTTATACTTATCAGCCAGATCAACTATGAATCCAGCATCATTGACACACAAAAAAAACTGACAGAGCTTCAGGTATCCACCATCAGCATTGTTCGTATCCTTTTTTTACAAGCACCCTTCTATACCACCTTTTACTGGAACACGCAGTGGATGCAAACCGATATCAGATTCTGGCTGATCACCTTTCCTATATCACTATTGATACTACTCGGCTCGCTCTGGCTGTATCATAATATCTCTTTTAAGAATGCCGGCAAAAAATGGTTCAGGCTTCTGATGGGAAAGCACGAATGGACAAGTATTATTGATGCTAAAAAATACCTTGAAGAAATCGAGGAGTTTAAGAGTAATTAACGCATAACGGTTTTCGTCGGGAGTGTAACCATGAAAGGATCATTATTTTTGCAGGATGGCAACTTTTGCTAACAAGGTCATTGCATTTAACCGGAGCTTGGATTTCAAAGGCGTATTACCCAAAGGAATTCGCATTATGAATCCGTACAAACAAGCGGATGCGCTCAAATCCGCAACCGCGTTTTATAATAAATACTATAATGATGACCGTCCGAGGCGATTGATATTGGGAATTAATCCCGGCCGCTTTGGTGGCGGTATTACGGGCATACCATTTACCGATCCCAAAAAATTGATTGAAAAATGCGGCATTAATTTTACTGGTCCGCTAAAACATGAACCGTCCTCGGTTTTTATATATGACATGATCGATGCCTTTGGTGGTCCTGAAGCTTTTTACAAGAAATTTTATATTTCCTCCATTTGCCCACTGGGTTTCACATCTGCTGGATCAAATGGCCGGGAAGTGAATTACAATTATTATGACAGTTCCGCATTGCAAAGCGCTGTATATAACTTCATGCTGGAAAGTATCAAAAAGCAGCTCAGGTTTGGCTTGGATAATACAACCGTATTTTGTTTTGGTACCGGCAAGAATGACCGGTTCATTCGTAAATTCAATGAAGAGCACAAGTTGTTTGCCAAATTGGTAGCGCTGGAACACCCGCGTTACATCATGCAATACAAGCAAAAGGAAAAGGCGAAATATATTGGGAAATACCTGGCGGCTTTTGCCGAATAATTTCATGTAGCTGTTGGTTTAATCGACCCTTCTTAAGAGCTAATCTCAAGCCTATATCCTTTTCCGCGTATCACAACAATCTTGACAGCCGGATCAACTTCCAGTTTTTTCCTCAGTTTGGATATGAACATGTCCAGGCTCCGCCCCACAATAACACCTTCATCTTCCCAGATCTCCTTTTGCAATCGGGGTCGCTCACCAACACACGCCGGGAAGTACTCACCAGGGAGTCCGGTTGAAAACTAAGCTCATTCTCAAAACTGATCTGGTATTCGTTTTCGCCGATCTTTTTTACTGGCAGTACCCGCGATACACTGTCACCCGACTGCAGGAGTATTTCATGTCCGATCCTGCGGAGTAAAACTTCTCTTCTGGAAGGATCCGAACGATTACTAGCTCCCATACTGAAAGCCACGCAGATTACAGAGATAAACAAGAGTAATACCAATCCGAACAGGTATTTGCGTTTTCCGGTTAGGAGATTTCGGCTATCAAACATACTATTTACAATTTATTTACAAAGTTTACATTTTTATTTACAACCTAAGTCCCCGGTCTTAAGGATATCAAAGTAATATCGCTGAATCAAATTGCCAGGATATGAAAAATAAAAAATGTCTTAGGGTTTGCAAAAAAATGAACAAGGGAGCTGCATTAACCGCTATTGGAATCGTGCAGCTATTACCAAGATTAAATAATAAATTATGAAATACATACACGTATATGCTTTGCCCCTAATGTCTTTTTTTCACACCTCCTGTGGACAAAACCAAACAAACGTACCTAAAGATAATATCAAGTCCGAAACCAGAGACACAGTCACTACCTACGGGCCTAATAGTATGGTTCGAAATGTAAAGCAAGATAGAAACGGAAACATTTTGGTTGCTCCCTGCACAGGCGTGTGCCGGTACAATGGAAAATCGTTTACCAATAGAACAGGTACAATAAGTTCGCCCAGCCCTGCTGAGTTTCAAACTTATTTATAATTGCAAATGTTCTGCTTGATTTTTTGGGCAGGGCATAAGCAAAAAACGGGGCCTATTTCTATAGGCCCCTCAATCTAAGTCCCCAGGTTAAGGATCAAAGTAATATCGCTGAATCAATTAAATATGATATGAAAAATAAAAGAAATGTTTTGTACAGCCTGATGATCATGCTTGCATTAGTAGTCAATTTTGCCGTACTGGCCCAACAAAAAAATGGTGCCCAGGATGCCATTGAAACTAAAGCCATATCCGCTTCCAATGCACCCAACGGCATCGTTCGTACTATCAAGCAAGATAGTAAGGGCAATATCTGGATTACTTCATGGGAGGGTGTTTTTAAATATGATGGAAAATCTTTTACCAATATCACCAGTAAAGTGAGTTCGGCACGCTTCTTTTCTATTGATTCTGGGGTTTATTATTACGAAAGCCAAGAGTAACCGAAATAACAAATAAACCAATGATCTTCGGGATTTTAGAAGACGATAAAGGAAATATTTGGTTTGGCTCTTTCGATGGAGTGTATCGTTATGATGGAAAGACCATCACGTACTTTAGAAATAAAGAGGATCAGAAATAATGTGTATAGCCGACAATTTTAAGATGGAATTATGCTTCTTAATATCTTCTCCTATAATAAATGAAAAAATTGCTTCTCTGCGGATTGAGTGAGGATTGCATAACCTTTATCTCTTTCGCATGATCCGTTTTCTGTGCTGTGTACCCCATTTCCGTAATTCAGCTATCACTTTATCCAGTGAATCGCCATAATCGGTCAGGGAGTATTCCACCGTTACCGGGAATGTGTCATACACCGTTCGTTTTACCAGCTGATTTAATTCAAGATCCCGTAATTCCTTCGATAACATCCGGTCGGTTATTTTTGGGATTCCCTTTGACATTTCAGAGAATCGCTTATTGCCAAAAGACAAAGAGATGATAATGGGTAATTTCCATTTACCGTTCAATACTTCCAGGGCATCATTTACGGGGCGGATCATATCCGTGCATTCTGTGTGATCCAGCACTTTATTTCTGACCATAACTTTGATTTACAATTACTATACTCAAGTATAGTGCTATACATTTGTATAGTACTTACGAATGTATAGTAAAGGTAAGTAATTTTGTGGGATAAATAATTAATCATGGAAATCGCATTACTTACCGGGCGAATTTTATTCTCCCTCATCTTCATCTTTTCAGCACCCGGACATTTTAAACAAGGCACGATCGCCTTCGCCGCATCCAAGGGCGTTCCTCTCGCTTCTGTTATGGTTCCTTTTTCCGGCATCATGGAACTTGTCGGGGGGATCAGCATCCTGATCGGTTACGAGGCGAGAATAGGCGCCTGGCTGATCGTTTTGTTTATGCTTCCCGTAACATTTGTCCTGCATGCCTTTTGGAAAATCAAAGACCCAATGCAAAAACAGATGGAAATGGCCACCTTTCTAAAAAATATTTCGATCATGGGCGGGGCCTTGATCCTGACCTATTTTGGTTCAGGAGAATTAAGCATTAACTAACCCATTTCGGACTGGCTATTTATTGCTTACTGACCCGGTTTGGTATGCCGGGATATCTGTTCCCGGATATATTTACGATATGTTAAAGGAGTGGCAGGGATCAACAGGTTCAACCATCATAGTTGACGGATCGTTCCAATATTTCAAATGGGACGGTTCTAAACTTGAAATATCCTCAAAGCTTGATAAACAAAAGACACTACGACTAATCTGTCCCACGAAAGCTATTGCCACCCATGGATTTCGTTTTTCTTACCTTTTAGTAAGCCATGACAAATATGATGGATTCGATTATATACTGGATAATATATGTGGGTCAAGTACATACAGCGATATTGCTGATTCCACTAAGTGCATGGAAATATTACTTTCCCAAAAATCAAATTCGGATCTCGTTGCGTATGCAAGAAACCAGTTTCAAAAACTAAGGGACAGCGATGCTGTTGAAGATGTTATCGAACCTGATTCCGGGTATTTCATTTTTGGACGTTTGAACAAGCGTTATAGGAACCGTTTCAGGGTAATGGAGGGCGAATATTTCCAACAGAAAAATTATCCGGACTATGTAAGGATAAATTTATTAAGCTCTTGCGTAAATAAAATACTGGAGGGAGCCTAGCTTGCCTTCGCCTTTTTGGTGGAAATTTTCATTTCCCCTGGCCCGTCAATTTTGACAAGATCCATTCCGTGAATATTAATGATATTGGTAACCTGGGAATAATAGATATTCCCTTCATTGTTCATAACTGCAAACGGCACGACAGCCAGTTCTGTTGCTCGGTTTGAACTTTATCTGTTTCCTGCTTCTCTTCTTTCTTGTCGTTTGCTTTTTTACGAAGATATTTAATGTTCTTTTTAATCTTCGCCAGATAGTCTATTGTTTTATGTACCTGGTGAAGAGAGAAATTAATGAATAACAGAAACCCACCTATACTTACACTGCATTTAATAATGAATTCAAAAACAGTACTTCCTTTTTGATAAGATACGATCTTAATCTGGTTCCTCGGAATAACGAGGAAGTCGGCCAATTGATGTGTAAATTTTGAAGCATCAGCTTTGCTATAGCTATTTTTAAGTGTACAATTAAATACCGCCTCTTCTGTATAAACTGAAATGTAATCCTTTACTTCGGCTTCAATTTCTTTCATTTTTCTGTACTGATGTGTTTTGAGCAGCATAATCAGGTCTACCAAACACTGGAAGCCCTTTATCCGGCAACCGGCACTGATACTGCTGAACTGCATACACGAATGAAAGCAGCCTATATCAAGTACCAGGTTGGCGATTTTAAAACGAGCGGACTGGAGTTCGAGCAGATTTTCGTTGAACCGGCCACCACCGCTTTCCAGAAATACATCTGTGCCTTCAACCTGAAATTACTGTCCAAACTATTGCAATACGAATTCAACCAGGAGGCCGTGGTACAACAACTGGAAAGAAGGATCGAGGGAATTGATCTCGGGCGGGTAAAAGATGAGGTCATTGAGTCAAAGCCGGTCTTTAAGCGGATCGTGGAATGGATCGACAGTAAAAAATTCTATTCGGAACCGAGAGAAAAAATGCTTTACACTTCGGAAAATATGCGGGACCTGTTTTACTCGCAAAACGGAGGCAATGTAGAATATACGAACGAGGCGCTGGAAGCTTACGAGGTCATGGACGACTTTCTGAATTACAATTATGTCGTGTATAATAAATTTTCTGAGTATACCGCTGTTACCCGTGCGTTTACAGAAACGCTGTTTGCTTCCTACGGGTGCAGCCGCTACCTGGGAGGAAAATTAAGGCGGTTCTGGGATTATGTTTTAGAAAAACTTGTCATGAATGCACACTCTAATGTGATCCGGTTGTTCAGGCAACGGTATGATACAAAAAATGCAGTCTATGAGCACCACGACGGAAACCGTTTTGAGTTAACGGAAGCAGTCGTGAATTTTTTCACCCAACACGCTACCGTATCAGCGACTACATCTTTTGAAAAAAGTTATTATTACAATGACCAGCTTACGACGATTGCCATGAATCTTTTGCAGTTCCTGCAGGCAGTCGATCTGAAGTACTGCAACACCGAAGCGATCGCTGATAGTTTTGTAGTGTTCCTCCGGGATGGCAAGCAAATTGATTTTCGTTTACTGGAAGAATTTGCCCGGCTCCTGAATATACAGGGCGACCATTTCCCGGTGAGCTTATACGAACGTATACTTGAACTGATCGTTTCCCATAGTGAGCTGCACCATGAAGACCTCTGTGATGTTGTATGTAATCAACTCAAAAAGAGAGGTGATTATACACTGAACGAAGAGCTGTTCGGATTTGTAATGAAAAAGATTGTTCCTGAATGCCCGGATTGCAAGCGGCAACATTCCCGCAGTATGCTGGCTGATCTTTCTGAGATCATGACGGAAGAACAAAAAGAAAGATTAAGAGAAACGCTGACCACCCGATTAGATGGAAGTTTTGACCCCAGTGATTATTACCGGGAAATAATGGCGGGTCTTGTAAACTTTGAAAGCCGGTTTCATCAGCAATATGAAACCTATATCCAGGCAGTGGACATGCACCGACTTCGCCCTTCATTCTTGTCGATGCCGGAGTATGCAGATCCAATCATCGATCAATACCTGAATTATGTTTTTCGGTTTGAACCGGTAATACCTGCTGAACTGAAAGAAAGAATTCTAGATTTTTCGGATTATTATAAATGGCTTCTGAACCCTGATCAGTTTGACTATGCTCTTTTTGATAGTGAGTGGCTGACTGTTCATTTTACCCCCAATTATAAAGTCTGGTTAAGGAGAAGCGAAACATTGAAAAAACATATGATCAATGTGCTCTGGGATAAATTTGATAAAGTTTTAGAAAAGAAGTTCCTTCAGATCTATGCGATGCCACTTACAAAAGAAAGCAAATGAAAACAAGATATCACCGGCAAGGAAAATCTTACCGAGGGTATTGTCAGTTACATTTTTATTTCTCCGGAAAGGGTCTGGTGAAGGGTAAGCATTAAGTGAATCAACAGAGCGATAGTGCCGGAAATGGAGAGTACCGTGCACCATACCGGGAGCAGTTGCAGGGATACAAGAAAGGGAATAATGATCCCGAGCGGAATGAGAAGGGTGAGCAGCCTGCTGAGCATACGAACCGGTGAAGGTAGTCCTCCGGTGATAGTGACGGACAGGTTATGAAGTCTTGGCAACAGATCTGCGGTGAATTGCTGGCCTAGTAAATCATACAATTTGTTCCCGAATGCAACATTCCTGTACCTTTCCGGATCAATTCTCATGCAATGTTCCTTCGCAAACTCGTGGTCATGATGAGAAATCTTATCGAAATGTATGGAATCCTTATAATTTACATATTCAGCCTTGAAATAATAATACAGCCCGTGTCCGCTTTCGAAAGTCAGCCAAAGGTCCAATTGATCGTGGTCAAAATAAGCGTGTGAATCAAACTCTCCCTGATACATGTGGATGTCGTGGGGTACGTTACCAGTAAAGAAACTGCGGAGCTGAAGGTACAAGCTTTTTAAACCCCCTTCCTTATCAATAAATTGCTGAGCTAACGGAGACAGGGGAGTGCTGTGGACGAAAACAGATTTTCGAACATCATAGTGCGTGAGCTGCTTATAGGTGTGTTCCATGTCATACTTTAATTGCTGAGGCCAGAAGTCATAGGTACTTATAAAGCGGATAGATCGCACCCCTGAAATGATGGACCTGCTGGGTTAATTTGTGATACTCATTCCACATTGAACGTTTTTCCTGACGAAGCTGTACCACTTTTTCTACGAGAAATGTGATTAACACGGCGGCCAGGATACTTGCCGCAGTGATGACCATGGTGGTTGACTGGACAAGCATAGTGTTTGAAACCTGTCCGCTGATCAGCCAGATCAATAAAATAAAGGAGGCAGAACTGACGGCGATCATCCAGTGCGTCAGGAACAGCTTGGGAACAGCCCCTATTTTCTGCTTAATCGTTCTTTTTTCTTTTATGTATTGGTCTATCATTGGACCACAATTTATCTTAAAATCAAGTAAATTCGATGTTCCTTAAATCTGCTCGTATGACACTGATCGAATTCATTAAATCCCAGCTTTCTAAAGACAGTCCGCTCGGTGACCTGGCTCAGGACATTCAGGGGGATAAAGAATTTCCGGCAGATAAAACCGAAGAAGAGATGCTGTCATATATAGAGTTTAAGACAAGATGGAAGGGAAATACGGCTGTATACAATAATTTAGTAAAGGCGTATAAGTTACATAAAAATAAAGTTATTGATCCTTTGAACCTGGATGCAAATTTCGTGCTTTTAAAAAGTGAACGCTGGAAATTTTATAAAGAACATTTTCCTGTTGACAAAGTAATCCTGGTTGGATCTGAAACAGATTTTTATAAAGCCTATTGCGTAGACTCAAGCAACGGCAAAGCACTTTTTTTTGATATTAAATCGGAATTCAGCCTGAACGATATTGATATAGTCGATGAAGAAAGAATTCATATTGGGAATCTTACCGAACAGGTCTCAGTAGAAAAAGCGATCGAGTTACTGGAAGGCTGTAACTATCCGGAAGACCGTAAACCGGAAGAAAAGAGGTTTAGTGAGCTGATTGAATTTCTGCAGGCAAACGAAAATTAGTTCAGTCCAGCATTCTGCTTCGACTGATTACCGAATGAATCATAATTTCAATGCCAACCACTCATTTTCTCGAAAACCTGAAGCACTACCATCATGAAGCGACACAGTTCTTTGCTGCGGAACTGATGCTTTTGAAGGAAGTGGTGCCGAGAATCACTGACGAGCGATTGACAAAGCCGGCGATGTTGCTATTCAGTGCGGGCCAGACCGGGGCGGCGCTCCTACAGTTAGCGAACCAGACCGATACTTTTACCAGCGCTTCCGTCATGCTGGCCCGTTCCTTTATGGAGCAACTCACCAACTTTTGCTATGTCGGCATTTGTAATGAAAAGGAATACCAGGCGTTCCT
>DASYLC010000138.1:0-6187 GCA_036009775.1 Chitinophagaceae bacterium
GCTTTCGTATAGGCAGCAAGGGCATTGCTCGTGGCAGCTACATCCGGCCTGAGTTTGTTAACGATCTGTCCGGGATGTTCAGTTTCTTCCACAACAGCAGCGGCTTTTGCAGACTCTTTTTCATTCGTATTAAAATGAGAGGAAAGATGTGTGAATTCCATGGCACGGCTTCCGTTCCCGGGCCTGCTGAACAGGAGCAGGGCATTCAAAGCAATGACACAAAGTACTCCTGCCATCAATCCGGCCAGTTTACTAAAGGAAATAAGTGATCTTTTATGTACGCCCATGATCAGTTCCACACGCTGAAGCAGGTCGTTCTTCTTTCCGGCGGCGGCAATGGCCAGCGCCTGTCCCTGGTGATTCGCTTTTTCAAGGGTCAGCAGGGCTGTTGCATATTCATGTGAATCATACTGGAACTGGAGTACCATTTCATCACAGCTTTTTTCCCTTTCTCTTTCCACGATCCTTACAAAAGCCTTTACAAAAGGATTGAAGTATAATATGACCTGTATGAAATTAATGACCAGGTTCACAAAATAATCGAGTCGTTTGATATGGGAGAGCTCATGCAGCAATACGGCTTCCAGTTGCTGGGTTGTAAGATGATTGACAGCAGCGAGAGGCACCAGTATCACAGGTTTCAGGAAACCTACCGTAACAGGAGAGGAGACAAACTCCGAGATCCATATCTGTACTTTTTTGCGGATATTCATCTGGCTGGCCACCCTGTTCACAAACAAACGCCATTCTACATTTATACGGGTGAGACCGTAGCTGCGGATCACCTGGACGTAGCGGTAATTCCTGATAAAATGGAAGAACGGAATTACGAGGAGTACAAGATAAAGAACAGATGCGACCGGCAGGGTTTGACGAAGCCACTCATTGAGCTGGTGATTTCCTTCTGCATCCATGAACGACGCGGAAAGGATCACCTGATCTGCCCGGGTATCATAATAAGTAGCAAAGAACGTACAGAGAAACCAGCCGAATCCACCGATCAGCAGGGCGGAAGCAAGGGCGCTTTTTGTGGAAGAACGTATACCCCTGACCAAGCCTGTGATGACCTGGTAGACAACCCATAGCAATGCCAGCTGCCATAAGCTGTTGAGAACAGCCCATCCCAATGATTGCAGAAAGTTGGCCTGGCCGGTCATTCTTATTTTTTAAGACTGTCGAGTAATGACTGAATTTTTTCCAGTTCTTCACGACTTGCTTTATGGCTTTCATCTCCCAATGCCTGGATGACCAGTTGGGTAGGGGAGCCGCCAAACAAGTTATCTATGAATTTGCTCAGTAAATGTTTCTGGGTCTTCTCCTTGTTCACAGCTGCCTGGTACACATGGGTACGCATGGAATCATCCCTTTTTACGATCCCCTTTTCATTCATGATCTGCATGAGTTTCAGGGTGGTTGTATATCCCACATCCTTGGTCTGCCCCAGCTCCTCATGCACTTCTCTTACCGTCGCAAGGCCTTTTGACCAGAGGATCTGCAAGATCTCCAGTTCACTTTCAGTGGGTTTGATCATTTTGGGTGCTGACATGTTTTCCAATTTATGCCCGAATATACGACTATTTTCGTATGACCCGCAATTGCTAAACTATTTTATTTTTCTTTAACAGCGTTCCGCTATGTGACGGACGGCAGCCGACAGGGTTACAGCCAGGCCCGGATATTATTAACAGCGCCCCATAAATGTTAATAAGCGGGCGAAAGAGAGTGAGATATAATCGTAGTTCGTATTATGATGGCATCAAATTTGTCATTAACAGCCTGTTAACTTTCTTAAAACCAGTTTAAACTCACCGTTTTCGGCACCATTAAATGGTCATTACCAGAGCAATGAGGGGAGCTAAAGCAACCATAGCACTATTGACCATTTTGCTGCCTTTGTTTGCATTGGGCCAAACTGCGGATTTTAATTTTGCCAGCCCTAACGGTTTTTTTTGCAATCCACAGGTCGTTGTCTTTACACAAAATTGTTCCGGTACGCCTGACGGTTTTATCTGGAGGTTTGGCAACGGGGCCAGCGGCACCGCCGCTACGGAATCTGTTGTCTACACAGTACCGGGTACATATAATGTAACATTGACGGCGGTCTATCCCTCCGGCGCAGTATCGGTTACCAAAACGGTTGTCATCAATCCGACACCAGGGATCTCGGTCGCAGCAGACCGTAATTATATCTGTCAGCCGGGAGTTATCAATTTTACAGCAACGGGCAGCCCTTTTGTTTCCAGCTATGAATGGGATTTTGGCGATGGAAGTCCGTTAATGGTAACGGGCATCAATACAACAGGCCATTCATTCAGCGCCTACGGGAATTACACCGTTACGGTCAGGGCGCTCACAACGGCCGGATGTTGGGCTGCTGCAAGTATCCCGGTACAGGTAATGAAATTTCCGATCGTAAATCCCATTGTGAATCCAATGGAAGGTTGTATCCCGGCCAATACTGCTTTTTCTGCTTCGGTAACACTTCCAACAGGCGATGCCGTAACCAATTTTGCATGGGATTTCGGCGATGGCTCCCCTGTTGGTAATACAGCTGTGGGAACTGCACCCCATACTTATACTATCGTAACTCCCATCACAACGGCCAGCGTGACCATCACTACAGCGCAAGGCTGCACCAATCAATATAGTTTTCCCGCATTTGCTTTCGGTACGCCGCCTTTTAATACTACTGCCGTAACACAGGATGGAAGGACCACGTATTGCGCCAGTGAAATCATCGGTTTCAATGGTACTGCCGTGAATGCAAACAGGTATGTATGGGATTTTGGAGATGGTACAACACAGACCACGACCAGCACAAGTATCAGCTACCGGTACCGGACACTCGGACCGGTGAGAGTAACATTGACCCCTTATTTTAACGGCTGTGCCGGGGCTACAGCTTTTATCGATCTTATTATCGAAGGGGTGGTAGCAGATTATACTCTTTCCAACCAGTGCAGTGCCAGGAACAATTTTACTTACAATAATCTTTCGCTTGGAAATGTCAGCTCTTTCAGCTGGACCTTTTCGGATATTCCCGGCTCACCCGATATCACCAATTATAATACGACGCATACATTCCCTGCTGTCGGGTCTTTTACGACAAAGCTCTATGTTTATGATGCTATCACCGGTTGCAGCGATAGCCTGATCACGGACCAGTATACTGCTACACCGGCGATCTCCCGTTCAACACCTGCCGTGTGTAAGGACAGTATGATAACTTATTCGGTTGCCAATACCTATCCACCCGCAAGCGGCTATACCTACGAGTTTCATGTAGGCGGTACGGTCGTCAACGCCGGTATTAACTCCTCGACCCCCTTTGTGCCAACCACTCATGGGGTGTTCAATGATTTTGTCATTATCAGCGGTCCGGCCACCGGTACCTGCGACGATACATTATACCTCACGCCCGGTACAAGGGTTCAGGGCCCCGTGCTTGATTTCTCAGTGCCGCCTTCTGCCTGTTTGGTGAATAATTCATTCGCTGTTACCAATAACTCTGCTCCGTTTTTTGCCGGGGATAACATTATAAAATGGGAATGGACTTTTGGTGATGGAGCCAGGGACAGTGTACAATTTCCCGCGCCGCATAGTTTTTCCTTTCCTGCCAATTATTGGGTAGCGCTGCAGGTAACGGATATAAATAATTGCGCGCAAAAAGATTCTGTGATCATTACAGTTTATCCTGCGCCGCAGATCGCAGTATTTCCCAAGATCGATACATTGTGTGCAGGTCAGTCAATGAACCTTTATGCGTTCACGGCAGACACTTTATTATGGACAACGAATTACAATATTAACTGTGTCACCTGCGATACTGTGCTCGTCAATCCCCTGGTAACCATCGCATATGTGGCACAGGCCACGAATGCCTATAATTGTGTGAACACGGATACAAGTTTTATACGGGTATATGCACCTTTCACGTTACAGGTCAGCCCGGCTGATACTTCTATTTGCCCCGGCGGAAGAGTACAGTACAATTCGAATGTAAATGGCATTTTTACCTGGTCGCCTGTTTCTTTTCTAAGCTCCTCAACGGTTAGTAATCCCTTCAGCCTGCCGGATAGTTCCATAACGTATACGATCATCGCCAGTGATTCAGCCGGCTGTTATGCCGATACCACAACGGCTTCTATCACTATCTATGCGGTACCAACAGTAGATGCCGGTCCTGACCAGGTTATACCTTATAATGATCCGTTTACTTTAAGCCCTGTATATAGCCCGGATGTGGCATCTTATCTATGGTCACCTGCAACGAATGGACTTTCCTGCACTGACTGTCCTGTTGTGACAGGCGTTGCAACTGTTTCAACCACCTACCTGATCGAAGTTACCAATGAGAACTCCTGCAAAGCAAGCGATGAGATCAGGGTCATTGTGGCCTGCAACAAAGCGAACCTGAACCTGCCTTCCGCATTCACACCTAACAATGATGGTCTTAACGATCAATTTTATCCATTGACAAGAGGATACAGGATCATCAACCGGTTCATTGTATTTGACCGCTGGGGAAACAAGGTCTTCGAGCGCTATAATTTCTCTCCCAATACCCCTTCCCTGGGATGGGACGGTGATACAAAAGATAAACAAACATCCGGTACCGCTGCATTTGTCTGGATCATTGAAGCAACCTGTGATGCAGGTGAAAAAGTGCAATCGAAAGGTACCGTAACAGTGATCCGTTAATCACTCGATTAAAATTGAGTAAAAATTTTATTCGCCAGGAAAACCCTGCGATAAAACCTGTAACTTAATACGACCTATTCTTTAACCATAACTTTTTTTATGAAATACTTAAATGGAATTCTGACGGTCATCGCCGTATGCCTGATCCTTATCACTTTTGCCGTAACCGGTATCATTCCTTCCGCGAATGCGGGTGGATCGCCATCCCGTACGGTCACATTACCGTTGAACCCCGATGGATCGGTAAGTGTAAAATTTGCACCCGGTACCATCCAGGATGTAAATATCAAAGAGATCAACGGCAGTTCTTACGGTAAGATCGATGTCAATATCAAGGAAGTAGGGGGTAGCAGTACTTATGGAAAAATAGATGTAAATATTGAAGAAGTGGATGGAAGTTCGATCAGCCGGTCAGTACCGGTAAAGATGGCCAATTGATCAATGACCATAATTGTTTATTTTAATTTACCCTGGAGTAAGCAGGCACTGCTCATGACGTATAAAATAAGTCCCGCTGTAGAAACAGCAGGACTTAACGTAATGGTTCTGATTAAGCTTTTATATAGCAGTAAATAGCGTTAGCTTATTTACTATTGATACTGAACAGTATTGTTTTTATTAATGGAAGCAACAGGTTCAGACATTTTAATAACTTTCCCGGTTGGTGGTGCAGCAGGGGGCGGCAAAGGAGTTGTGTGTTTCTTCGCAGCGATCTGTGCCAGGCTTGGCGCTATCACCAGTGAAACGATCGACATCAATTTGATAAGGATATTCATCGACGGCCCGGAAGTGTCTTTGAAGGGATCACCTACCGTATCACCCGTTACAGAAGCTTTGTGCGGCTCTGATTTTTTATAGAACATCTCGCCATTTATCTCTACACCTTTTTCAAATGATTTCTTTGCATTATCCCAGGCGCCGCCGGCATTGTTCTGGAACATACCCATCAGTACACCGCAAACGGTAGCACCGGCCAAAAATCCACCCAATGCTTCAGCCCCAAGACCAGGAGTAAACCCGATGATCAGCGGAGAAACAATGGCGATCGCCCCGGGCAGCATCATTTTTCTCAGTGAAGCTTTTGTTGAGATCGCGACGCATTTATCGTATTCAGGTTTGCCTGTGCCTTCCATGATACCGGGAATGGTCTTGAACTGGCGTCTTACTTCTTCTACCATCGCCATCGCGGCCTGTCCCACCGCACGGATCGCCAGTGAAGAAAAGATAAAAGGGATCATACCGCCTACAAATAAGCAGGCGAGTACATTGGCTTTATAAATATCGATACCGGTGATCCCTGCCACACCTACAAAGGCTGCGAATAATGCCAGGGCCGTAAGAGCGGCCGAAGCAATGGCAAAACCTTTTCCTGATGCCGCAGTAGTGTTGCCTACGGCGTCCAGTACATCCGTCTTTTCACGGACATCACCTGGCAGTTCACTCATTTCCGCAATACCACCCGCATTATCTGCAATAGGGCCAAATG
>DASYLC010000139.1:0-13400 GCA_036009775.1 Chitinophagaceae bacterium
AGCCAGAGTATCGAAGTAAAGCCACAGTATGGTTTGACAGACCTGGAAGTGGAACAAATGCTGCTCGATTCGATCATGCATGCGAAAGAGGATATACAGGTAAGAGCATTGGTGGAAGCGCAAACAGAAGCAAAACAGATACTCGATGCCACACGGCAATTCATAACTAAGAACAGCTCATTATTACAGGAAGAGGAATTGGTCAGGACCGAAACTGCGATGCAACAACTGCAGGGTTTAATTGAAAAAGGAAATAAAGACGAGATCCATGAAAGTATTGAGCAGCTGAATGAGATATCAAGACCCTACGCAGAAAGAGTGATGGACCAGGCCATCAGCACCGCGATGAAGGGTAAGAACATCATGGAATAAAAATGATATAAGCCTGGTTTTCATAGACCGGTTTGAGTTTGAAAGGGGCATAGATTGTTGTATAGCCGGCGCCATCTTTTCGCATTACAATTATTTTCCGCCGGCCTTCCCATTCTTTTAATGTCGTTCCTGTTGCGATAAAGCTGTCAGCCTGTGCTCTTCTTTCTTCATATCCCGGCGTATTGTATACATGCGAATGCCAGGAATACGAACTTCCATACACATTGCTGTAGTAGTTGATCAGGTACTCGTTGCTGAAGACCAGGTCTTTGTTATCCGTATTGCGGGCTAACCAGTTCAATGTTCTTTTTGTATCCGGCCGGAGATGACCGATCCATTCGTTCTTTTCTTTTTTCCGCAGCAGGTTGGTGGTCCATAATAGATTATCGGAAAGAAAGACGAGCAGGAACAATGCCAGTGCCAGTGTTGAATATTTTAATTGCTTTAATTTATTTAATATCCAAACCAATACAGGTATGGCAAAAAGAAAAAGCCCCATCCAGGTATAACCTCTTGTAAAATGGATCGGCTGCATCGGTTTGATGAACCATTCGTGCTTGGATAACAGGAAAGCAATAACACCCCAGGCAAAAAATAACCGTTGCGGGGACCGGGCAAATAATTTTTTCACAGACCCGGACTGGAAGTACTGGATAACTGACAATAGCAACACCAGGATATAGGCAGGTATGATCACATATAAACTATAGGTCCAGCCGACGGAGAATTGCCGGTGAAGTACCTCGTGTTCCTTGAACGAAGTGAGATAAAACAGGTAATACCAGGCGGTCAATGCCGTGATCAGCAATATACCCGCAACAAAATACCAGGGGATATTCCTGTTCTTCCACAATAATTTTTCAGAAAGACACCAGCCACCGGCTATTAGCAGGAATTCGATACCGGTAAAAGGATGAGTAAGCGATATAAAAAATGCAACGGCCAGCGCTGCTTTCCATTTTTCCTGTAAAATAAAAAGCGCCGCCAGCAGGAAAAGGAAATGATAATAAGCTTCGAGCGGGATGAACAGCGTTCTTCCATAGTTCAAGCCCCACCAGCCATTTCCCGGATCACCGATAAAAATGCTATCCAGCGATGGTGGTATTTGTTTGTAAAAGAACATGGCTACCAGTAAACCCGTGATCGCTGTCAACCCGCCTCCCCATGTAAAAAGCAGCTGTATTGTTGACCGGTGCTGCAATTGAGGATATACCTGTTGTATGATCTTTAAACCAATAAAGACCGACAGCACGGTGAATAAAAGTCCGAAAAAACTAAAAATAAAACCCGGCTCGAATCCCAGCTTCATAAAGAAGGCAAAAACAAAATTATGTGGTTGAAGATAGATGGATGGTGAACCGGTTGCCGCATCAAAGGGATTAGAATAAAAAAAAGAGAAATGGCTGGCATCGAGGTATTGCCGGGCATTCGCCATATAGACGGGATTGTCATCCAGCGCAAAACCGGTGGGGATAAGACCCTTGTCATGAAAAAAGAAATGATGGGCGATAAACAGGATAACGGGAATACTGAGCAGTATCGATCGTATAAGCAGTGTCCTGTTTTTCATTTGGTTGATCCCGGTGAAACAAAGGTAGTCCGCCTCCTGGTAGCTCCGGAAACTAAAAATACTATAATGACTGACAGGGTGAGCAAAGAGAGGATAAAAGCATAGGGGATGATGCCGGGCTGGTAACGCCATACGATCTCCGATGATCCTTTTGGAAGGGAGATACTCATAAAAGCGATATTGGTCTTTTCAACCGGCACCGCCCCGCCATTTACAGTGGCAGTCCAGCGATGATGATATGCCTGGGTAAGATTCAGCCTGCAGGGGAACACTGTCGCAGCTTTTATGGTAAACCTTCCCGGCGCTGCATAGGTTATAGTAGCTTCCCCCGCTAAAGAATCACAGGAAGAATAAGGGGAATGACCCATTTTATCAGGGAATGAATAGATACAATCCATAGTAAAGTCAGTAAGACGTACGGTATCCAGGAGGCCTGCATCCCGTTGCGATAACCAGGCCACGGGTTTGTGGAGAATATGATCATATAACCGGTCGCTTTGCACAAAGGAATCCATCGAAGCCAGGAAGGCAGGGGAGTTAGTGATCTTTGTGAGACCTGGCTTTTGCGAATAAAAGAACGAAAGACCGATCTCGCTGGAATGATCGGATGCGCCCTCTGTATTTTTGGCCAGCATTTTGTTGAACGAAGAGGGATCGTATGATCTTGTTTGTTCTTTGATCAGTTTGTTGATCACGGCAGGGGAGGTCTTGCTGACAAAAGTAGCAGGTAATGCCAGCGCACTGTTGATAATAAGATTAAGGATATGGAGCGCCAGGAACGTTTTCCAGGGCAGGGATCTTTTATTCCCGGTAAAAAAAAGAAAGGCGCCAAGAAAAAATAACTGGATGATACAGGATACCAGCAACATATCTTTCCAGGTGAGGCTTTGTAAAAATAACTTCAGTTCTTCACGATTCCCTATCGCCGAAAAAAGATGAAGAAATTTGCCGGAACCGGTAAAAAGAGTGACAAGAATAAGAAGCGTCATGACCGCTATTCCCGAAATGGTTACCAGCCTTGTGATCTTCTCTGCCAGTTTTTCTTTTGCTGATAGTTTATCAATGGTAATAGCAGACAGCAAAAGGAGGGACAGTATCGTATACAACCGGAAATGCGAGGGATGGCGAAACACATTCATACCCGGTATAATATCATAACAAATGGCGCGGAAAGGAGTGGCATCTCCAAGACAAAATAAAAAACTGGAGATGGCAGCGATCAGTAAAATTATTTTTCGCTTGCTGTTTTCAAGGAAAAAAGAGGCAACAGCAAAAACAAGCATATAGATTCCCGGGAAGATATTCCGGCCTGTTATATCACCGGAAGCAGTAAAGTCAGTGGCCACAACGCTCCAGGGTGAAATAAAAGAGAGTGAACTTTTCGGGTCGAAGGAATTGATCATGGCTTCTGCATGTCCTGTGCCTGTTCCCCGGCTATAATAAGGTAATAGCTCAAAATACGACAGCAATGCGGGAGATAAGAGAAGCAATGTGGCAATGACAAGTATGCCATGATACACAAAATATTTTCTTACCAATGCCCGGTCAGTCCCAACACGCCTGCGATTTTTTATAAAAAAATAAACGCACATCCCTGCCAGTACATAGGCCATGATTATACTGTCAGCGGGATAACCACAAACCAGTAAAAGCCAGATTGCCACAGCGGTTTTGAGCGTATTGCTGAGTCCCGGTTCGTGTAAAAAACGATAATAATAAGATAGCACGAATGGAATAAAAGCAGCTGAAGCCAGCCAGTTGATAAACTCCCCGCTTCCCAGTATATAACCGCAAAGCATATAGGCCGTGGCGAGCACCAGCCTGCCCGGCACTGATCTGCTGATGATCCCCGATAATTTATACATCCCCGCGCCGGCCAGGAATATGTACAGCAGTGTTTCAAAATGGAAGATGGTAATAGTATACTTTGTAAAAACAGAAATAAGCTGAACAAAGGGGTTCCATACACCTGTCTGCATATCTCCATGGATCGGGTAGCCCAGGTAGAATGAATTGGACCAGTACGGGAAATAGCCCTGCTGAATGCTGCTGCTGACCTGGTAACGGACGGGAAGAAAATAATGGATGGCATCATTCTTTACACTAAAGAGCTGGAAACTGATGGGCCAGTAAGCGATGATGGCAATGAGCAACAGGAAGAGATAGGGCTTCCAGCGGCCAAAGCGGGAACTATGTTGATGATCGGCCAGGTGCATGTAGTTTCCGGATGAGATAACGGGGGAAAATTAACGATAATTTGCTGAACAGTGCGATAAGAGTAGTGCCATTTGGAACGCACGCAGAGAACGCGGAGTTCGTGGAGAATTATTTATCGATATGGTTTTCTGCGCTCTTTGCGTGAAATATTTTAAACCGTAACATTATCCCGATCAACGGTACTTGAAAAACAGTTTCAGGGTCTTGTACGGCAGAACGGCAACATCTTTAAAACTGATCTTTGAGTCACCTTTTTCAGTCCAGGTATCCACCACCACTTCTTTTATACTTTGTTTAAAGGCATCTCCTTTTTCTTTTTTGATCCGGCAAAATATCTCCAGATCAAAGAGCCACTGGTCCAGAAAAGGGTCTTTAAAAACGATCGCTGCAGTGGAAGCCCTGATGATCTTGGCACCACATTGGGTGTCATAAATGGGAAGTCCTAAGATGGAAGTGGTCAGCCATGCATAGGATTTTCCAAAATTGTGACGAAAAATATTACGGCGGATATTATTATCGCTGGTCTTCTTCCTGCTGCCAAATACGATCTCCAGTTGATCATTCCCGTTAAAATAACCAAGCAGGTTGTTGATCTCGGATAAAGGAGTAGCAAGATCGGCATCAAAATACCCGATGAAACGGAATTTTTTATCAGCTGTCATTTTCAATATGCCCTGTCGTACGGCTTCTGCTTTTCCGCGGTTGACCTCAAGATCGCTCACCAGGAATTGTTGCGGATTCTTTGATTGTAATTCCAAAAGGATGGTAAGCGTCTTATCGCGGCTGCCGTCATTCACAAAACAAAAACAAACAGGCGGGTTTTCTTTTGCAAAGTCGAGAAAAGCCTGCTGGTCAAGCCTGTCCGCCTCATCGTAGCAAGGTATTATGATACAGGTTTCCTGCATACAGTATAGTTTGACAGGCCGGGAAAATTGATACCGGTCTTTTTAAAAAAACGGGTGATAGTAATATCTGTCAACAGGATGCCTTTTACGATGCCGGTTAAAAATTTGCCGTGTTCCCATCCGCCCGATCCATAGTTTTTCCGGGGTTTGCCGGATAATTTCTCCTTCCATTTTTGCAATACCCGTATGGGTAATAAAATAAAGAAGAAATAACCTGTTTCCACGGGCTCCAAACCGGCACTGCGTAAATTCTTTTTCAATGAACGATTGGAATAACGGCGGTAATGCAGCAAGAACTCATCATGCGAAGTGAACAGGCTTTGATAAGCGGGTACGGTCACTACGAACCTTGTATGGGCATCAATAAAATCATAAGCAGTCAGCTCTTTCAAAAAAGAAATATCGTCGGGGATATGTTCGATCACGTCCAGTAACAGGACAAAGTCAACCGGTCCTTTTAATAAATGTTGTGCATCTTCCGTTTTGCTGAATAAATGAAAATCAGGATGAGTGATCTCCTGCCTTTTCTTTACCAGGTCTTCGGGGTTATAAGCAGGATCGATACCGATGATCGTTGCCGGTATTTTTTGGGTCAGGAGGGATAAGGCAAAAAAGCAATCGCCACAGCCCATATCCAGGATCAGTATTTTGCCATTGCTCTTATTATAGCGGCGGATCAGCCGGAGTACGAACTCAAAACGCACCAGTTCCCATGGATGACGGATCGAATTGGCCGGGTTGTATTCAACGATATCCACGCAGGTTTAGTTCGTTTTTTTTAAAATTACAAACATCTGTGATGTTTTGGTAAAAGCTCTCCGGGTGAAATCGAATATAGCAAAAAGAGCACTGATAGGTGCAAATAACCAATGATACACGATGGGTCGTTGCGCAGAGACACGAACGAGACGTTTGCGGTGTAATGCAGCAATGATACTGAACGCCCAGAAAGGAGCGCCTTGCGTGTACCTCAATTTTTGAACCGACAGTTTTGTAGCGGGAAGTAATAAGCGAAAACTTTTTTCTGAAAAGATCACCCAATGCCTCGGGCAATGCAATCCTCCCCAATAGCTGCGACGAAAAAGTCGTGCATCCCAGGAACGGGTATTGGGTGTTTTGATCAGTATCACTCCATCGGGATGAAGCAACTGATCCGTTTTTTGCAGGACCTGTTGCGGGTTGGCGACATGTTCCAGCAGGTTCAGCATCAGTACAAGATGAAATTTTTCGGTACTGGTAAAATCTTCCAGCACTCCTTCAAAATAACGATGACCATTGGATAGAGCTATTTTCCCTGCATCCGGGTCAATATCCACCACCTGGGTAATATTCACCCGCTGGTCCAGTTTTTTAATAACGTTGAGCAGCCAGCCGCTTCCTCCACCTATATCCAGTATATTAATGGAGTCGCCGGGAATGGAAGCCAATATCTTTTTGAATAATCGTTTGTCCAGCCACTCCTTCAGTTTTACAACAATACCTTTAGGCGCTTTGAAAGAATAATAGTTGGATGGATAGATCGTCTTTAATTCAGTAAGCGGTACGGGATCGATAAAGATGGTATCGCAATCAGGGCAATGAAAATAATCATAGGTCTTACCGCTGCTGAAGTACTCTTCATCCTTTGCCCTGGCCCATAGGCTGCTTCCGGCTTTCCTGCAAACCGGGCATTCCGCGACAAGGGGGTGATCCGGGCTCATTTGGCGGAAATTAATTTCTTAAAGCTGACAAGATAAGAAGTTTGAGAGGAGCGAACGATGTTTTTAACGGCATCGCATTGCAACAGGAACTGTTCGATATCTTTTAACCGGGTATACGATACCTGCGGATCCCAGTGATGGATCATGTGTTTATTAAAACCCGCGGCGCCAAATGAACTGCTGAAAAGTCCCGATACGAATAACCGGCTCAGTTTGCCATGCGGGGACCTTGTATAATCGGTCTTGGCTTCGGCGAGTTCGCTGCGGTGTTCCAGTATCTGTCTCATCGTCGCAAAAAAAGGAAAAAAGATGAACATCGCTGCACACCATATAACAGCAATATGCCAGAACCCGGAATAAATAGCCCCGGCAACGATCAGCGCATTCAAAAAGAGACCAGCCAGCAGCATGTTCCGGCTGTGCTTCTTCATTGTTGCGGTCAGCAAGCTGGGATCGCTCTTTTTACGGATCACTTTCAGTAAATGCAAACCGGTGATAGTTTCGAGTATAAAAGAAGGAGTGATGGCGTTATGATAAGAGATCTCCGTATCCTCCGGTGTTCCCAAATGTACATGGTGCATCCAATGGATCTTCCGGTAGGTTTTTATGTCCAGTCCCACCCAGGTGCATAAAAAGATCGCGGCAAGCCGGTCATTTATTTTTTTATCCGGGTGAATATTAAAATGGCCCGCTTCATGGATGAACAAAGAAAGGTAAGCGATAAAATAACCGGTAGCGAGGGCAATGAGGATGATATTCAGGATCACCCATCCGGGGTAATGGATCTGTAACCACACGGAAAGAGCCAGTAATAAGAAGAGAGCAACATAACCCAGGATGATATCTCTCCATACAATAGCATAGCGGGGCTGCAGACCGGTTCGCCATTCTTTATAAGAAAGACCACCGGGTGCCGAAACATCTTCATATGCTATGCCTTCAAGGTTATTCATTTCAATTGTCAAATTTACAACTGATAAGGGTACTATTGAAATAGATCCTGTTCTCGCCCGGCTACCGGATAACGTATATATTTGTGAGCCTGATGCAAAACAGCCAGCAAAAAAGATCACTTGTCTATTTAACGGCCTTTCTCACCGCCTTTGCCACGATGGTGATAGAGGTCTCCTTCACCCGCTTGTTAAGCGTCATAGCTTATTATTACCTGGCTTTTTTTGTTGTATCCGTTGCCATGCTGGGAATGACGGCAGGAGCCGTAACCGTTTATATCAAACAGTCGTGGTTTGGTGAGAAGAATATTTTCAGCAATCTTACGAAGATGGCCATTGCTTTTGCTTTGTCCATACCTGTTTCGGTCATCACGGTTTGCTTTGTCCCGATTGGCATTGAGTTTTCATTGATGAAATTGCTGGGACTGGCAGCGATCGTTTTTATTTGCGCTGTTCCCTTTTATTTTTCAGGTATCATTATCGCTGTATTGCTCACCAGGATCAATCTGCCCACGGGGAAAGTCTATGCTGCTGATCTTGCCGGCGCTTCTTTTGGGGCGCTATTTGTCTTGTGGGGTATCGGGATCTATGACGCGGTTGGCCTGATCATCATCACTGCTGTAATTGCCGCACTGATCGCTTTTTTCTTTTCTTTCGGGGTTCCCGGGAAGAAGTTTAAACGAATAAGTCTTGCTGTTGTATTGGTAACACTGGCTATTTCAATTGTGAACAGCACAGCGAAAAACCCGGTCAGGCCAATGGTTGTGAAAGGGCACCGTGAATCCGGGAGCACCTATATCTATGAAAGATGGAATTCGTTTTCAAGGGTCAGTGTTTCACCGCTCAGGGTAGGTTCACCGCAATATTGGGGAGCCAGTCCTGTCGCTGAAGAAAAAAATGATTGCAGCCAGTACAGTATGACCATCGATGGTGATGCCGGTACTGTTATGCGAAAATTCTCGGTCCCTGCGGATATTGAACACCTTAAATATGATCTCACCAGTTTTGCCTGCTACCTGAGAAATAAAGGAAGTGCCTGTATCATCGGGTTAGGAGGCGGGAAGGATGTACAATCCGCTATCTTATTTGGGTTCGACTCTGTAACAGGTATCGATGTGAACCCGGTATTTCCTCATTTGCTTGAGCATGAGTTCAGGGAATTCGCCGGTATCGCGGGTCATCCGGGAGTGAGTCTTAAGACCGCGGAAGCAAGAAGCTATTTGTCCCAGCATAAACAAACCTATGACCTGATCCAGATGTCGCTCGTAGATACCTGGGCCGCGACGGGTGCAGGAGCATTCTCGCTTTCTGAAAATAATTTATATACGGTAGAAGCCTGGAAGATATTTATGAAACGGCTGAACCCCGGTGGAGTCTTCACCGTTTCCCGCTGGTACGATCCTTCCGATCTTGCCGAAACAGGGAGGATGGTCAGCCTAGCCATGACGGCTTTATTCCGGCTGGATAAAAAAGAACCTTCACGTCATATTGCGATGGTCACTCATAATAACCTGGCGACACTGATGATCAGTAATTCTCCTTTCACTGTGAATGATATTGACTCGATCAGGCAAAAAGCAGGCATGCTGCAATTCGACCCTGTTCTTTTGCCGGGAAATAAACCTTCCAATGATATATTGGCCGCGATCACCGGGGCCGGTTCGGAAAAAG
Source organism: Chitinophagaceae bacterium (assembly GCA_036009775.1). GTDB lineage: Bacteria > Bacteroidota > Bacteroidia > Chitinophagales > Chitinophagaceae > JJ008. Next base: position 9,386 of record DASYLC010000139.1, read on the forward strand.
AATTGCGGAACTTATTAAAAACATACCCACTGAATTACCTGCCGCCCACGGATGAAACGCCGTACTTCTTTAATATGCTTAAGCTAAAGAATCTTAACTGGAAGCTGATGCGCAATAACGGCGGCGTGATGGCCGGGAATCTCCAGGCAACGATCGTACTGATCGTGCTGATCATTTTCCTGGCATTGCTTTCCATCGTCACTATTGCAATTCCTCTTGTCATAAAAACGAGGCAGGCAGGCCGGGTAAAGAATGTATTGAAGCAGAATCGTCACGGAGCGCTCTATTTTTCACTGATCGGCGCGGGATTTATGCTGACCGAGATCGCTTTGATCCAGCGCTTGTCCGTGTACCTCGGTCACCCTGTGTACGCATTGGGTATTTTGTTATTCACTATAATATTGAGTGCGGGTATCGGAAGTTTTATCAGTGCATATATCAATACACAAAATAAGAAATGGCTGATCCTGTACCCGCTTATCGCGGCCGTGGTCATCCTGTTGACGAAAACGGGTGTATCCTTTGCATTGACAAATTATATCGAAAGCGATTTCAATTTTAAAGTTTGGTCATCCGTTCTCCTGATCTTCCCGCTTGGCCTGTTGCTGGGGATCTTCTTCCCGGTAGGGATGCGTTTAGCGGCTAAGGGAAATACTATTATTACACCCTGGTTCTGGGGGCTCAATGGCATATTTGGTGTGCTTTTCTCCTGCCTGGCGGTCTTTATATCTATCTATGCAGGTATCTCGGTCAATTTTTACCTGGCGGCTGCCTGCTACGCTCTTGTAGCGCTGGTCATAAAAAAAATATCCGGGCCGGGAACACGTTAATGCGATCATGCAAAACGGTCCTTCCGTTTCAGGAAATAGCTTTCATAATAACGATAACTGAGCCAGCTGATCCCAATACCGGCAATCGTTGCCAGCAGGGATACCAGGAACTGCAAAAAAGATCCGCTTGCAAAAGAAGAGAGCCACCGGTACAATAAGGGGCTTAGTAAAAGGTACAGGGGCCAATGAAAAATATAAAAGCCATACGAGATCTTTCCAAAGAATTTGAGGAACGGGATGTTGAAAATAAAATTGATCAGTTTGGTATTCCCGGATACAGCTTCGTTGACCAGCAGTCCAAATACCATCGCAAAAGTGGTATAACCGACAAGGGCCAGGTAGGGGAAGCTGAACTGGTTATTGCGGTTGATAAAAAAGAATGCAAAGTTCAGTGCAGCAAAGAAAAGAACGATGAAAGGAGTGTAGGATGTTAAGAAACGCCTGTTGATCCTTTGCAGCAAAGCGATCATACAACCGATACAAATACCATCGATACGGGTGAACGTGTAAAGATTGAAATAAGCAAGATCCGCCACGTGGTTGTTCCATATCCAGAGGCGAAGACCCAATACTCCTACTAATAGTAATCCCATACAAACAAGCAGGTGCCCGGGTTTCCTGATCAGCAGGATCACCAGTGGCCATAATAAATAAAATTGTTCTTCCACTGCCAGGGACCAGAGATGGTTCAGCGTATTGGTTTGTGCGGGGTCTTTAAAAATATAGAGCCAGTTTTGCAGGTAGGTCCAGATCCATAGCTGGTTATCGGTATAGTATTTTATATCGAACGCTACATCCAGGTTGGGCAGCACGACCAGGAATAAGATCAGGCAGAGATAATAGAGAGGGAATATCCGCAACACTCTCCGCGCATAAAAATTACGGAGGTAATCAGCGCTACCCACTGTTTTAAGCAGGATGTCAGTTATCAGGAAACCGGAAAGAACAAAGAAAAGATCAACCCCGAGCCAGCCAAAAAAGAAGACATCAATGAAACCGAAATTATGGTAAACTACCACGAGCAGGATCGCTAATCCCCGCAGACCATCCAGCGCAGGATAATATTGCCTGCCCGTATGCCCGCCGGGCGCTGAGGAGGCGGAGACAATGCCTGCCTGCCGGTAAGCAGGGTTGGGATTTTCAGGGATCATCAATTATTGACGGGTTAGTTATGCTTTTTTTAAAGACGATCTTCGCAGGAGGTATTTACCCAGGATATCAAATTCAAGGTTCACATTGCTGCCTTCTTCTACTTTATTGATATTGGTGTGTTCGAACGTATAAGGAATTACTGCCACCCGGAATGTCTTTTTCCCGGCATCAAAGACCGTAAGACTGATGCCGTTCACACAAATGGAACCTTTCTCGATAATAAGTTCTGCGAATTTTTTAGGGAACCCGAATTCAAATTCCCAGCTGCCTCCTTTTTCTATTCTCCTGGTACAGGTTCCGGTTGTGTCAACATGTCCCTGTACGATATGACCGTCGAGCCGGTCTGTCAGCAGGAGACAGCGCTCCAGGTTGATAATATCGCCTTGTTTCCAGTCCCCGAGATTGGTCTTTTGCAGGGTTTCTTCAATGGCGGTTACCCGGTGCTGGTCCTCATGCGTTCTTTCAATGGTCAGGCAAACCCCGTTATGACCGACACTCTGGTCCGGTTTAAGCTGGGAAGAAATGGAGGATGCTATCCAGAAAGTCCTGTTGGAACCATTGGAAATGACCTTTTTAACGATCCCTGTCGTTTCGACGATACCCGTAAACATGTCCCAAAGTAAATCAATTCTTTTTCCATTTCCTTTTTTCAGGTTTCCCGCCTATCTTTGCCACCCGAAAATCCCGGTCATTGCCGGGACGTAATAAAAAAGTACCAAAGGAGGTATATAAAATTTTATGCTGATCATCGACTCAAAAGATTGCGAAAACATTGACAAAGCGTTAAAGAAGTACAAGAAGAAATTCGAGAAATCGAAAGTATTGCTTCAGCTGAGAGAACGCCAGGCCTTCATCAAGCCGTCAGTAAGACGCCGCGGTGCTGTTTTGAAAGCGATCTATAAGCAGAGCATAGCCAGTGGAAAGATCGAAGGATAATTCCTTCTTCCAACATAATTAACATGGATAGCTGTCCCGGTCATACCGGGATAGCTATTTTTTTTGCCGGTATTGTGTAGCTTTACTATACAATATGCCTGCATTCAGTTCCCGGTCCATTCAACCCTTCCTGGATTACCTCAAATACGAGAAAAGGTATTCTGCCCATACTTTTATTTCTTACCAGGCCGATCTTATTGATTTTGCTGATTACCTGGAAAAAGAGTTCGGAACTGTTTCACTGGAGGAAATAAATCATAACTATATACGAAGCTGGCTGGCTTCTCTAAAGAGCAATGGCCTTGCCACCCGGTCCATCAACAGGAAAATATCAAGTTTAAAATCTTTTTTTAAATACCAGTTGAAAACAGGTGCTATCACTTCATCTCCTATGACGCAGGTGATCAGCCCGAAGAACAACAGGCGTCTTCCGGTTTTTATAAGGGAAGAGGAGACCCGGATAATCGTGCAAGCGCTGGACCAGTCTACCGAGGATTGGCGGTCTCTGAATAAAAAAATGCTCATCACTATCTTCTATGCCACGGGTATGAGGTTGAGTGAACTGATCAACCTGAAAGAAAAACAGCTTGACTTCGGCAATTCGCAGATCAAAGTGCTGGGAAAAGGGAATAAGGAACGGATCATCCCGGTGAATAAAGCGATCATTGAAATGATCAAAGAATACCAGCGGTTGAAGAAAAAAGAGTTTGTCACAAAAGATCCTGGTGGAGAAAAAACCGATGCTATTTTACTGGTAACGGAGAAAGGGAAAAAAATATATCCCCGGTATGCCTGGCTACTGGTGAACCAGGCACTGGGGGCTGCCGGCACCCTGGATAAAAAAAGCCCGCATGTCCTTCGTCATACATTTGCTACCCACCTGATGAATAATGGAGCGGATCTGAATGCAGTTAAGGAATTGCTGGGACATAGCAGTCTTGCGGCCACACAAGTGTATACACATAATACCATAGAAAAGTTAAAAGATGTGCACAAAAAAGCCCATCCGAAGGCTTAAATTTTCCCCCGTCCACAATAAAAATTGGGAGAATTTTGTTTGGGAAAAAAGAGGTTTTACTGTACCTTGAAACCAGACA
>DASYLC010000140.1:0-14141 GCA_036009775.1 Chitinophagaceae bacterium
ATTTCGTTAGTAAATTGCAGTGTTGAGAGCCTGTGAAATAACCCGGAGCTCAACCATAAGCTTCTCTCAAACTTACTAAACTATGCGCTTCATTACTATTCTTCTTTTATTTATTTCCATCAATGGCTTCAGCCAGTGGAAGGATTTTTCCATCAGTGTAAAAGGCGATACCCTTAACCGGGTGGATATGAAGGGAAGGAAGCAGGGTCCCTGGGCCGTGAGGGTGGAAGAACTGAGGGGCGAAAGAGGATACGAAGAGGAAGGTTATTACGAGAATGACCAGAAAACCGGGACCTGGAAGAAATTTTCCCTGGAAGGAGTGAAGATCGCTGAAGAGAATTACAGTTGGGGTAAACTGAATGGCAAGCAGCAATATTTTACCTATAACGGTGGTTTGCTTCGTGAGGAAAGCTGGAGAGCCATAGACCCCAAGATCGCTTATGATACCGTGGCGATCTTCGATCTGAACGACCCTACTTTAAAGACGGGATCTATCGTGGTAAAGAATGAGGGGATATCCATGAAGCATGGCAAATGGAATTATTGGGATCCGCGGGAAGGAAGGATAGAAGCAACGGAATATTATGTGATGAATAAATTGCGTACTGAAGACGATGAGATGATCGATGATGAGAGCATACGTCCTATTGATATCAGTAAAGGAAAATCACCCACTGATTCTTTAAAGAAAGCAACCAGCCCCACACTCCAGGTGATAAAGGACTATGAAAAGAAAAACTCCGGTAAGAAGAAGATAAAGACGAGGGATGGGCAGACGGGATATATACCGGAGCCGTAACCCCCAGCCTCTAAAGGGGTTGTCTTTTCAAAAACTTCCTCGTAGCCCGTGTTAAAATTTACAAAGGAGATCCGAACGGGGTTTTTATAGATACCGGGTACTTGCGGAACTTTTGTTTTATAAACTGAATAGCCTTCATCACTCTGAACCTGGTTTCAGGGTATTACTGTTTTTGCCCAATCACTATCTGTGTGAAATCGTCGTAAAGTATGACCACACTGGTCCTTATATCGCAATAAGTGATCATCCTGTTTTCAACGATCTTAATATCATTCTGTAACCTTATTAATAAAGAAGCTTTCGCATTTTCGGGAATTGGTTTTATCGACCCGATAGTATGTTTGAATTCCAACTGAATGGAGGGATCCAGTTTTAAAAGATCTTCTTTGTAAACTGAGAGCCTGGTGTTTATTGAATCGATTGAATTTTTCCTGATCCCAGTTTCTTTTTTAATGCTGTCGATATAGTTATACAACTCCCGGGTTAAATTGACGATCTGCCGGGCTTTGGGAAACCAAATGCCACTTCTTTCCATCGTAATTGGGTCCTGGGTTTTTTCTACCAGGCCTTTTAAAGCCATTTGTGTGGAAAGATTGATCAGCTGGATTGAATTCATGAGACTCTCTTCCATCTGTTTCATTTCTTCTCCCGACCCATTTTTCGAACTACAGGAATACAATAGAAAAACGATACCCGTGAAAAGAGGAAAACCTCTCTTCCAGGTAGAAGATGCGGCGGTTGGCATGGCGGTTTTCTTTCACCAACGACGCTGTTTTGTTTTTATTTCAGGGAAACCCCTCCTGCGCCCATATTTAAGAATTTTCTTACCTTTTATTGGCAAATCTCACTCGCCACCTAAAACAAGCACCATGAAAAAGATATTTCCGGGAATACTCCTGTTGTTTTTCCTCAGTCCTGCAATTAGCCAGGATCCGCAATGTCCCGACCTGAAAGCCCGGCTGGAGACTGCGGAAAAAGAGCAAAAACAAATACTGAAAAGTAAAGCAGCAGTCGACTACTCCCTATCCCTTATGGAGGATGAAGTGCCGGATATGAATGGACTTAAAGAAGAATTAAAGAACACCGAGAACCTGATCGGCGATCTGCAGGCAAGGGTTTCGGGCGGAGCTATCAGGGTCAATGAAAGTGCTGCTGAACTGGCATCACTGCGCAACCGGGCCGACCTGCTAAAGATCAGGATGAGCAAGGATTTTAATAAAGCGACTTTTTTCAGCCAACCGAAGTTCAGGCAATTGGAAAAGGACCAGACGACCATCAAATCAAAGGAACTGGATATTAACCTGGTCATTGCCGATCTTGAACAAAAACTAAAGGATTATAACTGTCCAGGGATAGCCAAAAAAGTTACCGGTGAAATGGAGATCACAACCGAACTCGAAGCTGGTTGGGCAGGTAACTGGAAGTATTTAAATACCCAGGAGGAAACTAAGATCACCCTGCTGTTAAATGGAACAGGAAGTTCCGTTGCGGGAACAGCCACATTCGCGTCTGGTCCAGCCAGTATGGTCTACCAGGTAAAGGGTTGTAAAGAAACAAGTCCTAACAGGCTCAGTTGCAATTTCGATGTTACCATGGATGACTATGAGAAATACATGGATATCAAAGGAACTGTGTTAATGACACAATCAGGGAACATACTCAAAACGACCTGGCAGCAAGTGGGCGTGGCAACGGTCAGATGGAAACCGGGAGCAAAGCAGCGGGAATACATACCGAAGGTTCCGGCTCCCATGAACATTAACTTTACCAGAGAATAGGGATTGGACCAATTGGCACAATCCCCAGTGAAAATCTATTTCCGCGGGTAAAAATAGTTGCTGAAGAACAATAGCTGGTATTGTACCGCACTACTCCAGTAAGCCCAGTCATGTTTGCCGGGGCGTTCAATATATTCATGGGGGATCTTCAGCCGTATCATTTTTTCATGCAGGGCATGGTTATCCTTGTAGAAAATATCCCCGGTACCGCAATCAATGATCATGGCCAGCGTGTCTTTGGGATAATGCTCTACCATATTGATCACAGAATAGATATTCCAGTTATCGGCATGGTTGATCGTATCACCGATGCGTTTGGATACATCGTATTTGTTACGGGAATAATTCAGGTCGACCCCACCACTCATACTCCCGCAGGCGCCGAAACGTTCCGCATGTCTCAGCCCTAAGAAAAGTCCGCCGTGTCCGCCCATGCTCAAACCCGTAATGGCCCTGGCCCTGCGATCACTGATGGTCGGGTAATGCATTTCAATATAGTCGGGTACTTCTGTACCGATATAGGTCTCGTATTTCATAGAAGGGTCTACCGGGCTGTCGAAATACCAGCTGCTGTTGCCGCCATCGGGACAAACAATGATCAGTTTGTACTGTTCTGCATAGTCTTTGAGTTGCGGCACGCGGATCAGCCAGTTACTGTACCAGCCGCCGTAACCATGTAAAAGGTAAACCACGGGAAAAAGCCTGGGTTCCTGTTTGTCTTGTAAGGGCTGTATCACCACGCATTTGAATTCCTTTTTCATGGCATCGCTGTAAATACTCACTGTGTCAACCGTTGCGGCTTTTACCAACTGCATGAAAAACAGGGCAATGAACAAGGGCAATCGTTTTTTCATGCTTTAAAGATATTAAAAGGGCAGAGATGGTTGTACCGGGTTTGGTGCAAAAAAATAGTTTCTCCAAAAATTGGCCGGTATGAGAATTAGTACTAATTTGATATCAAAATGATATCATAAATCAAACTATATGGAAAAGATCATCAAACCCGTTTCTGGCTTTCTCATCTTGTTGCTCGCTCTTATCGGGATCGGCGCCGGTATTTTCTTTATCAGCAATATTAACCCTGGAACAGAACGTCCACCGACCCAGGTTTGGGTGGGAATGGCATTTATAGCACTGTCTGCCCTGTTATTGAAAGGACTTACTGTTGTTGCACCCAATCAATCCTGTGTTTGCACATTTTTTGGAAAGTACACAGGCACCATCAAAGTGAACGGGCTGGTCTTTGTAAACCCTTTTTTTAAAAAGCTCAAAGTCTCTCTCCGGAAGAATAATTTTGAAAGTGCCCGACTGAAAGTAAATGATAAGATCGGTAACCCCGTGGAGATCGCGGCTGTTATTGTCTGGCAGGTCGATAATACTTACAAAGCAGCTTTTGAAGTAGCCAACTATGATCAGTATGTAAAAACGCAGAGTGAATCGGCGATACGGCATCTCGCCACCACCTGCCCTTATGATGAAATGGAGGATAGCGGCGCCACCGTAACACTACGCAGCGGCGGAGAAAAAGTCATTGCGATGCTGGAACAGGAACTCAGTGAACGCCTGATCGAGGCGGGCATCGTCGTTAAAGAAGCAAGGATTACTCACCTGTCCTATGCACCCGAGATCGCCGGGGATATGCTTCGGCGACAGCAGGCTACCGCGATCGTTGCGGCGAGATTCAAGATCGTGGAAGGTGCTGTGGGTATGGTGGAACTGGCACTGGAGATGCTGAGCAAAAAACAAATTGTAAACCTGGATGAAGAGAAAAAGGCAGCGATGGTCAGCAACCTGATGGTGGTATTGTGCGGAGAGAAAGCAGCTACTCCTGTGTTGAATACCGGTACCCTGTATCAATAATTTAATTTTATCCTGTGAGCGAAAAAAAATCATTTGTATTGCGTATCGATAATGAAACGTACAGGGCGTTGGAAAAATGGGCGTCCGACCAGTTTCGCAGTGTGAACGGCCAGATCGAATGGATCCTTTCACAGAAACTGCGGGAAGAGAAGCGTCTGCAGGACCCGGCATCGAAATCGACGAGGGAGGAAAAGAAAAAAAGCTAAGAGACTAGAAAGACTAAAAAGAGTTGAAAGAGAAAGACGTAAAGATGGGACGGAACAATGGGCAATAGACAATAGGCAATGGACAATAGGCAATAGGCAATGGACAATAGGCAATGGACAATAGGCAATGGACAATAAGCAATGGACAATGAACAAAGTCCTGCATTGGCTCCCCTATCTTCTACCTCTGAGTTGCGCTCGCAACCTTCGTCTCTCGATTGTCTCCGCAAGAGGAAAGGAGAATTCAAAGAGACAATGAGGCAATGGACTATCGGCAATCTCCATATGGAGAGGGGTTTAAAATAAAAGATGATAGCCGGGAACTTTCGTGAACCCAACTATCATCTTTTATCTATTAGTTATTATCTGATCAAAACCCTTTTTTCTCCTGTGCTTTCTGCATCGGGTTGCCGCTCTGGCCGCCACCGCCTCTTGCACCACCCTGTCTTCCTTTGAAAATACTGAACTTGGAAGGCTCGGGAATATTACTGACGCTGTTATTGCTTTCATTGATATCAGCCGTTTCCCGGTAAGGATCCAGTTTTACGGAAGTCACTTCTTTATCCTTGATAAAGGTCTTGATCACTTTGCTCTCATTCAATCTCCATACCTGTGCAGGAATGCGTTCGATCTCTTTACTGCCGTCTTTGTAGGTCCATTCAAGAATGATCGGCATCACCAAACCGCCTTTGTTGCTGAACGTTAGTTCATACATATTCTTGTTCTCATACTTCTGTTTTTCTGCATCGGTGAGGCCATCCGGCTGGCTGCCCGGTACCTTTACTTCATATTTCGTACTGTCGTAAGCTTCAATGCCACGGGCATAACGCCAGTAAAAATCACGATTGGCAGTATCCGCATCTGTCTGGAATTTAATATTCTTGTCCTCGCGGTTCCTGATCTTGGAAATATCATCAAACGTGGGTACCTGTGGCTTATCGATCGAACGTTTGACAGTAGATTCTTTTATTTCTGAAGGCATGGCTGTCACATCAGCTTTGGCAAATCGGATCGAGTCAAGGGAGATATCGCATACTTCCGTGCTGTAGAACCATCCTCTCCAGAACCAGTCAAGGTCTTCCCCGCTGGCATCTTCCATGGTACGGAAGAAATCAGCCGGTTCGGGATGTTTGAATGCCCATCTTCTTGCATATTCTTTGAATGAATAATCGAAGAGTTCACGGCCCATGATCGTCTCCCTTAACATATTCAAACCTGTTGCGGGTTTGGAATAAGCATTAGGACCGAATTGCACAATATTCTCGCTATTCGACATGATCGGTTCCAGTTGTTCCTTTGGCAATTTCATATAATCCGTGATGAAGGCAGCAGGACCGCGACGGCTCGGGAATTTATTATCCCATAATTCTTCGGTCAGATATTCCACGAATGTATTCAGTCCTTCATCCATCCAGCTCCACTGGCGCTCATCGCTGTTGATGATCATGGGGAAGAAATTATGACCCACTTCATGAATGACCACACCCAGCATACCGTTCTTGGTCCCTTCGCTGTAGGTACCGTCTTTTTCGGTACGGCCGAAGTTGAAACAGATCATCGGGTATTCCATACCGCTACTGGCCTCGATACTTTGTGCAACAGGATAGGGATAGGGGATCGTGAATTTGGAGTAGGTCTTGATAGTATGCTCCACCACTTTGGAAGAGAACTTGCGGTACAGGCCATAGGCTTCTTTCGAGTATCCGCTCATGCACATCACTCTTTTGCCATCGATCTTGGTAGCCAGCGCATCCCAAACAAATTTCCGGGAAGAACCCCAGGCAAAGTCACGCACATTATCCGCTTTGAATATCCATGTCTTTTTGGCTGTGCTTTTTTGTTTTTCAGCAGCTTTTGCTTCTTCCAGTGTTACGATCTCGATCGGCTCGGAAGATTGCTGGGCCTTGTTCCACCTGGCCAGCTGCGCGGGAGAAAGAACAGCCGCATAGTTCTGGCCTTCGCCTGTGGCCATCACCACGTGATCAGCAGGAACGGTCATCTGTACTTTGAAATTGCCAAAGGTCAGTGCGAATTCGCCGCGACCTGTGAACTGGTGGTTCTGCCAGCCCTGGAAATCACTGTATACACAAAGACGGGGATACCACTGGCTCATCGTGAATTCATGGTTGCCATCTTCCGGGAAATATTCATACCCGCCACGACCACCACGGTTCTGGCGATCGGACAATTTATAATTCCAGTCGAGTTTGAAAACAAAACGTTGTCCCGGTTTTACAGGCGCAGGTAATTCAACCCGCATCATCGTTTTATTGACGGTATAATTCAATGCTTTGCCAGTAGCATCAGTGAGTTTTACTATTTTAAAACCAAAACCATTGTCGCCTTTTGATTCATCCGCCCTGTCGAGTTGCTGCGGACTTGTTTGCCTGTTCATGGGGTTGCTACCCTGGTAGTTGGCATTGTTTAAACTGCTATGCTGGTTCTCATCCATCTGTAACCAGAGATAGGTCAGCACATCGGGAGAGTTATTAAAATAAGTAACGGTCTCGCTGCCATTCAGCCTGAGGTTCTTTTCATCAAGCTCGCATTTGATATCATAGTCACAGCGCTGCTGCCAGTACTTGGTGCCCGGGGCGCCGCTGGCGGTGCGGTATTCATTGGGAGTAGGGAAATTGGCTCCCATCTGCTCAAATTTGTTACCATGGTTGCTGCTAACGTTGTTATACACGTTTTGTGCAACGACAGTCGTAGCCGCACAAAGAATGATCGTAAGCGAAAGAATTGGATTTCTCATGTGTGTCATGCTTTTTTATTAGAAGAATAAATAATACGGAGGCTTTCAAAACTAAGAAAAACAGGGGAGGGGATAAAAAGAAAGAATGTGATAGGATGGTGACTGTGTCCGACGGTTCAAATGCGTGGTTTTTGGCGGGTAAAGGCAGATGAGTGGCTCAGTATCAAAAGGGTTGCTCCGCAAGACTAAGAGTCTAAAAAGAGTACAAAGAGCAGGAAAGAGAAAGAAACAAAGATAACAATGTCGTCATCGGATAAAAGTAAACAATGAAAGCAGAATTAAGGAGTATTAAAACAAGAAGGAGATAAAGAGCATTTGGGTTCTGCTCTTTATCTCCTTCAACTCTTTTTAGTCTCTTAGCTTAAAATCCTTTCTTCTCTGTTGCCTTTTGCATCGGGTTCAATCCCTGTGCCGGCGTCGTGTACACTTTTTGTTTGAATACTTTGAACTTGCTCGGCGGTTTAATATCGCCATAGGTATTATTGGCTTCATCCACATCGGCGGTTTCCCTGTACGGATCCAGTTTTATAGAAGCTACTTCCTTGTCCTTCACAAAATTCTTGATCACTTTTTTCTCATTTTGCCTCCATACCTGGGCCGGGATCCTTTCTATTTCTTTTGTTCCATCCTTGTAGGTCCATTCGATGATGATGGGCATGGGCAGTCCCCCTTTGTTGCTGAACGTCAGCTCATACATATTTTTACCGGCATATTTTTCCTGGCTTGCCTGGTCAAGAGCTTCAGTCTGTGGTCTTACTGTTACCGGGTATTTGGTGGAATCCCATTTCTCAACTTCGCGGTCGTATTTCCAGTAGAAGTCACGGAGCGCTGTATCCTTGTCTGTTTCAAAGGCAATGCTCTTGTCTTCTTTGTTCCGGACCTTGGAGATATCCTTTTCCTCATTGGGGTTTACATTAGGTTTTGCCAGGGGGAACATCATGACAGTATCTTTTGTTTGCTGCGGGATAGCACTTACATCCGCTACCGCATGTCTTACGGTATCGATGGATATATCGCAGGCATCGGTCCCATAGAACCATCCTCTCCAGAACCAGTCAAGGTCTTCTCCTGTGGCATCTTCGATCGTTCTGAAGAAGTCGGCAGGAGTAGGGGATTTGAAAGCCCATCGTTTGGCATATTCACGGAAGGCATTGTCAAAGGCTTCACGGCCTACGATGGTCTCTCTGAGCATATTCAGACCCGTTGCCACTTTGGAATAAGCATTGGCTCCGAAGTTCTGGATGTTCTCACTGTTTGTCATGATCGGTTCCAGCTGGTCCTTGGGCAATTTCATATAATTGGTGATCGTCCAGGCTGGTCCGCCGTTCGAAGGAAATTTATTATCCCATAATTCCTGTGTCAGGTACTGCAAATATGAATTTAGTCCTTCATCCATCCAGGTCCATTGCCTCTCATCACTGTTCACGATCATCGGGAAGAAGGTATGTCCTATTTCGTGGATGATCACAAAGATGGCCGCATTCTTATTCCCTTCGCTGTAAGATCCGTCGGGGAGTGCACGACCAGGGTTGAAAGCGATCATCGGGTATTCCATTCCCTGGTTGCCTTCCACACTGATAGCAACAGGGTACGGGTAAGGGATAGAGAATTTGGAATACGTCTTTAATGTATGTGCAACTGCTTTGGTGGAGTACTTGCTATAGATAGGATAAGCTTCTTTGGCGTATAAGCTCATCGCCATTGCTTTCTTTCCTTCGATATAGGCAGGCATCGCATCCCATACAAATCTTCTGGAAGAGGTCCAGGCAAAGTCACGTACATTATCTGCTTTGAATATCCATGTTTTCTTGGCCTTGCTTTTTGTTTTGGAAGCGGTCAGCGCTTCATCAAGTGTAACGATCTGCACTGGCTCTTTTGCAGTCTGTGCTTTTTGCCAGCGTGCCATTTGTGTAGCATTCAGCATTTGTGCGTAGTTCTGGCATTCACCTGTACCGGCAACGACATGGTCAGCCGGAACTGTCATCTGCACTTTAAAGTTCCCAAAATTCAGTGTGAACTCACCTGTGCCGGTGAACTGGTGGTTCTGCCATCCCTGGTCATCGCTGTATTTGCAAAGACGGGGATACCATTGGGTGACCGTGTAATTATTATTATTGTCTTCCGGAAAATTCTCATAACCTCCGCGGGCGCCGCCAAAACGAAGAAAATCGCCGCGGTTGGCCATCTTGTAATTCCAGTCAACATTAAAAACGAGTTTCTGACCCGGTTTCAGCGGAACGGGCAGATCGATCTTCATCATTGTTTTATTGATCGTATAAGGCAGCTTCTTACCGGTGGCATCGGTGAGTTTGGTAATGTTCACCCCATAACCATTGTCGGACTTTCTTTCTTCAAACCGGTCCATTTGTTTGTCGGTGTACTGTGTTCCCTGCGTATTCTGGTTCTGGTAATTGGCATTATTCACCGTGCTGTGCTGGTTCTCGTCGAGCTGCATCCAGATATAGCTCAACACATCCGAAGAGTTGTTGGTATATGTGATGGTTTCGCTGCCGATGATCTTATTATTGGCTTCATCGAGTTCAGCTTTGATATCATAATCGACACGCTGCTGCCAGTATTTGACACCGGGAGCGCCGCTGGCCGTCCGCTGTTCATTCGGCGTTGGCAGGATCGTACCCAACTGCTCAAACTTGTTGGCATGGTTGGAAGCGGCATTGTTCTGGATTTGCGCCTGTATGTTCATTGCTATAACGAACAGCAGGCTTAACAGTAAAGTAATTCTCTTCATGACTATGTAATTTTTATGTTGGAAAACGTTCAAGTACCATTTTTAATGAAAGCGCAAATACGCCGGCGGATAAAAAGATCACCCAGTCACGACGATTTACCCTGAATATTGTTACGATCAAATAAGCCAATAAAAGCAACAGCGTTACGACGAATATTTGTCCCGCTTCCAGTCCTGCATTGAATCCAAACAAGCTCCAGCCCATACTCTGGTCGTCTGCCATGATAAAACGGATCGAATTGGCAAATCCCATCCCGTGGATCAAGCCAAATAACAAAGCCAGTACATAATTGATCTGTACAGACTTTGCCGTGAATTTTTGCTGGAACAAATTGGAAAGAGCTGTTATAACAATGGTGAGTGGTATGAGGAATTCTACCCATTTGGGGTTGAACCGGATCACATCAAAAACACTTAATGCCAGGGTCAGCGAATGCCCGATCGTAAAAGCGGTCACCAGGACCAATACCTTTTTCCAGTCCTGTAACAGGTAGATCGCCGCCAGCGCCGCGATAAACAACTGGTGATCGAGTGCATCCCTGCTAATGATGTGTTCCCAGCCTAATCCAAAATAAAATCCAAAATCCTGCATCTTATCAACAGTTATTGCCGTCTAGCCCGTTGTATGCGTCAGGCCGCTTTCTTTACATTAATTTTGTTTTTGAATACGATCTGAAGGTCAAAAAACGGAGCGGCCAGATGCATACAACGGCTTCCAAAATAGACCAGACTTTTGTAAAACAAAAAATTATTGTGTCAATGGTATCATCTGTCAATAAATGGTTGTTTATCCCCTTGCTGGCCATGGTTTTGACCTCGGCAACCCCGCATCCCTTCCATGTGAGTGTGGTAGAAGTAGAGCATAATGCGGCCGACAAAACACTCGAGATAAGCTGCAAGATCTTTACAGATGACTTTGAAACGACACTGGCGAAGAATTATAATGCCAAAGTAGACCTGATCAACCCGCCCAATAAAGGGGCTATGGACAGCCTGGTCAAAAAATATATTTACAGTCACCTTTCACTCCGGGTGAACGGTAAGCCTGCTGTATTTAATTATGTCGGGTTTGAGAACGAGGCCGAAGCCGCTTACGGCTATATACAGGTGGACAATATTGCTTCAGTGCAGAAGATCGATATCACTAATACTATTCTCTTCGACAAATTCGACGATCAGGTCAGCATCATGCATATCAAGGTGAATGGGAACAGGAAAAGCACCAAGTTGAATTATCCGGATAAGGAAGCGTCATTTAGTTTTTAGATGATAACTGATAGATGATAGATGATAGTTTCTTCTGGTGCGGGTTTCTTTCTGGTTGTAAAATTTGTTTATACCCGGATAAAAGATAAAAGCGAATAGATAAAAGTTCTTTTGACTTGGAATTCCTTTTCGGTCACAATATTCATCTTATTCGGTAGGGCGCCATGAGTGCGTTCAGGAAATCATTCTTTGACAAACTATCATCTGTACACTATTAGTTATCATCTTTCTGTTCTTCTTTCAACTCTTCACTCAGCGTCACCAGCACTTTATCGATCCGGTGTCCATCCATATCGATCACTTCTATCTTAAAGTCTTTCCAGTCCAGCTTGTCGCCCGTTTTAGGTATCCTTTCCAGTTCATGCAGGATAAAACCGGCCAGGGTGTCAAAATCATGTTCACCTTCATTCATCCATTCTGTTTTTCCAAAATGGGAAAGAAAATTGTAAAAAGTGATCTGGCCATCGACCAGGTAGGTGCCGTCATCTCTTGTCAGGATCTCGTAGTCAACCCCTTCGTTCTGAGGTATATCACCCACGATGGCTTCCAGGATATCATTCAGCGTCAGCAAACCGAGTATACTGCCGTATTCATCCACAATAAAAGCCGAATGTATCTTAGATTCCTTGAATTTTTCCAATACCTGGTAAGGCGAATTATTTTCCGGGATGAACAAAGCAGGTTGCATAATGTCTTTGAACAGTGTACTGTCCGGACTTACATAGAGGTCTTTAATCGAAACAACTCCTTTTATATTATCGATCAGCCCATCGCAGATAGGGTAGGCCGAATGCGGTTCCTGTAATATCTTCTCTTTGATCTTATCCTCGTTATCATCCAGGTTGAACCAGATGATATCGCTCCGGTGCGTCATCAGGGAGGTGATGTTGCGGTCGCCCAGGTGAAACACCCTTTCAATGATCTCCTGCTCGGCTTCATCGATATTGCCGGCTTCTTTTCCTTCCGTGATCAGTGTTTTGATCTCTTCTTCGGTAATGGCATCATCTTTTGAACGTTTGATATTGAATATGCGGAAAAAAAGTATACTGATCTTATTAAGCAGCCATACGATGGGGTGAGTAAAGCCGGCAAAAAAATTCATCGGTCCTGCTACGGCTTTGGCGATGCGTTCTGCCCGCAAAAGCCCGATCTGTTTGGGGATCAGTTCACCGAAAATGATCGAAAGAAAGGTGACGATAATAACAATGATGGTAGTGGCCACTGTATCCGCATAAGGTCTCAGGAATTCGATCTTCTCGATCGAAGGTTGCAGGTGTTTGGAAAAACGTTCCCCGGAGTAAACCCCCGTAAGAATGGCGATCAGGGTGATCCCGATCTGGGCCGCCGATAAAAATTTTTCAGGGGCATTTGCCAGGTCGAGAGCACGACGGGCTTTCATATCGCCTTTTTCAGCTAAATGTTCCAGTCTTGATTTGCGGGCAGATACAAGGGCGATCTCCGACATTACAAATAATCCATTCACAAAGATCAGCGCCAGCAGTATGAAAATCTCCATTTAAGCAACAGGTTGGTGTTCGAAGATAGCAAATCCGAACCGCTTATTGAAGAAGGTCCCCGTGGCTATGCCAAAAGCCGTACCCAGCAAGGCTCCGGCTATTACGTCCAGGGGGAAATGAACACCAATATATACCTGGGCAAAGGCGATCAGCGCTGCCCAGGCAATACCTGCCCATGCCCATACCCTGAAGCGGTGACGAAACGTAATAAAAAAGAAGACAGCCATGCCAAAATGATTGGCAGCATGGTTGGAGACAAAACTATAACCACCACCGCATTCTTTCAGTACCAGCCGGACATGTTCATACATTTCAATGTCGCGGCAGGGGCGGTCACGCTGGAAAACCTGTTTAAAGGCATAATTGCCGGTCATGTCCGTAAGCGCTACGGTGACCAGGAAGAAGATCACCCACCACAAACCTCTGAGTTTAAAATTCTGCAATACAAAAACGAGCAGAAAAAGATACAAAGGCGCCCAATGCAATGAATTTCGCAAAAAAGGCATCACGGCATCAAAGAAAGGGTTGGCGCAACCGCTATTGATCGTTTCGAATAGATGACGATCCCATTGTAGCAGCTTTTCCCAGAATGTGATAGCAATTGAATGCATGATTGCAAAAGTACAGGTTGAGGCGTATTCAGGAAGGGTTTGATTTTAGTGCTAATAATCAGGCAGGATAGCGCATTTGAGTAAATATTTGAACCACTCTTCCTTTGTCAGGGCAGGCTGCGACACATCGGGGACATAGGTATACACATAGCTCTATGTGCTTTTTATTGTGTTCCATGTCCTATGTGGTTCAAATGGTTTTAAAAACGGGAAAGCAAAATATCATTATTGTCTTATTTTGCGCTACCCTTAAGAGGCTTGCATTGAATGCTACGACGATTTAAAATACCCAAAACAATACTCTGGGTGGCGAATTTATTTGCCATTTTCCTGTTGATATTCACCCTGTACAGGGTGGCAACCTTTATTGCTTTTAAACCCAAAGCAGTTTCTTTTGGCGACGCCATACCTTCTTTTTTGATGGGCATCCGGTATGATCTTCGCTGGATATCTTTTATACTGTTGCCGGTCATTTTAACGAGTATGATGCCCAGGCTTTCGCCTTTTTATGCTGCCCGCAATAAAAAATGGTGGACCTGGTACCTTGCTATTGTAACTTTTATCGTCTTTGTTTTTTTTGCAGCCGGTTTCGGATCATGG
>DASYLC010000141.1:0-4855 GCA_036009775.1 Chitinophagaceae bacterium
CGAGCGGGTCCTCAGAAGGAAATAGTGGTTCGTCAAAATTGGGAAGTGTAGGGGCGAAGAAAACAGGATCCTATACAAATACTCACGAATCTGATAAAACCTATAGTGGCAAAGGAACTCCAAAAAGAGCACAAGAGTCAGTGTAAGTACCCCTTTTCTCAGACAGTATCTTTTAGAGAGTTTTCATTATTAAATACTTGTATTCGTACTTCTTCTGGCGTTTGATTGTTCAATCCTTCATGTGGTCTGCGGCAATTGTATTCCTCCATCCATTCAGCTGTTAATTGCTTCACCTGGTACAGATCAAAGAATAGGTAAGCATCCAGCACCGCTTCCCGGTAAAGCCTGTTAAATCGTTCGATATAGCCATTCTGCATGGGTTTACCTGGTTGAATAAACTGAATCTCGATCTTCTTCTCTCTGCACCATCCTTCAAAATGATGAGAAGTAAATTCAGGCCCATTATCTGTTCTGACAGCTTGCGGTATACCTCGATGTTCAATTATTCTCTCCAGGGTCCTGATGATCCTTCTGGACGATAAGGACGTATCGACTTCGATGGCCAGCACTTCTCTTGTACAATCATCGATGACATTAAAGGTTCTGAACTTGCGGTTACCGACCATACTATCACTCATAAAATCCATGCTCCAGCTTTTATTGATCGCTGTTTGGTGCTGTAGCGGTTGTTTTATCCGCGCAGGCAGCCTTCTTTTACCCTTTCGTTTTTTATTCAGTTTTAAAAGCTTGTATACCCGGTACACCTTCTTATGGTTCCAGGTCTTGCCAGATCTTCTGAGATATGCAAAGAGCTTTCTGAAGCCATAAGTACTGCGGTAATAGAACTGCGAACGAGGTAAACTAACTATTTTACAGGCCCTGCTCACAGGGATACCATGCTCTTCAACTATCGCTTCACTTAATTGCCTTTTGGTGGCAGGGCCCAGCCTTTTTTTGTGAACAGGTCTTTCAGGATATTGTTATCCATCGCCAGGTCGGCATACATTTTTTTAAGCCTGGAGTTTTCTTCTTCCAAATCTTTTAACCGTTTTACATCTGAAGCTTCCATACCACCATATTTGCTTTTCCAGTTGTAAAAGGTGGCTTCGGAAATACCATGTTCCCGGGCAATCTCTTTGGTTGAAATACCAGCTTCCTGCTGCTTTAAAATCGAAACAATCTGTGTCTCGGTAAATCGTGTCTTTTTCATGTTGAAAGTTTAAAATTAATAGATTTCTCTAATTTTAAACCGTCCGAATTTTAGGGACACTTACAGTAATTTGCTAGTAATGCGAAAAAATCGTTTCGGTACAGTATGATCACCCGGGCCAGGCTGTCGCCGTTATTGGTTATGGAAAACAGGACACCTCCAAAAAGAAGATATACTTCCTCATGGTGATAAATTTCTGGCAGGGTATAAAAAAGAAAATGGGTCGTAAGAATACAACCCAATTTCCCTTGATAAGAGTGAGGATATATATTAGAAGGTGTACCGGATACCAAGTCCGCCCCAGCTTCCCGCAAAACCACGTCCATCGCCAAATTCAAATGAGGGTTGCCAGTCGAGTGAAATATTGATCGGGGCGCCGTTGAATTTATAGTCCAGGCCTAAAACACCATCGATACCTATAAAAGCACCATCGCCCCATTTTGAATTATAAAAACCTACATGAGCGCCGGGCCCGATATACCATTTTAATCCTGTAGCCCCGCTGATCGGTCCGTGGATCTCATACAACCCGGTAATCCTGGTGCCCCTGTTCCAGAAATAACCAACCAGTTCCACTGCGTTATTATCACTCAGGAAATGTTTGAATGATAATCCACCGCCATCCCAAACCTTTACACCCAATGCGGTGCGATAGGAAGAACTAGTTGCACTTTTGCTCTGTGCGTGTGAAATGGTGACCATTAAAAGGGCCAATACCAAGACCGGGATCTTTCGCATATTGAATTTTTAAAGCAGCGATCTGCATGGATATATTCCATTTTTGTGCCAAAAAATTTCCAGGATAAAAAATAAGCAGGAAAAATCAGGTTTTTTTGATCCTCAGCATAAAGAATACAAGTACAATTACCGCGATGGCCGCAGTGCTGATGAACGTATAAACACTTCCGAAATTATCCCAGACAAGCCCGGCGATCGTACTGGCCAGCAGGACGGAAATGCTTTGACAGGAAGTATAGAAACCCACGGCTGTAGCGGTATTCTTCTCATGCGCCATATTGGTGATCCAGGCTTTGGTGACACCGTCAGTAGCGGCCGCATAGAGACCATAGATAAAAAAAAGTGCGAAAATGCCAGTGATGGAAGGGTCGAATGCAAAGCCTGCATAGGTGATGGCAAACAGGATAAGGCCGGAGAGAAAGATCTTTTTATAACCCAGCTTATCAGCCAGGATTCCCATGGGGTACGAAGCCAATGCAAAGACCAGGTTGTAGAAAACATAGGCAGCAATGGTGATCGTATCACTGTTGAATTCGTTCCCCAGCAGCATTATCTTATTGTCACCGATCGCTTCTTTTGTTTTTAATAAAAGGAAGACATCGGAGCTGTTGAAGAGAGCGAATAGCAGTAAACCGCTTATCAGGGTTTTGTATTCCGGCGTGGCGATCTTCCAGTAGTTGAAAAAAGAAAAGAAATTTCCTTTTTTCAGCGTGGATACCGGTCTCTTTTTTTCTTTTAATAAAAAAACAAGTGCCACGCTGATCAAACCCGGGATGAACGCGATATAGAAAAGTGTTTTATAATCACCGGGGTAAAGAAGAAGGAATACCAGTGCCAATGCCGGGCCGATGGTGGCGCCGGCTGTATCAAGACTGCGGTTGAACCCGAACACCCTTGCCTTTGTTTTTGGCGTGGCCTCATCTGACAACAATGCATCTTTGGCGGCGACACGAACCCCTTTGCCCAGGCGATCCACGGTGCGGACAAAAAATATCCAGAGCGGCGCTACAAAGAAACCGATCAGTGGTTTGGAAAGAGCGCTTAATAAATAGCCCAATTTTACAAAAGGAAGACGCAATCCTTTTTCGTCACTCCATTTTCCAAAGTAACCTTTGCTGATGCCTGCGGTGAAATTGACAAACCCTTCGAGTATGCCGATACCCAGTACAGAAAAACCGATCTCTTTTAAATAAACCGGGATGATAGGATATAGCATTTCACTTGCGATATCAGCAAAGAGGCTAACCAATGACAGAATCAAAATTGTCCTGGTGATGATCCGCATAGTATGAAGTTAGATCAATTTATCTGCCGGTATTTCGATTCAACAAGTAAGAGTGCTATTTTAATTATTGATGAAATATTTCACGCAGAGCGCAGGGATCGCAGAGAAAAACTTTGATGGACAATACGCAGCGAACTCTGTGTTCTCTGCGTGCAATCCAAATAGAACAGTACCGGAAATTTCGCAGTAGGATATATTACTGAAAATTACCGAACAATGCAACCATAAAAATTCTTTTAACCACAATTTCGCTAAACCCCGAATTAAAAAAAATCCTTGCCCCACAAGGTTTTGCTTTGATAATTCAAATTATTTCCTTCACCTTTGCTCACAATAAATCCAAGAACAATTAATGGGACTTTTTAACTGGTTTACACAAGAAATAGCCATCGACCTGGGTACTGCCAATACCCTTATCATCCATAACGACGAAGTAGTAGTGAATGAACCGAGTATTGTGGCGTTGAACCGCAACAATCCCAAAGAAGTGCTGGCTGTCGGGAAAAAAGCCCTGATGATGCACGAAAAGACGCACGAGAGCATCCGTACGGTCCGTCCCCTGAAAGACGGTGTGATAGCGGATTTCAATGCAGCTGAGCTCATGATCCGGGAGCTGATCAAGCTGGTCTACCCCAAAAAACCCTTATTTCCCCCAAGCTGGAGAATGATGATCTGTATCCCCTCTTCGATCACCGAAGTGGAGAAAAGAGCGGTCCGTGACAGTGCTGAACAGGCCGGGGCCAAGGAAGTATACCTGATCCACGAACCCATGGCAGCTGCACTGGGTATCGGTATCGATGTGGAAGAGCCGGTTGGTAATATGATCATTGATATCGGTGGTGGTACTACCGGCATCACGGTGATCGCCCTGGCCGGAATTGTTTGTGATCAGTCGATCCGGATCGCAGGCGACGAATTCACAGCCGATATCATGGAAGCGCTCCGTCGCTACCATAGCTTACTCATTGGCGAACGGACTGCCGAGCAGATCAAGATACAGGTAGGAGCAGCCATGAAAGAGATCGACAACCCGCCGGATGATTTCCCCGTAAATGGCCGCGACCTGGTGACAGGTATCCCCAAACAGATCATGGTCAGTTACCAGGAGATCGCCGAAGCGCTGGATAAAAGCATCTTCAAAATAGAGGAGGCCATCCTGAAAGCTCTTGAACAAACCCCGCCCGAACTGGCTGCGGATATCTATCGCAGAGGTCTCTATATTACCGGCGGCGGTGCCTTGCTGAGAGGACTGGACAAAAGGCTGGCCAATAAGATCAAACTGCCGGTGCATATTGCCGACGACCCGCTGAAAAGCGTGGTAAGAGGCACGGGTATTGCACTGAAGAACTACGACAGGTATCCATTTGTGATGAGATAGATCATTAGCCGTTAGCTGTTAGCTACAAGCTGTTAGCAAACCCGGCAACTGATCATTTCCCTGCTAATAGCTAAAGGCTAACCGCTCAAAGCTTCCTTTCATGCGAAACATATTTCTCTTCATCCGGCGCTTCAGAACTTTCTTCGCTTTCCTGATCTTCCAGGGAGTGGCGCTTTGGTTTTTATTCAATTATAACCGCTTTCACCGGGCCAAGTTCCTTGGAGTGGCGAATGAAATGACCGGG
>DASYLC010000142.1:0-4978 GCA_036009775.1 Chitinophagaceae bacterium
GCAGGCGCCGCGAAATTATCTGTTACGGCGGGACTGCACGAAGAATCAATTGGCAAAGAGTACAGTCTGAAAAAAGGAACAAATAACCTTTTTGCAGGCATACATAATCAATCTGCCGGACTTAGCTGGAGGCATAAGAAATGGGAGATCGGTGGTGGTTTCGGGCACAATTATTTTGGTGGCTGGAAGGATACAGCTACAGGCCGGGAATTGGTCTGGCACAATAAAGACCAGTTGACAGGTAACGGATTCATTGGTTATAATAATGGCAAATTAAACCTGCGCTACCGTTTTGATGGTCTTGATGAGATCATTTACAATCCTGGAAATTATACTGAACCCTATTCTCCTGCAGCCGATACACTGGCCTTCGACCAGGAATACCTCACGCACCGTTTGATGCAGCAATTACAAGGTTCGTACTCGGTCAATAACAACTTATCATTCCAGGTCCAGGCTGCGTATACTGATTACAGCAGGCAGGTATATTCTACCAATGTAAGCAAGAATACCAAGCAGGTAACGCTGGGATCATCTGCTAGCCAAAGTATGGATAAATTCGAAGGCGTTACGTTCAGGGCCACTGCTTTTTATAAATTGTCACCGGTCTTTTCTTTTCAACCGGGTGTTGACATAAACCTTGAAAGCGGCGAAGGGCAGCGGCTAAAAGCCGGCAATAACGACGTAAACGATTATGCGTTTTTTCTTTCTTCAGAAATTACACCATCCGCGAAAGTGAGCATCCGGCCGGGTCTGCGGTTCATCAAGAACTCGGTGTATGATGCCCCCCCGTTGATCCCATCCATTAATACAAAATTTGTATTGTCGCATAATCTTGATCTCAGGATATCGTATGCAAGGGGTTTCCGCTCACCTTCTTTAAGGGAATTGTATTTTAATTTCTTTGATGCCAATCACCAGATCATCGGCAATCCTGACCTGGAAGCGGAGACATCACATAGTTTTAATGGATCATTGACATGGAAAAAAACAACGGCCGGCGAAACGGTCTATTCAACGGTGTTGGGTGGGTTTTACAATAATGTAAAGAACCTGATCGATTATGCTGTTGATGCCAACAACCCGGCCATATTTATTCTTACCAATATTTCTGACAGCAAAACAGCCGGCGCTACGCTTACCACCAATCTGCGGCATAAGCAATGGAATATTTCCCTGGGTGCGGCGTACACGGGTTTTTATAATGTTTACACCGAAGAGGATAACTCATTGCCTGAACTTCAGTGGTCGGCAGAAATCAATTCCACCGTAAGCTACCGGTTTGCAAAGATCGGGCTGGATGCCAATTTATTTTACAAGTTCACCGGTAAAAAGCCTCAATATGTTTATAACTCGGCCAGCCAGGAGTATGTTGTTTCTGAAAGAGAAGGCTACCATATGGCCGATCTGACATTGAATAAAAAACTGTACCGGTATTTCTCTATCAACGCGGGCATCCGAAACCTGTTTGATGTAACAAGGCTTACCAGCAGCTTCGCGGCTACCGGTGCTGCGCATACTTCCGATGGCATCTCCAATATTGCCTGCGGCCGTTCTTTCTTTGCCGGCCTTGTCTTTAACTGGGATAAAAAATAAAATTTGATCAATATAAATACTAACTGAAATGTTTAAGATGAATCTCCTGAAACCATCCGTTGCTTTTATACTGGCAGCTGTATTTGTAACCGGCTGCCGCAAAAGAGAGGCCGCGGAACTGGCGGATAACCTGGTGAATTTTGAATATACTTCACAGGGAATAGAAGAGACCAGTACCAGCATCACACTGAAAGTAAGACTGGTAAGGCCCACCGGTAAAGATCTTCCTGTTGTTATCAACCTTGGCGAAACGGGATTGATATATGGTACTGACTATACAACCACACCCGCTGCCGTGGCAGGTAAACTGACGGTAACCATTCCTTCCGGTAATAATGAAGCCTCTTTCATTGTTTCAAAAATACCGGGAGCATTATTTGATGGCGATGAAAAAATAGCATTGGATCTCTATAGCTCCGCTGCACCTGTCTTTATAGGGGCTGTTAAACAACTGCAGCTTTCATTCAAGGAACTGGTAGCTGGATCAGCCAGCATCACGGGCAATGGCGGAGGTCCTACCTATGGCAACAAAGTATTTTTTGATCTCAGCGCTAATCGCCAGACACCTGTATTGCGTACCAGCTGGGACCTTGGTTTTTACACCGGCAGTGATGATTATCGTGTAATTATCAATTCTTCTTCCGCCATGATGGCAAAACAGATCGCCAAAAATGACCTGGCCTCCGTCACCGCGGCGGATACCATCGGCTTTTCGGATGATGTATTCTTTAATGGCACAGCGCCCACCACGGCATCATTGACCTATATCGATTATCCCTCCGGTGATCTTACTAAAACGGCTATCGCCAGTATAGCCACGACAGCAACTGATAACAAAGTCTATATCATCAACCGTGGTACCGGTGTCGGATCGCCTGCGCCTGCAAGAGGCTGGAAGAAGATCCGTATCGTAAGAAATGCAGGCGGAGGCTATACGTTGCAGCATGCTGATATTGGCGCTACAACTTTTTCAAGCATTGATATTACAAAGGATGACGCTTATTTTTTTAAATACATTTCTTTCGAAACAGGCGCGGTAAATGTGGAACCACAAAAAAAGAAATGGGATCTTGCCTGGACCTATTTCTCCAACGTTACCAATTTCGGCGGGGGGGAAGTGCCTTATTTGTTCCAGGATGTCGTTCTGATCAACCGCAACGTACAGATCGCCCGGGTGATGACAAGTGCAAAAGCTTTCACGGATTTTAATGAAACGGATATCGCGGCCCAAACATTCCTCACGGCCCAAAACGCTTTTGCCTCCGATTGGCGCAATGGCGGTGGTCCGGGTGTAGCGCCATCCATAAAGGCAGACAGGTATTACATCATAAAAGACGGGGAGAACAACTACTACAAGGTGAAATTTACAGGACTTACTCAAAATGGGGACAGGGGTTACCCGGCATTTGAGTCAGTCCTGGTGAAAAGAGGGTGATAAGGATTGCACGCAGAGAGCGCAGGGATCGCAGAGAGAGAAAGTTATTGAAAAAAAACTCAGCGAACTCCTCGCTCTTTGCGTGCGTTACAATTCCTTTTTTTCTTTTTGCGTAAACCCATTTTTCTGATTACGTAAGTCAACCGGTCGTTTAAAGCGTTCCTTTGTCAGTAAATTGTAAAACGAATGAAAAGATTGGCAGGCATTGCAGTGGCAGCGATATGTTGTGTATCCGTAAACGGACAGACTACAAAAGATAAAAAAGATATTCCCGAAGGACGCCAGGTGATCGACAAACTCTGCGGATGTTTTGAAGTGGATTTCAAGTACGCGGAAACATTTTCTCCAGACCCCAAATACAAATACCACGAACGGGAAGAGACCGGGGGCACAGCGGAATTGGCATTACCCATAGAAGTAACAGATAGGAAGGTCGTGATACAGCATCTGCTGATCGTATCGCCGGCTGTCATTGTAAAACACTGGCGGGAAGAATGGACCTATGAGAATCCTGTTATCTGGAGATACAGGGGCGACAGGACATGGGTAAAAGAAACATTGCCGGCAGAACAGGTGAAAGGGAAATGGACACAAACCGTTTGGGAAGTGGCCGATGAACCGCGCTACCAGGGATTCAGCCAATTTGTGAACCTGGACGGAAAGCTTATCTGGCAGAATACAACGGATGCTCCATTGCCCAGGAGAGAATATTCTGTCCGCAGCGATTATAATATCCTGAAGAGGACAAACCGGATGAATATCACCGACAGCGGTTATCTCCACGAGCAGGACAACCAGAAGATCATCCGCGGTAATGGAAAAGATCAGTTACTGGTGGAAGAGAAAGGATTGAATACCTATAAAAGGATCGGGGAAAAGGAATGCCAGGCAGCGAGGGTTTACTGGGAAGAGAATAAAGATTACTGGGGTCGTGTCCGTGCTATCTGGGCCGACTATATCAATACGCATGATACCGTTTCGCTGAAAACAAAGATCGATGGCAAACTGCTCCATGAATACCTGATCGCACAGGCCCGGGAATACCTGGAAAAGAAGATTGCGCAGAAAGATATTGATACTAAGATAAAGGCCGAGATCACCCGGTTTATCGGGCATGATGAGAAGACCACAGCAGGAACGCATTAAGAAGTATGGAAGACAGAAAGTCGGAAAGTCCGGAAGATTAGTCGTTTTATCGGCAAGCTTCCGGACTTTCGGTCTAAAGACTTTCCCGTCTTTAACGTAACTTCGCAGCCATTTTAGAACGGCTATGAGTGCTAAATACAAAGAATTTACCGGCTTAAATCTCCCTGGGTTCGAACAGGAAATGCTGGCTCAATGGGCTGAACAACAGGCGTTTGAAAAATCTGTCTCCCTCCGCGAAGGGGCCACTCCTTTTGTATTTTATGAGGGTCCTCCCAGTGCCAACGGTATGCCGGGCATCCACCATGTTATTTCCCGGACCCTAAAGGACCTGGTCTGCCGGTATAAAACGATGAAAGGTTTCCAGGTAAAAAGAAAAGGTGGTTGGGATACACACGGACTACCGATAGAGCTCGGTGTTGAGAAAGAACTGGGCATCACCAAAGAAGATATCGGGAAGAAAATATCGGTAGAAGACTATAATAAAAAATGCCGCGAAGCGGTGTTGCGGTATAAGGACAAGTGGGATGATATCACCCGTAAGATGGGTTATTGGGTCGATCTCAACGATCCTTATATCACTTACAAGAACGAATACATTGAATCGGTCTGGTGGATACTGAGTGAATTGTATAAAAAAGGATTTTTGTATGAGAGCGTAAGTATTCAACCTTATTCACCGGCAGCAGGAACAGGGTTAAGCTCACATGAACTTAATCAGCCTGGCACATACAGGGATATAAAGGACACCAGTATCGTGGCTCAATTTAAAGCCATCAAGCATATGGCGTTCGAAAAATTGAA
>DASYLC010000143.1:0-7151 GCA_036009775.1 Chitinophagaceae bacterium
TTTACTTTCTGCGGGTCCAGTAAACGGAGTACGATATCCTTGTTCCGGGTTTCGATGATACCGGGCTTGTTAACGAGGTATTCCAGGCAATTCAGAAGAAAATCCCGGTTGGCGAATTGGTATTCGTACTGCGAACCGACCGTATAAAAATTCATACCCATCGGCAGTGGCCCCTCCTTGGGAGAAATATCGTTGAGCACGATATCCCCATCCGCTACCACGATCATCTTGTTATCGGTATTGCTCCTGTCAATAAAAGAAAATCCCGATGCCTGTAAGCTATCGAGCTGTGATTGCGAAGCCCTGTTCCGGAACATGGAATTGAATTTCCCTTCAAGCAGGTAGGCCACCGGGATCCCGCTGCGTTTGAAATTGATATCCTCGGGTGCATTCTTGTTTTCATTCAGACTGATGAGTGCTGGTGTACTGATTATTCTTGAATTGGAAGAACTGGCCAGTAGTGGCGTCTTTATTATGCCGGGAGCAGTGATGGTATCTATCGAATTCACAAAACGCCCGGCCACCAACCCGGTATTCTTATTGAGTGTATGATTGCCATTGGATTCAAACAGGGGATAATAATTCCAGTGTACGAATTCAAACTGCGGGTTATCGCCACTCCCATTAACAGCCAGCGGAATAAAATCACAGTTCAGGTCCATTACCAGGTCTGTATTGATCCTGACACCATAGCGGAAGAACAGGTCGGTAAGATTCAGGTTCCGGTCATAAGCGATCGTTTCAGGTTTGAGCCGTAAACTGTCCTGCTCGGCGATCAGGTTATCGACAAACCATATCACTTTACCACCCCGCATCACATACTGATCGATCTTTAGCTTTTCATCTTCGCTGAAAGTCCGGGAAGGTTTTACGATCAGTAATACGTTGAAGGTATCGGGAATAAATTTTTGCTTGTTGATGTCGAACATGAACAATTGGTAATCCTGCTGTAATGTTTGCTGAAGGTCAAATGTGTGGTAATCGATCGGTTCACCGTTACCGGCAGAATAGGCGATCAGCGGTTTGGCCGGATTGACCAGCGCATCCAGTGTTTTGACAAACTGGTATTCCATTAGTGCTTCGGCACTGTTCAGTTCTTCAGCTCCTATCGCTCTTTTCCCGCCGGCATAAAGATTGACAAGGGCCTGTTTACCCTTATACCTTACCAGCGCAGCAGGATATACTCTTCTGTTCTCCTGGCCTTCTTTTACCCGTACGGTCAGGTTGATCATATTGGCCCCCAGTGCTGCCAATGTATCTTCCCAGGTTTTACCATTCTCATCCGGAATATCATCCTGTGGTGAAATAAAACGATAATGTATCCTCCCCGTCCTGTCCTTTAACAAGCGCAGAAAATCGGTAGTGCTGTTAGATAATTTCTTAAACCCTGCGGGAAACTGTCCTTTGAGAAATACGTCTATCTGTACATCATCATCCAGGTTCCTGAGAAGGTCTTTGGTCGCTTTACTCAGGGTGTATCTTTTTTCTTTGGTAAGATCGAGGCGGGCATGAAAATCAGATGCCAGGTAGTTGATCCCCGCCAGCAGGAGCAGGAGCCAGATCCACCAAAACCGTGAGTTCATTATTTTTTGAAATCCTTTCTTCATGCTATCTTCTTAAAAGATTCCTGCTTGTTATCATCAGGAATAATGCTGTTACCGTAAGAAAATACACCACATCCCTTGTATCGATCAGTCCGCGGCTGATACTGCGGTAATGGAAATCGATGCCTGCCATTTCCACGTAATAGTCCATCCCGTTGGCCAGTGCCGGCACCCTGCTGATGGCATTGAAACCATAATATAATAAGGCGCAACCGATCAGGCTGCTGATAAACGCCACAACCGCGTTATTGGTAAAACTGCTGCTGCAGATACTGATCGCCGTAAAAACCGCTGCCAAAAAGAACAACCCGATATAAGAGCCGATCGTAGCGCCCATATCCAGGCCCGCATTCGAAGAGAGACGCTGTACGGAAAAGATATAAATGATAGTGGGCAGCAGGGCAATAAAGACCACGATCAGACTGCCGAAATACTTACCCCCTGTGATCTGCCAGCGGCTCAGCGGACGGGTCTGCAAAATCTCGTAAGTGCCTGTCTTGAATTCTTCGGAAAAGCTCCGCATCGTAATGGCCGGGATAAGCAATAGCAATACCCAGGGTGCCAACTGGAAGAAGCGGTCGAGGGTAGCATAACCAAATTCAAAAATATTATCGGGGAAGACAAAGATCACCAACCCGTTCACGAGCAGGAAGACAATGATGGCAATATAGCCGGTAAGGCTGCTGAAGAATTGACGTAGCTCTTTTTTACAAACAGACCACATGGAATGCAAAATAAGGAATAAGAAACCGTAAAATAAGAAATAAGGAAGTTAAATCAACTGTTAATCAGTCGTTGCCACTATACAAAGAAAATGAGAAAGCCTCTTGACTTTCTCATTCCTTATTTCTAATTTCTGATTTCTGATTTCTGATTTAAACCGCAAAACTCTCACCACATCCACAGGTCCGGCTTGCATTGGGGTTGCTGAAATAGAAACCTTTTCCATTCAGTCCGTCGGAAAAATCCAGCGTGGTATTCACGAGGTATAAAAAGCTTTTCAGGTCCGTCACCACTTTAATGCCATTGTCCTCGAATACCTGGTCCATGGGTTTTGCTTCGTTGTCGAAGTCCAGTTTATAACTCAGACCCGAGCAGCCGCCTCCTACCACACCTACCCGTACAAAATAAGAAGTATTCTGGTCCACACCGGCGTCCTTCATCAACTGGCCGATCTTTTCTTTGGCCTTATCACTGATATAAATTGCGTTTGCTAATTCGACACTCATAATTGTGAATGTGAGTCGTCAGTCGTGAATAGCAGGCCGAAAACAACTCCGGCTTACAATTCACGGCTCACGTTAATGAACAACACTTTCTTCAAACTTCAATGCTTCCAAACCATTCTTCTGGCGGTAGTCATTGATCGCTGCTTTGATAGCATCTTCTGCGAGTACAGAACAGTGGATCTTTACCGGGGGAAGATTCAGCTCTTCCACGATCGTCATGTTATCGATCGTTACAGCCTCGTCGATAGACTTTCCTTTCAGCCACTCTGTAGCCAGGGAAGAAGAAGCAATCGCGGAACCGCAGCCAAAGGTCTTGAATTTGGCATCCTTAATAATCCCGGTCGCTTCGTCCACTTCGATCTGCAGACGCATTACGTCCCCGCATTCGGGTGCTCCCACCAGGCCGGTACCAACATTTGTTTTGCTCTTGTCCAGCGTACCCACGTTCTTGGGATTCTGGTAGTGGTCGATCACTTTATCTGAATATGCCATGATAAGAAAATTTAAAATTTTAAAATATGGGGATGTGAAAACTATTGTACTCTTCTCTCCCCTCTTATTTCCTAAAGAACTTTATTAATGATGCTTTCATTCTCACATTTCCACACTTTCACATTCTCACATTGATCAATGGTGCGCCCATTCGATCGTATTCATATCAATTCCTTCCTTATACATTTCCCACAGGGGACTCATATCTCTCAATTTGTTCACCGTATTTGTTACCTGCTCGACTGTATAATCGATCTGGTCTTCCGTGGTAAAACGTCCCAATCCAAAACGAAGCGAACTGTGTGCCAGGTCATCTCCCAGTCCCAGCGCTTTCAGCACATAAGAAGGTTCAAGCGATGCCGAAGTACAGGCCGATCCGGAGGAAAGGGCGATATTTTTGTTAAAGCCCATCAGCAGGCCTTCCCCTTCCACGTATTTGAAAGAGATATTCGTTACATGCGGAAGTTTGTGTTCTTTGTCGCCGTTCAGGTAACTTTCTTCCACTTTCAATAATTCAGTTTGTAATTTATCTCTCAGCTTAACTACTCTTGCTGTTTCCTCTTCCATTTCATTCATACAGATCTCGCAGGCTTTTCCGAAACCAACGATACCCGGAACATTCAGTGTGCCGCTGCGCATTCCCCTTTCGTGACCGCCACCGTCCATCTGCGCTGTTACTTTCACCCTGGGGTTCTTACGGCGGACATACAATGCACCCACACCTTTGGGGCCGTACATTTTATGGGCTGTAAAAGCCATCAGGTCGATCCCGTCTTTATTGACATCAACAGGGATCTTTCCTACTGCCTGTGTTGCATCACTGAAAACAAGAATTCCTTTTTTCCGGGCCAGGGCACTGATCTCTTTCATCGGCATGATCGTCCCGACCTCGTTATTGGCATACATAATAGCGATCAGGATCGTGGTAGGTTTAATAGCCGCTTCCAGTTCCGCCATGTCGATAAGCCCGTTATCTTTTACTTTCAGGTAGGTCACTTCGCCACCTTCTTTTTCAATATGCTTACAGGTATCGAGAACCGCTTTGTGTTCGATATTGCACGTGATAATATGGTTGCCTTTGCTCGCATACATTTCAAATACCCCTTTGATGGCCAGGTTATCCGCTTCGGTAGCACCCGAAGTAAAGATGATCTCTTTAGGATCGGCACCGATCAGTTTGGCCACTTTCTCACGGGCTTCATCAACCGCTGCTTCCGCTTGCCAGCCAAAAGGATGGTTACGGCTGGCCGCATTACCAAAATTACTGGTGAAATAAGGTATCATCGCTTCCACCACCCTGGGATCGCAGGGAGTAGTGGCATTATGGTCCAGGTAAATAGGAAAATTCAGCATAAAATTCGTTGATCGTTTCTGTTAATATGAAACACAAAATTAACCTAAAAGGTTCTATTTTAAAGGGGTTATTTAGGGTCGTTGACCGAATTTTCGGAATTCGCAAAGCCTTTAGAAACAGGCGTTAGCCATGAATTTGAGGGATTATGGACTCTCATTGCCCGGTTCTTTTCCCAGTTGCGGTCCCGGCTAGGGAGAGGTGACACCTTTTAAAAGGTGTCACCTCTCCCTAAAAGTCCTGGCAGTCCCTTTCAACTCGCCGGAAAAAATCGGGATTATTATAGAGTATAAGTTCTTTTTCAACTTTGTCGCCATTCATCTTAATGGCAAAGGTTCTTTTCCTTGCATTTACCTCAATGGTATCACCTTTGTAACAGTTCTGGACACCTTGCTGGTAAAGCTCAGCCATATTGTTTTTGATCAGGCAATAATAGTTTTCATAATCACTCCGTGGGTCATAGTAGGTTATATTCGATTTGATCACATCAACCCTGACGACACCAAATCCATTAGAACTGGGGAGTTCATAAACTGTCACTACCTTGCCTGTCAGTACAAGATCCATTTTTTCAAGATCATCCAGGGAGTTCTTCTCCTTCTTTTGTTTATCTGCAAAGAAAAAATAAGCGATGGCTGTTATGCATAGTATTAGAAATACTTTCCTGATATCCATATATTTCCCGCTTTTTCCGGACCATTATTTTCCGGCCCTTATCTTATCTGTAAAGAAATCATAGGCCACTACGGCGCCGTTCTGAAGATTGATGACCTGCAGCAGATTCACTTCGCCGGAACTAAGATCCTTATTATCCGTACCGGCTACGATCAGCTTATCACCCCTCAATTGCCAGTCATAAAACTCTTTCAGCCCCGTACTGATCGACCACATTTGTTTACCATCCGTAGTGATACGGGTCAACTGTACCACACCATCATTACCGATCCTGTCTTTGTGTACGATCAAAAAACCATTTTGCAGGTGAACAGGTAGACCTGTCTCTTTACTCAGCAAGAATCCTCCCTGCAGGTACACCGCTTCGCCTGCCGTTGTTTTTTCTCCGGCAATGATCCAGTTATTTTCTTTCAATGTCACCACAGCCGTAAACAATTTATTTCTTGCGCTTTCATTGTACAGGGCCTGGTGATCAAAGTGTTCCCCGGCTTTTTCTAATTCTTCGTTGGTGAATAGTGCATACCACCGGCCATACAGGGTATCGGTATTTGTTTTCATCCCGGTAAAGCCACCTCCTGTCCTTCGTGCATTTTTCTTCCGGTTGATGGTTTGTTCTTCCGTGCGCTGCTGGCTTTTTACATCCCTTATTAAAACTTCCAGGCTATCAAATTGACGGTCCATGGGTTTCACCTCTTTTCCAATCGCATCAGCGCTGTCGCTGTATTGCTTTGCCGATAACAGCTTCTCCTGGTACTTCCGGTTGGCTTCCCGTAACCGGTCATAGGCGGCTTTTTGGACCTCTCTCAGGTCTGCAGTGTATTTATCCAGTTCTTTTATTTTTTTATCAGCAGCATTAACAGTTTTTCCTTCATCCGCGGCTGAAGCGACAAGAGTGTTTGGATTAAGATCATAGATAGATCCATCCGCCGCAGTGATCCTGATCTGTTTGCTATCGTTATCAAACTCATAATAGCGGCGTTCATTGATCAGCTTTCCTTTGAGCACCGGGTTCTTTTCTTCGATGATCGCTGCGTCGGCCAGTCTGGTAAGGGTAAACGGATCATAGGCCATCAGTTCACCCGCAAAAAGCCAGGCCTTATCGCTGGCTGCACCCATCAGTTCTACCGGATAGGCTTTTATATCGTGACCTTTTTTGATCTTTTGCGAACCGGTCTTTGCCGCAGTGGCCAGGTCATTGGTCTGCGCATAGAATGTTCTTACAATAGACTTGTTGGTCGATCCCCCTTTCCGGCTGTAAGATGTTGTCCTGTCATATTGTACCAATGAAAAGATCACCCCCTTTCCGTCCTTTTCAAATACCAGGAACTGTGATGCCGCCTGTGATGAACCTCCGCCGCCAATCGCTGCCCGTTCATCAAATTTGGCAAGACAGGAGCGAAGCAGGAAAATAAAACCTGTTGCTGCAAGAACAGTGATAATGACGATGCGGAATGCTAGTCGTTTGGCCATGGGTTATTCTTATTAGTATTTGCCTTTAAATTTACTGAAACTAATTGGTGGGTGGAGAAGTAACCACAGATTACACAGATAATTGCATATATCTCACGGTGAGCAGAGCGAGGGCTGTGGTAAAAAAAATATAACTTCGACCACATGCAAAAAGTAGAACATATCGGTATTGCCGTAAAAAGCCTGGAGCAATCGGTGCCCCTGTTTGAAAAACTGCTGAACACACCCTGCTACAAAACCGAAGAAGTGGAAAGCGAAAAAGTGAACACGGCGTTCTTCCGGAAGGGAGAGACCAAGATCGAACTCGTGGAAAGTACCGACCCCGATGGC
>DASYLC010000144.1:0-2686 GCA_036009775.1 Chitinophagaceae bacterium
ATAGCCCCGGGTTTAAACCCGGGGCTATGATGCGATGAGGCGGCAGCAAAACCATTTTAATGGCTTATGTATGAAGATGGGTATTGGGACAACATCAATCTGGCCTAATATTGTACAGGTAATTCTTTTACCGCACTTTCATTGCCGTTACGGTCAACAGCTGATACCGCTACTTTGGTGATCACGATCTGCGTAGTAGCCTGCCCGGGTTGCGCTGGCGGAGGTCTCACCATTAATTCCTTTTGTTTGCTATTGAGAATGGCATGATTCCAGGTACTGCCATAGGTGTAATAAACAACCCAGTGAAAGACATCCTTCTCGTCAGGATGATCCCATTTTAATATTACCATGTTTCCGTTGGTTGTTACCATTACAACCGGCGGCGCCGGCGCTTTATCATCCAGCCAGGGACTTGCAGGTACCAATGCCGGTAAACGGTAAGGGCCATCTTTAATACCTTTTGTCATATTCGCATTCCGCGTGAGCGATGAAATACTCCAGTGAACGATGCCTTTGCTCTCGGGTAACATACCGCGACTGATCATGATCTGGGTCATTATTTCATTTACATTCTTTGCACTCGTATCACCACCCACACTGATACCCGGCCAGAGATGCCGTTTCATCGTATTCTCACTGGCCCACCAGCCAAGCAATACAGGAAAACTTTGTGCGATCCTGTTCACCGGCCAGTACAATTGTGGTGTGAAATAATCGATCCATCCTTTGTTCAGCCATAGTTTTGCATCGGCGTACAATTGATCATACTGGTCAAAACCGGAAATGGATTCAGGATACCCGGGTCGCCAGATACCAAATGGGCTCAACCCGAATTTTACATGGGGCTTTGCCGCTTTTATTTTTTTATACAGGTTCTCGATAAAAATATTCACCGCATTTCTTCTCCAGTCACCTCTTGATAGTTTGCCACCGGATTCCTGGTAGGCTTTCCAGCTAACACTGTCCGGAAAGTCCTTGCCTTTGTTATAAGATGGATAGGGGTAAAAATAATCGTCGAAATGTACGCCGTCGATATCATAGCGGTTAACAAGATCCATCACTACCGCAGTCGAATGATCCTGTGTTCCTTTTTGTGCGGGATCCAGCCACCAATAACCTTCTTCGAGGTATAAAGCGAGTTCGGGTCTTTTCTTAACGATCGAGTATTCAGTTATCTCCTTTCCATCTTTATGATGTGCCCGGTAAGGATTCAGCCATACATGTAATTCGATACCGCGGTCATGTGCTTCTTTGATCCAGTATTCCAATGGATCATAATAAGGGTCGGGCGCTTTTCCCTGCTGACCGGTAAGATAATACGACCAGGGTTCCAGGTCGCTTTTATACAATGCGTCGCATTGCGGCCTCACCTGGAGTATCACCGCATTATAATTATTCATAGCCAGGTAGTCGAGCAACTTCAGTGCTTCTGCTTTCTGTTCTTCCACCGGTAATCCCGGTTTGCTCGGCCAGTTGATATTGGCCACTGTCGCCACCCATGCGGCGCGGAATTCCCGCATCGGGTGTGTAGCAAAAGAAGGATCGGGTTGTTTTGCAACAGGTTGTTTGGTGGCAGTACAGGCGGAAAAGATTATAACAAGAGTGGCAGCGAAGGGGTAGAAAATTTTTTGAAGCATGCTACTTTATTTAGAGTGAATAAAAATAAGATAAAGTAGAAGATATCGTTGCCGGTTTATGCGGGTGATGATTCCACGGGAGCCACATAGACACATTAGTTACATAGCTGATCACATAGTCTATGTTTACTATTGTGCACTATATCCTATGTGGTTCAATAAATAAAAAACCGTCCTGCAAATACAGAACGGCTTCCAATTACTAAAACAAATATTCATTAACGCAGGAACAACATCTCCCTGTACTTCGGCAAATACCATTCCCTGTCATCTACCAGTATCTCCAGTTTGTCAACGTTATAACGGATCTCATCAAAGAACGCGTCTTTTACCTGGCTCTGGTAAGCAATAGCCTTGGTCCTTGTATCATCCATACCATTGCAGATCTTCCGGGCTTCGATCATTTTCTCCACCAGGTCGCTGGTCTTGTTGATATGTTCGGATATTTTTTCGAGGATCTGTTTCTGATTCGTGTAACCGGTTTCGGGCAGACCCGCTTCTTTCAATCCCCTGATATTATTCGCCAGCAGGGTCTGGTAGCGGATAGCAGCCGGTAACACATGACTGGTAGCCAGTTCACCCATGATCCTGCTTTCGATCTGTACCTTCTTGATATATTTTTCTAGTTCAATTTCGTGCCGTGCTTCGAGTTCGATATGGGTATATACATTATTACTCTCAAACAGATTTTTTGCTTTCTCCGTTATCATGGCATCCAGTGCCAGGGGCGTTGTTTTTACATTCGGCAATCCCCGTTTTTCCGCTTCTTTTTCCCATTCTTCGCTATACCCGTCGCCTTCAAACAATACACTTTCGCTGCTTACGATATATTCGCGGATCACGTGCATGATTGCGATCTCTTTTTTTTCTCCTTTTTCTATCAGGGCATCCACTTCACGTTTGAATTCTCTCAGGGAGTTGGTCATGATAGTATTCAGCACTGTCATTGGTGAACCACAGTTAGCAGAAGAACCTACCGCACGGAATTCAAATTTATTACCGGTGAATGCAAAAGGGCTGGTACGGTTGCGGTCGGTGTTATCCATCAG
>DASYLC010000145.1:0-34372 GCA_036009775.1 Chitinophagaceae bacterium
GAGAGATCGCTTTTTTCCGCAGTAAAATGGATTCCCTGTCCTGGTTTGTTTCATCCGGTCTTGCCCAACTTTCCGGCGACAAGTGCAGCCTGCCCCAACACAGGGAATATATGGTGATAAGGGATAAATTCTATTTTTCAAAAGATGCGATCAGCGCCACCGGCAAAAAAAAAGAAGCCTACCTGCGTATCAATTTCCTGATCGAGCTTTCTACACAACAGTATTTCAGGAAGGATTATCTCCATTCGAAACTGAACCTGCAGGAGGCGCTCGATATCGCTACCAGCAACCATATTGACTATGAAGAGTTGCACAAGATCCGGCCGGCGATGAACAATAATTTTTTCCTCGCCGGGGATTATAGCAATGCCATGAAAATATCTTCGGATGGACTGACCAATGCGGAGAAGATTAAGGACACCAACCGTATCATTCATTTCAGCAACGTGATCGGGTATATCCATATGAAGCAACGGAATTTTGAAGAGGCGGGTCAATATTTTAACGGAGAACTAAAATTATCCCGTGCCCTGAAAGCTGTACTGGAGGAGGCGCATGCATTATATAACCTGGCTGACCTGGCGGTAGCGAGACGGCAGTATGACAGCGCGATTACTTTTTTGAACCAGTCCCGTACTATTTACAGGAATGCTGTTCACCTTAACGTTTTTAATCCCTTAGAAAGAGAAGCTTTTATCGCCAACAAGATCGCGGAAGCCTACAAACTAAAAAATGATCTTGGCCATGCCCTGGAATTTTCATCGATCTCCACGAATATCGCCACCGGTGAATCAGGATTGAATGAGTATGATGAAGCCAGTTTTTATATCAATGCAGGCGATATCTATAACAGGCTCTACCAGCCCGACAGCGCTATTTTGTATTGCCGGAAAGGGCTCGGGATCGCCAGGAAGATCATTCACCGGGAATATATCCGGGATGCAAGTGAGCAACTGGCGCTTGCTTTTGCTGCAAAAAAGATCTATGACAGCGCTTATTGGTACCATTCTTTGTTTGCCCGGCTAAAAGACAGTATTGCCAGTGAAAGTAACCAGCAGGAGATCCTGCAACGGGAAGCCAATCTTAAAATTCAGCAGCAAAAAGAATTGCAGCAGGTGGCATTAGAAAAACAAAAACTGTGGCGGAATATTATCATTGGCATTGCATTGTTTTCGCTGATCACCCTCCTGTTCCTGTACAACCGTTACCGGTTGCGGCAAAAGAACCGTTACCAGCAACAACTGAACAGGCAGCAAAACGAATTATTCAATGCGGTTGCCGTTGCACAGGACCAGGAACGTAAGCGAATCGCGGAAGATCTTCACGACAGCCTCGGGTCAATATTATCAGCTGCCAAACTCAAATTATCCGCTTTAAAAGAAACCCAGGCTACCGGTGAAGATCAGCAGGAAAAATACCAGGTGGCCATGCAGTTGCTGGATGATGCTTCTGCTGAACTGCGGAGTATCTCGCATAATATCATGCCTGCCACGCTCTCCAAACTGGGACTGGTGGCTGCATTGCGCAACCTGATCGGAACGATCTCGGCCCATTCGGCCCTGCAGGTCAATTTTTCGGCGCATGATTTTACCGAAAGGATCGAAGAAAAAACGGAGATGAGTATTTACCGGATCGTACTGGAACTTGTTAATAACAGTGTGAAACATGCCGGCGCTTCCAAACTGACCGTGCAACTGATAAAATATCCTGATTATATCAATCTCACTGTGGAAGACAATGGGAAAGGGTTCGATTATGAGAACGAGAGCCAGTTAAAAAAAGGTATCGGGCTCGGAAATATTGCTTCCCGGGTCAATTACCTGGCGGGGAAGATGAATGTGGATTCGGCGCCGGGCAGAGGCACGGGTGTAATCATTGATATACCGTATGTTACTGTTTAAATACCAATATACTGGTATGGGCTGATATTGTTTTGAAAGATATATTTATAGCTGGTACATGAATAAAATAAAACTCCTGATAGCGGATGATCATACGATCCTTCGGGATGGGATCGTATCCCTGCTGCGATCAGAGCCGTCATTTGCCGTCACCGGTACAGCAGGTAACGGCTATGAAGTGATGGACCTCGTGAATAAACAGGAGTTCGATGTTTGCCTGCTGGATATTAATATGCCCGGGCTGGATGGAATGGAAACGGCCCGTTTGTTAAAAGAGAAAAAACCGGGGATCCGGATCATTATGCTGACCACCTATGATGACCGGGAGATCATTTCCGAATTGGTGCATATCGGTGTGGCCGGTTATTTATTAAAGAATTCCGACAAACAGGAATTGGTGGAAGCAGTACAAAAAGTGATGAAGGGCCGTCATTATTTCAGCGCGGATGTGGAGAAGATCATATTGGAAGGATTGACGGAAAAAAAACAATCTGAAGTGATCCCGTTGACAGACCGTGAACTGGAAGTGGTTCAACTGCTTGCCAAAGAATACACGAATGGCAGAATTGCCACCGAACTCCATATCAGTTATCGCACTGTGGAAACCCACCGGAAGAACATTATGCAAAAAACAAAGGCCCATAACCTGGCCGGCCTGCTGAAATACGCCTATAGCAGGGGTTTGCTCAAATAATCCCTGATCTTCATCCCTTTTAACAAATCATCTCTACCAATTAGTTGGTAGGAAAAAATGCCATCCTGTTGGGATTGCTTTGTCCTGTTCCTGTAGCTAGGTTTGGTTAAAATTTTCAATTATGTCCTGGTGGGTAATCCTGGTCGGTGTCATCGTCGTTGGTTTAGTATGGGAGAGTTTTCTTTCCGGTAAAAAAAGCAAACCTCAAAAAAAAGAGAACCCTTTTCATTTTATTACTACGGCCAATGCCCGGAAAAAGCAGGAAGAGCCGGGCCGTCTTGAGCCGGCAGATGAACACCTGGTACAACGGGTCAAAAAACTTTTTTACAGCGCTGCTTATCATGAGAGCAGGAACGTGACTGCTTTTCATAACATATTAAAAGAGCTGGTGCAAATAACAAAGGAGATACTGTCCAATGGCGGAAAAGAAAGAATGGCAAGGATCGCCGACCGGGTGGAATGGCTCTGTGGTGATGACCGGGCCGGGTTCGCGGAATTCATCAGCATTATGCGCAGGTCGTACCTGCCGGCCGGTGCGGAAAGCTGATATTTCATTCAAAGAATAAAATCAATCGCTGAAAATAAAAATGTATGAAAAGAAAAATTCTCATCACCGCTCTTGCTTTTTTCTTCATCGCGGCAGCACCGGTCCCGCTACCGGTTGAGTATATAACCATTGCCGGTCATACCTACGGGCTGGACCGTTCTCCCTCCTGCCTGAAAGATCCTTCCTGCCTGCGGGGAGCATCAAGAGTTGCCAAAGAAGCCGTATTAGCAGCAACGGGGCAGATGGAAACAGCTACTAAAGAAGTAAAGACCGCGGAAAAAAAAATAGGGGATCACGTAGCTGAGGTCAGTAATTATGTACAGGATGCAGGCCGGGTAGCAACAAGCTGGACCAATTTCGTTATCGACAAAATGCAACCTCATAATGCTGATGCACTCAATCAGCGGGCGGCTAACCTGGCTGCGGCAGCGGCTATCGAGGAATTCAATGGCCGGTTACCGGAACAACAAAGTGCTGGCGAGATGGTCAGGTTAAACAAGGAATTACAGGCAACACTGGATTGGGCCGGGGTAGTGAATACCCGGGTAGAGAAGTTTACACATGAAGGAATCCCGATCCTGGAAGAAAAACTAAAGCTGGTAAAAAAACAACAGGAGCTGATGCAGGAGAATGCGAGACTGAAAGCCAAATTACTGGAAGCCCGGTTCAGGGAAGGGGAGGCCTATAAGCAATTACTGAAATGTGCCGAGTATGCCAGGGATATCAATGAGATGCTTAATAAAAATTCAATGCAGGGGTCTGACCTTATTGAACTCAATGACGCGGATGCAACATTAAAGAATAAAAGTAGTAGCATGTTTGGAGAAGGGAACAATCATACTGGCAGTGTACTGGCACGTCCCGGCAGCTCGGCCGTACCCAATGGCAGTTACAGCACTGAATCCTACCGTGCAAGAGCAGAACGACTGATCAATGCCTTACCTCCGCAACAAAGATCTGCGGTAGCTGAGCTAAAAAAATCCGGCAGCGATAAAACGCCAAAGACAGATGTGCCCTCACCCACAACCGATAGATCGGTCTCACCCGGAGTTGTGGAACGATTTAAGAATTGGATCAGGAAACAATAAAAATTTTTGTATGAACACTTCTTCCACCCGGCGCTCAAAAGGAAAATATATCCTGCTGGCTGTTATTGTTGCGGCGGCGATAGCTGGTGCATGGTACCTGTACGGGTTACGGGGTACCGATGTAAAAAAGAAATATGCACGCAATATCGTTATGATCCGTAATACCTATGTCTACAAAGTATGGTTCAGCGACCCGGAGATCGGCGAGATCAAATTTATCCGGACACCCAATGGAGAATTTATTCCTTTTGACGATGAGAAAATGGAGCCGAATGAAATCCTGGCGATCGGCTTGGTAGTGCATGCGAATGGCAGCAGTATCACCAGTGCGAAGGCCCTGTATCCCTGGATGGATAATAATAACCAGGAGAAGCTCCGCCAATCCGCGCAGGCGATCTGCGAGCACCAGCATTCGCTGGGAAAAGAGATGCAGTTTGAACTCACGGGTGGAGAATCTGTCGCGTTGGAAATGTATTCCGGTATCAGCCTCGGAAGAGATAAAGTAGAAATGACGGAATGTACGGTGGTACCATCAGCCGAAGCCAACCAGCAAAGTATCGGGTTGCTGAAACCGAAAGCCTATGCGATCCCTTTTGAATATGCGGCTATTGACCTGGCGGGTGTGAACAGGGAAGAGCTAAAAGAAGGCACGGCTGTTTCATTGTTAGGAATAAATGATGAAGCTTTTTCATCCGGTGGTGAAACAGTGGAATTGCAGAAAGGGAAAATAACAAGCAATGTTGTTTCCTCCAATATCTATTACAGTTTTGAAAATAAATTCATAGCTGAAGGAGCGCCCGTATTTGATAAAAAGGGGAGGCTGGTTGGGATCAATTCGGTCTTCAGCGATAATTCCACTGCTTTTTTGCTGGGTAAAATGATCTCGTTCACGGAAACAATGGATGCTATCACCCAAAAGAATTTCCAGCAGGAAATAAGCCAGGTGGTTGAATTAAGTAAGACAATGGACGAAGTTGACCGGGCACAACAAACACTGGACAGTCTTTTAAAAGGAATAGACACCATTGGCCAAAGCCTGTCTGGCAATGTGCAAAATATGTATGGCGAAAACTGATTTAATCGTGTCTGAGTATAACATGCGACCAGTGCAAAAAGAGCTGCGACTGGCTCCCGGGAAACTCAAAAACAAAAACAACTAGTATGTCTTCTCAAACTTTTTATTGTCCGCATTGTAAAAAGCAACTCACCAAGAGTGCGCAGGCCTATGTGCTGGGCGAAGCCTATGCCCATCAAACAACTACTTTTATTATGGGATCGCCACCCGCCG
Organism: Chitinophagaceae bacterium; assembly: GCA_036009775.1. Lineage (GTDB taxonomy): Bacteria > Bacteroidota > Bacteroidia > Chitinophagales > Chitinophagaceae > JJ008. Next base: position 5,519 of record DASYLC010000145.1, read on the forward strand.
ATGTGCATTGTCCCGGTTGCGGCGGAAGAATAGATTCGATGAGAATGATAAAGGGAGAATATGACGGGGGCAGAGACCAAGAAGCTGATAAATATTCAGGTTATTATGTCGTGGGCATGATCATCATGCCATTTATCTTCCGCTTTGCTTTTCACTGGTCATGGGTGGCTTCTATACTGGTCGGCCTTTTTGCCGGTGTAGTGGCCGTACAGTTGATCCTGGAGATCATGAAACCGGGAAACAAACGATAACAATCAAACAAAGGATCAACAATTTTCAAAGCATGAAACCCCGTCACCAATGCATAAACTAAAAAAAAATTTCATCATGTCTTCTGTCAAAATGATCGGCATTGCGTTCGCCCTTACGACCACCTGGTATAACAGTGTGGCACAGGACGCTTATTCGCCGGTACCAATCAGGAACGACACCGCTATCCAATGGTCTGGGGGGTCGGTTAAGCTGGTCAACTTAACGGGTAATGCTTCTGCACAAAACCTGAAGAAATTTTACCTTGACAAGATCAGGGCAAAAGGCGTTACCGCATACGAAATGAGTGAAGGAGATAAATATCCTTCTTCGTATCGTTTGTTCCTGCCGTCATTGGGTACACAGGATTGGTTGAACGGATTAGGCATTGAATTACCCGAAACAAAAAGCCGCAAGGAATGGTATTTCTATGATAAAACGATGCCGAAGGATAACCCGGACCGTTACCGTTACCGGGCCGGTTCTGAATTTTCCGTTGACTCCTGTTGTGGTTGTGATGAAGCCGGTGCATTCCGCGTCAAACAGAAACTGGAGTATAAGAATGGCAAATTCTTTATTTATAATATATGGCTTTCACCATTATGTGCCAGGAAGGCGGGAAGCCCGGTACTGGAATGGTATCCCCTGTGTAACCTGGCCTATTCAAAACCCGGCCGGGAATTTCCGGGAGTGGGTAACGGGATCATTTATCTTGACACCGATATAATCGACTATGAATTTGGCAAACGATTCCCTTCACCGTTTGATACAGTGTTAATGACTGACCGGCCTGATATCGGCAGCCTCCTCTACCAGGATATTTTAAAAGGAGATCTGAGACCGCTTGAAATAGAAAGCGGCAAACCGCTTGATATAAAAAAACTGTTGACCACCGGTATGGGCATTGATACGGTGATGGATGTGGATGACGATGGGAATGTGACACGTTACCGTGCTGTACAAAATCTAAGAAGCTCTTCCGATTTCAGCAGGCTGCGGATCACACAGGATTTTTATTTTGATTTTACCAATGAACGCCTGTATTCGGTGGTGAGGTCAGTGGTGATCGTTCTCCCGGTATTGAGTTATGATGGAACGCTCAGGGGTTATTTCCCTTTTTGCAGGCTGGAGTAAAGCATATCCATTCAAAACCGCCGGGGACTATTATATCTATTTATCCTGGCTACTTCACACCTGAGTACCCCTCTTTTTTAAAGCGTTTTCAGCCCCTGTTTGGCCCTGTAACCGGGTATTCCACCGGTTTTTCCACAACCCGGAAAAGTCTTTTCTTTGAATTGGCAAATTACCCCCGCCCCCTTACCTTTGCGGCCTGAAAACAAACCTTTTTTTAAACTCTTTCTATGGCAAACGTTGGTAAAGTAAAACAGGTCATCGGGGCTGTAATTGACGTACAGTTTAACGGTACGCTTCCCGAAATATATAATTCCTTAGAACTGAAAAGACCCAATGGCGATATCCTGGTACTGGAAGTGCAGCAGCACCTTGGTGAGGACAGCGTTCGTACTATTGCAATGGACGGTACAGAAGGGCTTGTTCGTGGAATGGAAGTGGTCGACACTGGTATTCCTATCGCGATGCCGGTAGGGGATGATATTAAAGGTCGCCTGTTCAATGTAACCGGAGATCCTATCGATGGATTACCTGCTGTATCAAAAGCAGGTGGCCGTCCTATCCATAGCCAACCCCCTGCATTTGAAAACCTGAGCACTGCCTCTGAGATACTTTTTACCGGTATTAAGGTCATCGACCTGATCGAGCCTTATTCCAAAGGTGGTAAGATCGGTCTGTTTGGTGGTGCCGGTGTGGGTAAAACAGTATTGATCCAGGAACTGATCAACAATATCGCAAAAGCATACGCCGGTGTATCGGTATTTGCCGGTGTGGGAGAAAGGACCCGTGAAGGAAATGACCTGATGAGAGAAATGATCGAAGCAGGGATCATGAAATATGGAGATGCTTTCAAACACAGTATGGAAGAAGGTGGATGGGACCTGAGCAAGGTGGATATGAATGAACTGAAAGAGTCCAAAGCCACTTTCGTATTCGGACAAATGAATGAACCTCCCGGAGCCCGCGCAAGGGTGGCGCTTTCTGGTCTGACGATCGCAGAATATTATCGTGACGGTGATGGACAAGGCAAGGGCCGCGACATCCTGTTCTTCGTTGACAATATCTTCCGTTTCACACAAGCCGGTTCTGAAGTATCGGCCCTGTTGGGTCGTATGCCTTCAGCGGTAGGTTACCAGCCTACACTGGCTACAGAAATGGGTATCATGCAGGAACGTATCACTTCTACCAAGAATGGTTCGATCACATCCGTACAGGCGGTTTATGTACCTGCGGATGACCTGACCGATCCGGCTCCTGCCACAACGTTTGCTCACCTGGATGCGACAACTGTATTGAGCCGTAAGATCGCTGACTTAGGTATCTATCCCGCGGTGGATCCTTTGGATTCTACTTCAAGGATCCTGACACCAAAGATCGTTGGTGATCTCCATTATGATTGTGCGAACAGGGTGAAGCTGATGTTGCAGCGTTATAAAGAATTACAGGATATCATTGCTATCCTTGGCCTGGATGAGTTGAGTGATGATGATAAAATGACCGTAGCCCGCGCAAGAAAAGTACAACGTTTCCTGTCACAGCCTTTCCACGTAGCCGAAGCGTTCACGGGTCTGAAAGGAGTACTGGTTCCGATCGAAGAAACGATCCGTGGTTTCAACATGATCATGGATGGCGAAGTGGATGAATATCCTGAAGCAGCATTCAACCTCGTGGGTAGCATCGATGATGCGATCGAGAAGGGTAAGAAGCTGATGGCGGCAGCGAAATAGTTTATAGTTTTTGGTCTATAGTTTATAGTTAATCCTAAAGAGCAGAAGGCATTACAGCACTGGGAACAACAATAAACCAAAAACGATAAACCATAAACAACTTATATGACTTTAGAAATATTAACACCCGAAAAGAAATTGTACAGCGGCGAGGTCTATGGCGTTCAGATGCCCGGGATCAGCGGTTCATTTGAAGTGCTCGAAAAACACGCCCCGATGGTCAGTGCGCTGAAAGCAGGACGCCTGAAACTGCTGAACAATAAACAGCAGAACAGTTTTACTTACTTCGATATCCAGGGTGGTTTTGTGGAAGTACTGAATAATAAGGTGACCGTACTGGTAGAAGGCGCCGTGCCGGTAGAATAATAAATCTTTATACATTTTTTAAGACCTCCTTTACCGGGAGGTTTTTTTATGCGCATAACGGTAGTATATTATGAAATACCTTTGGCAAAAGCATCTTTTACCAAAGCTCGTTTATGCGTTTACTGCTGTTATATACTTTCATTTTCTGCCTGCTCACTGGTTGTAAGGCACAACCCGATAAGGGTTGTGAATACAAGGGCGGCGGGGCTGATTATCTTTCCCGTATCGGCTGCATTGCCGACTTCAATTATATAAAAGGAAGACCGCTGACGGAAAAATTCGGTCGTGCCGAATCCATTAAGATCGTTTATAGCATCCGCGAAAAAAAAATATACTTTACCAATTCATCCCGCTTTCCTTTTCATTATGAGTTTTGTACCAGTGTACTGGGTGAAAGCGATGACCTTTCCATTTTTAATAATAAGAATTATAAGGTCAATGCCCGCAGGGAGTATATACTATCCAACCTGAATTACTATTCCCACCTGGATGTGTATGCGCTGGAGCTGATGGCCGAAGACGACACCAAAGCGGAAGACATCAATGACCTGTACAGGAAGATCGCAGCGCTGACCTATTTCCAGGGAAAAATAAAAGTACTGGCCACTTCGCCGGAGATGGAGAAAAAACTGGGAACGATCACTTCGCTTCCGCTGGTATTATCCGATGATATTTATAAAGGACGCCAGTTTGTATCACTGAACAAAGGCGGTACCTATGGCTATCTCCGCAAAGTGGATATAAAGGATTTTGACAAATACAATTTCGACAAACACGATATTGTTATCCTGAACGGCCTGCCCAATCAATTACCTGTTATATCCGGTGTACTGACGGTTCCTTTTCAAACACCACTTTGTCATATCAGCTTACTCTGTCTTAACAGGGGTACACCCAATTCCACCTACCGGAATGCATGGACGGATACTAAGCTCGGGGCATTCGAGAACAAACTGGTTTATTATGAAGTGACGGCCGATACTTTCCTGGTAAGGGCAGCGCAGGAAAAAGATGCTGTGGCTTTCTGGACAAAAACAGAGAACCGCAAACCAATCCGTTTATCCGTGGACACCAGTATCCGCCAGTTGCAGAATATGCAGGGATTGAGTTTTAAAAATGTTTCCCTTGTAGGAGGGAAAGCGGCCAATTTCGCGGAGCTCGTCAGGATCAAAGTGGATAAAAAACCGCTGCCGGTACCTGAAGGCTCTTTTGCTATTCCTTTTTATTTTTATTACCAGCATTTGCAACAGAATAATATAACCGCTTCACTTGATTCGGTGTTGAAAGATCCTCTTATACTTAATGATCCCCAAAAACTGGATAAACGTTTAAAGAAGATCAGGGATGCTATTAAAGACGCTCCGCTCGATAAGGAATTTTTGGCTGCGGTAATGAAACGACTGAAGGAGAATGGCAATGAGTTTGTCAATTACCGTTTCCGTTCTTCCACGAATGCGGAAGATGTAAAAGGGTTTAATGGCGCCGGTTTGTATGACTCAAAAACGGGGAGTCTTAGTGATAAGGATAAGCCGGTAGAAAAAGCGATCAAAGGTGTTTGGGCTAGTCTCTGGGACGAGCGGGCTTTCGCGGAAAGACAATATTTTAAGATCGATCAGTATTCAGTGGCGATGGGGATCCTTGTCCACCGCGCATTTGGTGAAGAATTATCCAATGGCGTAGCCGTTACCCGGCATATGTACCGGACCAATTACCCGGCGTATACGATCAACGTGCAGGTAGGCGAGATCAGCGTGGTAACTCCTCCGGATTCCGTCACCTGTGATGAAGCGATCATCGGGTTGGGAGAAGTAACGGGGAGCAAGAATGTAGAGGCAGAATATATCGGCCGGAGTAATTTGAGCAAAGACAAACCGGTGTTAACGAATGAACAGATCAGTTTACTGACAAAATATCTTACCGCGATCAAAGATCATTACTATCAAAAAGTGGAGAAAGGAAATAAAGGCAGTTACTGGAACTATGGCCTGGACATCGAATTCAAGATCGATGCGCATACGCGGAATTTGTATATCAAGCAGGCCAGGAGCTTGTAGATAAAAGATAAAAACTAATAGACAATCACTTTTTGCGGCCTAGCAACTTTTTTCATCATATTTGTTTTGCGAAACCTGCATTTACTACCTGTTTCCGATTGATGGAATAGTTAATATTTTTCATAATGACCAGCAAGGGAAATTATTTTTTTTCTTTATTGTTAGTGATGATAAAACCTCGGGCAGAATCTAACAGCGATCTTGAGCAATAATTAGCGATGTCTGGGAAATTAGCAAACTCTCTAAAGGCAAACCTGTCATCTTCTGTGATAGGAATGTCAAAATGAAATTCCTGTGCTAATTTATACCGGCTATTACTTATGTGTTTACTTACGCAGCCACAAGTTTCTGAAATTATATAATATGATATGACCGTTCCTGTGCTATCTTTTAATAGGCCTGTTAATTGTTTATGGATTTATTTTTTCGCTTTAAAGCTGTCTGTCCTGATTTCAAAATACCTGTTTCCGTATTTTGTTCCTGTTAATTTCTTAGATGGAGGTATAGAAGCTTTGAAGAGCCCGCATGAAAACAGCAATATTGAAATAACGAAGCAGGCTATTTTGGTCAGCGCGGTCTTACACATTTTTGAAAAATTTAAAATTAATTCAACTGCGGATCGATAGGAAAGTTCATCATCATCTCATAATCGCCACCCAGGTGTTTCAACGCATCTTTCCAGATCTGTTCATAGTTCTGGTGGAATATTAAGCGGCGGGTTGCTTTTACTGTCAGCCATGTTTTTTCGGTCAGTTCTTCACCAAGTTGTCCCTCGTTCCAGCCGGAGTAGCCGATATAAAAACGGATCTTATCCATATCCACATCTTCATTTTTTATAAGATTGACCACGGCATCAAAATCGCCGCCCCAATACACGCCTTTGATCACTTCCTGTCCGCCCGGTATTGCGTCGGGATACTGGTGTAAAAAATGAATGGAATCGACCTGTACGGGTCCGCCATAATAGACCGGGATCTTATGCCCTTCCAGCTCGGGGATCAGTTCATCGAGAGTGTTCTCATACTGGCGGTTGAGGACAAAACCAAAACTTCCCTCGGTCTTATGTTCACATAAAAACACGACGGTCCGGAGAAAATTGGGATCTTTCAGAAAAGGATCTGCGATCAGTAATATACCTGGACCGGGTTCAATCATGGTTCAATTTAAGATAAAAATCTTTTTTTCAAAATCCTGTTGAAGTAATCGCTTAAAAATATACAGCAGTTGTCTGTTAATGGGCTATTGTTATTCTAAAACGCCGTTAAAATGCAGTAAATACCCATCTTTGGGTATAGCCGCCGCCGGTTGTAATGTATTTTTGCACCGTTGGCAGGGTTTTTTATCTTACAGCACAATAACAACACACCGTGAAACGGACCTTTACTATCATTACCATATTAATAAGCCTCTCGTTGATCGGGATCATCTTCAGCCAGGTTTCCGGTATACGGAATATGATGCTGTTGCGGGAAGACCAGATCAAGGAAAGAGTGACGAAAGCCACGGAGATCGTAGGTCTGCAACTGGCAGATAAAAAAGGCAGTTATGCAGCCGGCACCCCCCGGTCAAAAATATTCGACGATCTGTCTTTTGATATCTCAAGGCAACTGACCATTTCCAACCAGTTTACTGTGGAAGAGATCAAGAAAAAAATGGAAAAGGCATTCCTGGAGAATAACCTGAAGGATGTGGAGTTTGAATTTGGGATTGTCTCGTTTGCAAAAAATGGTGTAGAAATGTTTTTGGAAATTAAGTCTGAAAAATTTGTCGCCTATTATGAGGACACTGTTCACAATAAGCAGATCGCTATTCCATTAACCCCGCCCACCGGAACAGCGGGTGAAAATCTTTCACCGGATGAGATGTTCATCGTGGTGATACCCAATATCAAGAATTTCGTACTGCAATCATTGATGTGGAGGATCATAACGTCCATTACGTTTACGCTGATCATACTCGCCGCGTTTTATATGACGGTTCGCACGATGCTCCGCCAGAAGAAACTGGCGAACATCAAAAATGATTTTATCAATAACATGACGCATGAGTTCAAAACCCCGATCGCCACGATCTCGCTGGCGGTGGATGCTATGCGGAATGAAAAAGTGATACAGGACCGGGAAAAGTTGGGTTATTTCAGCGGGATCATCAAAGAAGAGAACCAGCGGATGAACCGCCAGGTGGAGACGATACTCAAAGCTTCACAACTCGAGAAACAGGAAGTGGACCTGAACCTGAAACCGGTGCATGTACATGAAGTAATACAGGATGTGGTGGATAATTTTATGCTGCAGCTCGAAGATAAAAAAGGCAAAGTGGATCTTTCGCTGAATGCACAGAATGACCTGATCAACGCGGATGAAGTACATTTTTCGAATCTGGTCAACAACCTCGTCGATAATGCCGTGAAGTATGCGAAGGAAAACACACCACCGGTCATCAGGCTCAGTACCCAATCGAACGGCAAACACTTCACCATGCGGATCGAAGACAATGGTATTGGCATGAACCGGGATACGGTAAAAAGGATCTTCGAACGTTTTTACCGGGCGCATACCGGCAACGTACATAATGTAAAAGGTTTTGGACTGGGATTAAGTTATGTAAAGACCATGGTAGAAGCACATGATGGTGATATCAAAGCGGAGAGCACATTGGGGAAGGGGAGTACGTTTACATTGGATCTGCCGTTGAAAAAAGGCTAGTGGGTAGTAGGAATGGGATTGGATGCAACGTTATTTGATTCAATAATTCATTGCTAACAGCTAACAGCTAACAGCTAACAGCTAACAGCTAACAGCTAACAGCTTCTCTCTGCCACAACAGGCATCCGTCACCATAACTCAGGAACCGGAAATCGTTTTGCAGCGCATGATCATAGATCTTTTTCCAATCATCCCCGATCAATGCTGCAACCAACAACAAAAGCGTCGATTGCGGCTGGTGGAAATTAGTGACTAATCCTTTTACGATTTTGAACTCATAGCCTGGTGCGATCAGTATTTGCGTCTTCGTAACAAGCTGCTCCATGTTAATTGAATTCATCCATTCGAGTAAAGAATATAATGCATCCTTCACCGGAGTGTTTTTTTCTGCCAGTTCATAAGCCTCCCATTGCGATAGGTACAGCGATTGACGATTCGCGATTGTCGATTCACGAATTTTCACTCCCATCCAATACAAACTCTCGATAGTCCTTAGCGAAGTAGTGCCAACAGCGATAACAGGATTTTCAAGATTCTCGATGATAGCAATAATCGTTTTCTTACTCACATCGATCCATTCCGCATGCATTTCGTGTTCTTGCATCGTTTCTGATTTCACCGGTTTGAAAGTTCCCGCGCCTACATGCAACGTGACAAAAGCGGTTTGAATATTTTTTTCTTTGAGTTGAGTAAAAATGGCTGGTGTAAAATGCAGTCCGGCAGTCGGCGCGGCTACAGAGCCATGTTTCCCCGCATACACGGTCTGGTATCTTTCTTTATCGGATTCCTCTGCTTCTCTTTTGATATAAGGTGGTAGCGGAATAGCGCCGGCCTGGTGAAGGATCTCGGCAAAAGGTAAGTGTGCAGGTGACCAGGATAATTCAATGATGAACTTACCGTTCTCCTTTTCAATATATTTTGCAAAGAGAAGGGTGTCACCTATTTTCTTTTCCAGTACCTGTCCTGCTTTCCACTTGGAAGCGCCACCGACCAGGCAATTCCACCAGACCTTTTCTTTTTGCGCCATCGCGGTGGTGATATCGTGATATTGCTCATGCGGTTCGAGGCAAAATATCTCGATGACACCACCTGTTGGTTTTTGAAACAGTAATCTCGCTTCAATTACTTTGGTGTTGTTGAATACAAGCAGGGCATTGCGGGGAATATATTCAGTAATATTCCTGTAAACATCTTCGCTGATATTGCCGTCCCTATAAATAAGGAGTTTGGAAGCATCTCTTTCTGCCAGGGGATAGTTTGCTATCCTGTTTTCGGGGAGGGAGTAAGAAAAATTTCTTATAGAAATGTTAAAATTTTTCATGTTCAAGATAGCGTAATATTAGTATGCTTTGTTTTTGATTTTGGTGAATAACATAACAAGTGAAGTGTTTTACCAATAACTGCAACTTTTTACCAATAGCTGTTAAAGCAACCAAATTCAGAAACTGTATCTGTAAATATACGGGTGCCCGGGAGAATCGTTAGCATTGTTAAAAAATTTGGAAACCTGAAATGGAGGATATAAATTAGCCATGGTTACTATAAATGAAAAATATTTTATAATTTTAAAACCACCTGTTATGAAGAAAATTAAATTTCTTTTTGTTGCTGTAGCAATCTTAATTGTTTCTGCAATTTCAAATGATGCGAGAGCGTCTGATTCAGTTGATATGGGGATCAAAAAAACTGAAAACAATGGAAGCGGCAAATTTGTATTTGAGAAAAAGCCGCTTATCCAGATTATTTATTTCTATACAACATGCCCGGATGGAACAGTCCAGTGTGTGGGTAATGTTGGCCTGACTGATGGTGGGCAGTATATCGGACATTATTATTGGGGAGACGCTGTTGCCTGTGAAGGACATCAGCCTTCACCCTGGGTTTGGTAATAGTACTATCCCTGTTATTTTTGGAGCTAACAAATTGAAAGATCGGTTTGCGTATGAGACATTGTGTTAGGATTTGCATGTGTATGATTATCTGTTTAAACAGTATTGCCCAAAGCAAAAAAGCTTTGGGCAAGATTGTTTACGAGCAAATAGCTGATAAGTACGTTCAGTATATTGAAATGTGGTTTTCCACGGATACGTATATGTACATACGAAAGGACAGGCCAGAAGATTATTTTATAAAAGGAAAAACGTATTTGAATATCGAGGACTCCCTGGCAGATGTGAAAAGGAATGAAATGATGAAACTTGCGTTTTCCGAATTAAGGCCGCAAAAATGGATCGGGAGCCTGGGTAGCAGCGTTGTTTATAACTCAATTAATATCAATAATAGCCGCTATACGTTAGCGGATACTATGAAATTTGCAGTCTGGGAAATTAAACCAGATACGCTGACGATTAACGGGTTATTATGTCAATTGGCGGAAACCACAAACCCCAAAGGCGCTAAAGTTACAGCCTGGTTTGCCCCTTCTATCCCGGTTTCTGTTGCACCCTATTCCCTAAGAGGTTTGCCAGGCTTATTGGTTGAAGTCAATAATAAGTCTGGCAATACTTCTATAAGAATGCTTGAGCTGGAATGGCCTATAAAGAAAGAAATTTTCTTTGATGTTCCCGATATTTCAAACATTGTAACAAAGACAGAGTTTGACAAAGCATTGCAAAAGCAAAATAAAGAGGCGCAGGAACTTGTTGATTACTACAAAAAACAATAGAACAGGCGTGTAGATAACAATTTTATTGAACTTTGTAGACCGGTCTTATGAAATAATGAGCTTATCAGTGAAATATTGGCTCTGTATTTTTTTCATTGCTTTCAGCCTCCGGGCAGCATCCCAAAAGTATGTGAAAGGAACGATCAATAATGAATATGGACAACCTGTTTCTTTCGCTTCTGTTAAGTTTAAAAAAGATTCAGCAAGTATTGCAAGATCATTCTGCATAGCTGATGCGAACGGGAAATATTTTTTGCCGGTCGGCCAGGTACAAAACGGCTGGATCTTTATCTCCGCAGTCGGCTTTGATGATTTTAATTCTTTTTTCCGGTTTAGTACAGCCGATACGTTATTCCTGGCAATAACTCTTCAGACATCTTCAAAGGAACTTCCTGGAATCATAGTAAAAAACAAGCCTTCCATCGAAATATCAGGCGACACCACTTCTTATAACGTGGACAGGTTTAAGCGTGGAAATGAGTCAACGGTCAGTGAATTAGTAAGCAATATTCCGGGATTTGCCACCGGTCCGGGAGGTACCCTGATCTACAATGGAAAGATAATTGACCGGGTACTTATTAACGGGGATGATATTTCAGGCGTTAACTACTCTAAATTAGTCAATAGTTTAGATGTTAATGGCATAGAGAAATTGCAGGTGATCCAGAATTATTCACCAGGAGATAATCTTATCGCTACCCTGATTGCCGGGAAAGAACAAGTCTTGAATATCGCCTATAAAAAAGGATTTCTGAGAAAATTGTTCGGATCTGTTGATGGTGGTTTGGGGTTGCCTGCCAGGTATTATACTGCGGGCTTTCAAACAATCGGTTTATTTGACAAGATAAAAATAGTATCAATAAGCGGTATAAATTCTACCGGTAATACAAATGCCAATGCCAATGCAGCTGGTATTGGTATTCCTGCTGATATAAGGATAGATACTGAAAATGATATTGAAGTAGCTGACCTGGTTCCGGTTGCGACGATCAATAATTTAGCGACGGGGGTAGAGGGCATAAATTCGTTGTACAAAAATAACAGCGTAAATACCATGCTGAATTTTTTGATAAAGCCCGTAAAGAAAATTTCCATAAAGGGCTATTTTAATTTTATGCATGACAGGTTTGGTCAGCAAATGGATAATACTACGACCTATTTTGTTGAGCCATCTTTAATTATCAAAAAAGGAAATGAAATTCTAAGACATCTTCAGAAAATGAATGGCTTTTTTTCCATCAATTATTTTCCTGATAGCAAAAACCAGTTACAATTTTCATGGAAACATGTGGCAGATGCAATCTTGTCAACAGCCAATACTACTCTTTCAGCAAATACGGGTTTCATCGAAAAGGAAAATTCTGATGAAAAGCAATCCGGCCTGAGATTCTCGTATAACCACGTATTGACAAAAGATGCAGCTCTTTCTTTTAGCGGTCAGTATAAGTATGGTTTTTTATCGGGTGATTATACAGTTTCACCGGCATTGTTTAATGATTTTTTCAATTATCCGGGATTTGACAGGAGTCTTTTTCAACAGGACGATCAGAGGGAAACAAGTTTATTTGCTCAAATGAAGTATATCCAGAGAATAAACAGGCATACTTTTTCGCTTAGCTTTTATGGAAGGTCTGTAAAGGACAGGGGAAGTAATTTGATAGCGGCAAGGTCTGTCCAGGATGTTAAATGGGTCGGCGAAGATTCTGTAAACAACAGCAAAATTAATTGGCTTACAACAGGCGTAATTCTACAGGACCGGTGGTTGGTTAGCAGGAAAATTACTTTTTCATTTTCATCTGAATTACAACTGCTCCAAGGAGAGCTAAGGAAATTGCCGGATGGCAGTGAAAAGGTAAATGAAAAGGAATTCCGCATTTTACCCCTTGCGGAGCTGGGCTTCAAAATTTCGCAGGAGAGCCGGCTCAATTTTTCAATCAGCTATGGCAACAGGTTCTCGGGGTTGGTCAATGCGGGTTATGGGTATGCGGTGCATGATATCACTTCAGTATACAAAAATCCCGATATTTTGCAGGTGAGGCGGACCCGGTCAGTAAATCTTTTTTATTCTTATACGAGTTTATTAAATAAAAAAGTAATTCTGTTTTCCAATTTATCACTCATTGCTACGCCGCTTTTGAATCTTAATAAAATTCAGCCTTATCAGTTCTTTGTCTTTCATGAAATGCTTCCAACACAACGAAAAACACAGGTACTGAACTTGTTGATTTCAGGGTCTAAATTTTATCATGGGTACCGCACTCAATGGTCTCCAACAATTAACCTGTCTAAAGGCAATACCTATACCATTATAAACGATAAAGAGCAGGAAATAAAGTTTAACCAGGTTCAATTGGGGCTCACTTTCAGTACTGAAATAAATACGGTACAGGTAAGAAGCAGTGTACAGTATAGTGTAAAAAGCCAGCAATATCTTACCACGATAACCAATCAATACGGGACAGCGCTGCTCGGGATTAATTGGAAGATCGGGAAAAGGATTTTTTCGGACTTTAATGTCCGGTATAACTATTTAAAAATCCAGCAGCAAAATTACATTGACTTTTTTGCCGCTTCTGTAAAGATTCAATGTAAGTCGAAGAATAATAAATGGGAATATGGATTTTCAGGAACAAACATTTTTGATCAATCATCGTTTTCAATATCCACATTGTCAGAAATTACCCTTACGAATACTAACTATAAATTATACCCCCGGATAGTGATGTCATTTGTCAAGTACAGGTTTTGAGATATTTGCTTTATCGTTTGCTTAGCGGTACGACTAATTTCAAACCACTCCACACTTCACTCACCGCACACACTTTTACATCCACCAGTCCATTCTTCAATGCATAGTTGCGGATCACATCTTCCGTAACATCCGTCGGGATCTTAGCTGATTTTTTATACCAGGAAACCCAGATGGTAAGGGATGTATTTTTTTTATAAAGAGCCTTCAATTTTTTCATAGCGGCTTCCAATCCTTTATTGCTCTTTACAAAGAGATGAATAAGATCCGGCACATCTTTTTTGCCACACAACTGATCGCTGATATCGGTTCCAAGCAGCTTGTAATAATCAGAAGGTTCGTTGACCAGCATGACTTTCATCCCCGGATTGATCCCGAGTTTTTTTAATAAAGCTGTACCTGAATAACCGGTTATTGACATCTGTTGATTACTTGAGAAGTAAAGATGTTTCGCAGAAATGTACCTTGCATTTGTGTTTATGCACAGGTTTTCCACTGTAATTCACAGGATATACAGTCTTTTTTTATCTAAAATGGATGACATCCTATCAAACCCTTTAGCATATTGGTTTTCAGACCAAAAAACAGTGGGGAAAAATTAAATTTCAAAATATTTGGTCAGTAAGTGGGAAAAAGTGTTATTTTGTGTCAATTATTTTAAATTGACTCAATCCCCTGATAATGACAGGCTTTCTCGGAGAATTCGAGGCTACTTTGGACGCCAAGGGGCGTTTCCTCCTCCCGGCAGGGTTCAAAAAACAATTGCCGGAAGACGAGAGGGGTCAATATGTTATCAACAGGGGATTTGAAAAATGCCTGGCTCTCTACCCGGTAAGGACCTGGGAGCCGCTCTTTGGAAAGATCAACAGCCTGAATGAATTCGACCCGAAACAGCGGGAGTTCAAAAGGGCATTTTTAAACGGAGCCACTTACGTGGAGCCCGACACAGCCGGCCGCATCCTGTTGCCGCCGAGCCTGAAAGTGTATGCTGAGCTGCAGAAAGATATCGTGCTGATGGCGACAGGAGACAAATTGGAAATCTGGGATAGTAATAAGTACAAACAGTTCTTTGATTCAATTTCTTCGGATGCATTAAGTGAGATGGCCAAAGAGATCCTGGGAGGAAGCGGAGGAAATGAGAAATAAAAAATAGGAAATCGGAAATGAGAAAGTTGCGGTACAATAAGACAATCTTACTCTATCGGACAACCACTTTCTTATTCCTTATTCTTCATTCCTTATTTCTTATTCGGGCATGAGCGAGCCGTATCACATACCGGTTCTGCTCCATGAAGTTCTCGAGGGCCTGAAGATTCAACCCGATGGTATCTATGTGGATTGCACATTTGGTGGCGGTGGTCATTCAAACGCCATTCTTCAGCAATTAAGTGCAAGTGGGAAGCTGGTTGCCTTTGACCAGGATGCCGATGCTAAGAAAAACCTGCCGGATGACGAACGGATCATTTTTGTTCCGCAAAATTTTCGTCACCTGCAGCGCTTTCTCCGCCTGAATAATATCATAGCGGTGGATGGCATCATGGCAGATCTTGGCGTAAGCAGCCACCAGTTTGATGAAGCGGGGAGAGGTTTCTCCATTCGCTACAACGCTGAACTGGATATGCGGATGGACCAGCGGCAGACCCTGACAGCTTTTGAGGTGTCGAACACCTATACTGAACAACGATTGCACAAACTTTTTGAACAGTATGGAGAGGTCACCAACGCCAAAACACTCGCCAGGAAGATCGTGGAGGTTCGCAGCAACAGATCACTCCAAACGATCGACGGTTTTAAGAATGCAGTCCGGGAAATAGTGAAAGGAAATCCCAACAAGTACTTTGCCCAGGTTTTCCAGGCTTTGAGAATTGAAGTGAACGACGAGCTAGGTGCATTGAAAGAAATGCTTCTTCAGATCCCATCCTTGCTAAAACCCGGAGGCAGAGCAGCCATCATTACGTTTCATTCCCTTGAGGACAGACTGGTAAAAAATTTCTTTCGCCGGGGTTCATTTGACGAACCGGATGCAAATCCGTTTATCAATACAGAAACGGTGAACGAACTGCTGGTGATCACCAGGAAGCCGGTGCTGCCAACAGAAAAAGAGATGAAGGAAAACTCCAGGTCAAGAAGTGCCAAACTAAGAGTGGTGGAGAAACGGACGATGATCTGATTAACAACCAACTAATTCAAGATTGTAAATATAGAAGCAATACAAGGGAAATCTATATCCTTTGAAATCAACCCCGGAAAGGGAAATGAAAAACCAAACCAAGGCAGAACAGAAGTTGAAACGAATGCTATGCAGGAACAAAAAGAAATAAAAGAGCAGGATCCGAAGCCGGTTGCTGGGCAACAAGCCCAGTCTGCCGGACAGGCAGGCTGGAAACGCTGGCTGAATTATCAGTCCATCGTAAAACAGGTCCCGTTCTTTTTGTTCCTCGCGGGACTGGCAGTGTTGTACATCTTCAATGGTCACTATGCCGATAAGACCATACGGAAGATCAACAATGTCAGCAAAGAAGTAAAAGAACTGAAGTACGAATATATCGCGGTAAAAAGTAAAGTGATGTACCAGAGCAAGCAAAGCGAACTGGTGAAAGTAGTGGAGCCACTGGGGTTGAAAGAGCTGACGGGATCGCCGGTGGTGTTGAGAGAGGAGGGTGAGAATAAGAAATAAGAGCCTCCTATCCTCTATCTCCTTTCCTCCGAAAGAGGAAAGGAGGATTCAAAGAGACAATGATTAATTGAGTCATTGTATTCTCTCCCTCCTAGCGAGCGAAGCTCAGCAGATGGGGAGGCTGGTTGAGGTGAATAGCGAACAGGAAGTACAAGAGTGCGACGCAACGAAGATGAGCAGAGAACAGGACGATCATTAAAAAATCCTTTCTGAATAATTAAGAAGGGCGGACGGATACAACTAATTACAACTAAACAAAGCTACCGGGCTAAACCTGGTGGTTTACAACGGACAGTGGACGTTAAACGGGACATATTATGGAGGGTCTACCTCAGTTTCATCGGCATAGTAGTGCTTAGCATACTTGTCCTCGGCAGAGCTTTCTACATTCAAAAATTCCAGGGCGCCCATTGGCGCAGCATGAGCGACAGTCTTCACCAGCGTTTTATCGCCCTGGATGCTGAAAGAGGAACGATCTACAGTGAAGATGGCCAGATGCTCAGCACTTCCATTCCCATGTTCGATATCTATATCGATTTCAATGCAGACGGTCTGCGGGAGAAAAAAGGAAAACGTTTCCATGATAACATTGATTCATTCGCCACTTCCATGGCTAATTATTTCAATGATAAGACCGCAGCACAATATAAAAAGGAGCTGAAACTGGCCTTTAAGGATAATGAAAGGTATTACCCGCTGAAAAAGAAATTGAATTTCGAAGCTTACAAAGTGTTCCGGGAATTTCCATTGGTAAGATTGGGACGCAACAGAAGCGGCGTGATCGTGGAAGTAAGCAGTAAAAGAGAAACGCCTTTTGGATTACTGGCCAACAGGACGATCGGCCTGTCAAGAGAATTCAAAGACGCCAATAATAAAGCAAAGAAGCAGAATGTAGGCCTTGAAAGAAGTTATGATACGGTGCTTAGCGGCCGTGACGGTCAGAAACTGGTTCGCTATATCGCCGGTGGTACCGCTATACCGGTGGAAGGATCGCAGACGGATCCGGTGAACGGGAAAGATATTTATACAACGATAGATGTCAACATGCAGGATATCGCCGAAACGGCGTTGATGCGGATGATGCTGCAATGCGAAGGGCCTTATGGTACGGCGATCGTGATGGAGACCAGTACCGGTAAGATCAAAGCGATGGCCAATCTGGGTCGCAGACCCGATGGC
Source organism: Chitinophagaceae bacterium (assembly GCA_036009775.1). Taxonomy (GTDB): domain Bacteria; phylum Bacteroidota; class Bacteroidia; order Chitinophagales; family Chitinophagaceae; genus JJ008. The sequence goes on from DASYLC010000145.1 coordinate 23,021, forward strand.
ACGTATTGGGAAGATGATAACTATGCACTCCGTGTAACTGAACCCGGCTCTACCATCAAACTCGCTACCTTATTGTCAGTGTTAGAGAAAGGCAGCAGCACTATTGATGAAGTGGTGTATGTCGGTGGTGCCGGAAGACTGGAAGTAGCTCCGGGCAAAGTGGTGGTGGATGCGGAAAGACATAATGAACCTTCTCTTTCTGTCAAAGGATGTTTTGCGCACAGTTCCAACGTGGGTATGAGCAAACTCGCTTATAAAGCATTTGGCAGTGATCCTTCTGAGATCAAAAAATATTATCACAAGTTTCATCTGGATGAGAAGTCTCCTATCGACCTGATGAATGTACCCAAACCAACGATGGCACCGCTTTCCACAAAAGGTGGTGAAGCAGGATTGGGAAATATGTTATGGATGAGTTTTGGTTATGCGATCCAGGTGAGCCCGCTGCATACGCTGACCTTATACAACGCGGTGGCCAACAACGGGAAGATGATGAGACCTTACCTCGTAAGCAGTATTCAAAGCAATGGTGTTCTTTCCAAACAGTTTGAACCAACCGTAATGGATGATAATATCTGCAAGCCCTCGGTGATCAATGATGCGCAGGGAGCGATGAGAGCGGTAGTAACAGAAGGTACGGCACGCAAAGCGCTGGCTGGGATTCCCTTTTCTGTAGCAGGCAAGACAGGTACAGCACATGTTTCAGACGGCGCGATCAAGTATGCGCACGGTGTATACCAGGCAACATTCGTGGGCTATTTCCCCGCGGAGAAACCGCAGTACACCTGTATCGTGGTGATCCGCACCAAACCGCATGCGGCATCGCATTACGGCGGCACACTGGCTGCCCCGGTATTCAAAGAGATCGCTACCAAACTTTATTCGATGTATGTAGAGAAGAAGGGTCCTTCTCAATACGCTGCCGCAAAAGATAGTTCCGGGTTTTTTTATGCGGGCTTTGCACCTGATATAAAGAATGTATACAAAATAATGAACGTACCGTATCGTGATTCAGTAGCGCAGAATAACTGGGCCAGTGTATATGGCCGGAATGACCAGGCTGTGATGAAAGGGACCACGGTACGTCAGCAGGTGATGCCGAATGTAAGAGGCATGGGACTGAAAGATGCAGTGTACCTGCTCGAGAATATGGGATTGAAAGTAGCGGTAAGAGGAAGGGGAAAGATAACAATGCAGTCGGTAGCCCCGGGAACGGCATTGGGAAAAGGAATCACCGTAATACTGGAATTGAGTTAAAGCAAGGGATGTGCTGTTAAGTGATATACTATATAAGGTAAATATCAGGTCGGTCGCTGGAAGTACAGGTGTGGAAGTAAATAATGTGCAGGCCGATTCGAGGAAGATAAGAGCGGGAGGATTGTTTGTAGCGGTGAAAGGAGCAGCGGCGGATGGTCACCAGTTCATTGAAAAAGCAATTGAGAACGGCGCGGTGGCTGTGGTTTATGAAAATGAACCGCCGGGGAAGAAAGAAGGAGTGGTGTATGTACAGGCAGAGAACAGTGCGGCAGCCACGGCCTATATAGCGAATAATTTTTTCGGCAAGCCTTCCGAAAAAATGAAACTGGTGGGAGTGACAGGCACCAATGGAAAGACAACGATTGCGACATTATTATATAAGCTCTTTACAAGATTGGGATATACATGCGGATTGTTAAGCACCGTGGAGAACCAGGTAGGCTCAACAGTAGTTCCCGCAACGCATACCACACCGGATGCCATCAGCCTGAACCGGCTGCTGAAACAAATGGTGGATGAGGGTTGTACACATGTGTTCATGGAAACAAGTTCACATGCCATACACCAGCACCGGGTAACGGGTTTGCAGTATGCGGGCGGGCTATTCAGCAATATCACGCATGATCACCTGGACTATCATCAAACGTTTGATGAATATATCCGGGTGAAGAAGGCCTTCTTTGATTCATTGCCTTCATCGGCCTTTGCGATCAGCAACGCGGATGATAAAAGAGGGATGGTGATGCTGCAGAATACAAATGCGAAGAAGTATTACTACAGTTTGAAAACGGTAGCTGATTTCAAAGGAAAGATCCTGGATAACAGTCTCGCCGGTCTGCAGATGATGGTCAATGATGTGGAAGTGCATTTCAGGCTGATCGGTGAGTTCAATGCCTATAACCTGCTGGCGGTATTTGGCGCAGCGGTTTGCCTGGGGGAAGAAAAACAGGAAATATTGACCGCATTGAGTTTGATGACCGGCGCGGAAGGAAGATTTGATTATATGGTGTCGCCCAAAGAGAAGCTGATAGCGATCGTGGACTATGCACATACACCGGATGCTTTACTGAATGTGCTGGCAACCATTAAGAAACTGAAGAAAGGATTTGAACAGGTGATCACGGTAGTGGGTTGCGGCGGAGACAGGGACAAGACCAAGAGGCCGGTAATGGGAGCAGCAGCTTGTGAGCATAGTGATAAAGTGATCTTCACCAGTGATAACCCGAGAAGCGAGGACCCGGCACAGATCATAAAGGATATGGAAGAAGGGCTGAGTGCTGCCGCGAAAAGAAAATATATCTCGATCGTTGACCGGAAGGAAGCAATAAAGACGGCGGTGAGTTTGGCAAAACCGGAAGACATTATTCTGATAGCGGGGAAGGGACATGAGAAATACCAGGAGATAAAAGGAGTGAAGAATCACTTTGATGATAAAGAAGTAGTGAAGGAAATATATGAGCTGTTAGGGAAATAATGTGAGAATGTGAAAGTGTGGGAATGTGAAAATAAAGGAATGTAAGTAACAAGGATCAAGAAACCAGAAACCAGAATCCAGGATCAACAATGCTGTACCATTTATTCCATTGGCTGAATGAAGAAGGAATCAAATTCCCGGGTAGCCGGTTATTTGAGTTCCAGACGTTCAGGGTGCTGATGGCGGTACTGTTATCATTGTTCATCACGACATTCTATGGGAAGAAGCTGATCAGGTTCCTGCAGAAAAAACAGATTGGCGAAAGCATACGGGAAGAAGGTTTGCCGGGCGAAGAAAAAAAGAAAGGAACGCCTACGATGGGAGGGATCATTATTATCCTGGCGATCATCATCCCGACCCTGCTGCTGGCTGACCTCACCAAGATCTATGTGCAACTGATGCTGGTCAGTACGGTGTGGCTGGGGATCATCGGGTTTATCGATGATTACCTGAAACTGCGAGGGAAAAGACTGGCCCAGGAAAAAGGAGAACAATACAGGAAAAGTGGTAAAGATGGCCTGGCTGGTTGGTTCAAGATACTGGGACAGGTTGGATTGGGGATCACTGTGGGAGCCACATTATACTTCAACAGTGAAGTAAAAATATGGAGAGAGTATGTTGGCTCCCCTACATCAACCGATTCAAACAAATTTCCCAAGCAAGTGAATGGAAAGACAAAATATTTCGTGGAAGCAAATACGGCGACGGTAACCACGATCCCTTTTGTAAAGGATCATGAGTTCAATTATTCTAAACTGTTGCCTGCTTCGTGGAGAGATTATACATGGGTTCTTTATATACTGATCGTGATCTTCATCATAACCGCAGTATCCAACGGATCCAACCTGACGGATGGACTGGATGGGCTGGCGACGGGAACATCAGCGATCATCGGCGTCTTGCTGGGCATATTCGCCTATGCCAGTGGTAACCTGGTCTTCGCGGATTATCTCAACATCATGTACATACCAGGTTTGGGAGAGCTGTCCATTTTTATCGCGGCGATGATCGGGGCCTGTATCGGGTTCCTGTGGTATAACTCTTACCCGGCACAGATATTTATGGGTGATACGGGAAGTTTGACTCTGGGCGGGATCATTGCATCACTGGCGATCATTGTACATAAAGAATTGCTGTTGCCGATATTCTGTGGTGTGTTCTTCGTGGAGACGCTGAGTGTGATGATACAGGTGGGTTATTTCAAGTACACGAAGAGACGATTTGGTGTGGGAAAAAGAGCTTTTTTAAAAGCACCGCTTCACCATCATTACCAGGTAAAAGGATACCATGAGGTAAAGATCGTGAACCGCTTCTGGATCGTGACCGTGTTACTGGTGGTGTTGAGTATCGCGACGCTGAAGATGAGATAAGCAGATGATAGTGCTGCTCACGATTGACGACTCACGACTCACGATTCACGATTGACAAAATGACTAATTGCTTCTGAGAAATATTGTTGAAAAACCAACATCGATCCAACCCTGCGAAAAAAAGAAGAGTTCTGATCCAATCGAATTGTGGTGCAGTTGTATTTGAAAGTCCAATACTTATGAAGAGCCGTGTTCCGTACACGAATGACGATGAGGAATCATGGCCAAAAGGTTTGTCATACTGGGAGGAGGTGAAAGTGGTGTGGGTGCCGCACTGCTCGCGAAGCAACAGGGGTATGATGTATTCCTTTCCGACGGAAGTTCTTTGAAACAGGAGTATCGTAACGAACTGCAGGAAGCGGGTATCGACTTCGAGGAAGAGCAGCATACAGAAGAAAAAATTCTGAATGCGGATGAAGTGATGAAGAGTCCCGGTATCCCGGAGAAAGCGGCTATCGTCAAAAAGATCAGGGCAAAGGGGATCGATGTGATCAGCGAGATCGAACTGGCGTACCGGTTCAAAGAGAACAGCAGGATCATCGCTATCACCGGGAGCAACGGAAAGACAACGACGACAGCGCTGACCTGGCATATCTGTAAGACCGGCGGACTGGATTGTGCATTGGTCGGGAATATCGGTGATTCATTTGCCAGGCAGGTTGCCAAAGATCCGAGACCGTTGTATGTAGTTGAGGTCAGCAGCTTCCAGCTGGATGATATCAAAACATTCAGACCGGATATCGCCATACTGACCAATATCACGGAGGATCACCTGGACCGTTACGATTACCAGTTTGAGAATTATATCAGGAGCAAATTCCGCATCACGATGAACCAGCAGGAGGACGATCATTTCATCTACTGCGCCGATGATGCAATAACAATGAAGTATCTAAACCAATTCAATATTCGATCTAACCAACTGCCAATAAGTATGAAAAGAGAACTACCAAACGGAGCATTCATTAAAGACGGGGATATGTACATCAGGACAGGACAGGATTTTACCAATATGAGTGTGTTTGATTTTGCGCTGAAAGGCAAGCATAATCAATACAACACTATGGCAGCCTGTGTAGCGGCCACCACCATGGACATCCGGAAGGATAAGATCCGTGATGCGGTCCAGAACTTCCAGAACCTGGAACACAGGATGGAACATGTGGCTACGGTAAGGGGCGTTGAATTTATCAACGACAGCAAAGCCACGAATGTCAACTCGACCTGGTATGCCCTTGAAAGCATGACCAAGCCAACAGTGTTGATATTGGGTGGTGTAGATAAAGGCAATGACTATTCATTGATCGAAGAACTGGTCAAGGAAAAAGTAAAAGCCATCATTTGCCTGGGTTCGGATAACCGGAAGATACATGAGGCATTTGGCAATACGGTAAGCACCATTGTCAATACGTCGACAGCAGAAGAGGCAGTACGGGCAGCATTTCATTTTTCTACTAAAGGCGATGTGGTGTTGCTGAGCCCTGCCTGTGCAAGTTTCGACCTGTTCAAGAATTACGAGGACAGGGGCAACCAGTTCAAACATGTAGTAAAAGAATTATAACAATAATAATGGACGGAGCAAGAGAAATACGGTTCAATGAGTTGAGGAATACTTTCAAAACCAGTAACCTCCTTAGTAAAACAAAGGGAGATAAAGTTATCTGGGCATTGGTAGTATTGCTGACGCTGGTCTCGTTGTTGGCGGTTTATAGCGCTACCGGCTCATTAGCCTATAAAAATTACAAGGGCAACACGGAGATCTATCTTTTCAAACAGGTAGCATTTATCCTGGCCGGGATCATGGTCATTTATTTTGCGCACCTGGTCAATTATACTTTTTATTCCAAAGCTGCGAAGATCGCATTCCTGATCTCCCTGCCGCTTTTGTTCTATACACTGTTCTTCGGTGTAAAGATGAATGAAGGAAGCCGCTGGATCCGCCTGCCATTGATCAATATGACAATGCAGACCTCCGACTTTGCCAGGCTGGCGTTGTTCATGTACCTCGCAAGACTTATCAGTAAAAAGCAGGATGTAATAAAAGACTTTAAAAAAGGGTTCCTCCCGGTAGTGGCGCCGGTATTTCTTACCTGTGCACTGATCGCACCGGCTAATTTATCAACTGCCTTATTACTGGGTGCAAGTTGTTTATTACTGATGTTCATTGGCCGGGTGAGTACAAAACATATACTACTGACGATCGGGGTAGCGGCACTGCCGATCCTGTTTCTTATTTCAGCCGCGGTGATCCGTCATGGCAAAACAAAGAGTGATGCGGTGGTGGCTGTAACAACGAAAGTATCTTCCACCTTATTCGGACGGGTAGATACCTGGATCGGAAGAATGGAAAGTTTTATCTACGGTGGTAAAGATGATGTTGATAACGATGCTTACCAGGTGAACCAGGCTAAGATCGCCATTTCAAAAGGCGGTGTTTTTGGCGTGGGACCGGGCAACAGTACAACAAGAGATTATTTACCCCAGGCCTATAATGATTTTATCTACGCCATCATCATCGAAGAGTATGGATTGATGGGCGGCGCTTTTATCATGTTCATTTACCTGGTGTTCTTATATCGATGTATCAGGATCTATAAACGATGTCCCTATGCATTTGGCGCTTTCCTCGCATTGGGATTGAGTTTTACACTGGCAATACAAGCGGTGGCCAATATGGCGGTGACGGTGAACCTTTTCCCGGTAACGGGTGTAACGCTTCCATTGGTAAGTATGGGCGGTACCAGTTTCATATTTACTTGCCTTGCGATCGGGATCATATTAAGTGTAGCGAGAAACGTGGAGCAACTGGAAGGAAAGACGGTTGCGGAAGACGTAAAATAAATGCATGGGTAAGAGAGTGATCATAGCAGGAGGAGGAACGGGAGGACATATATTCCCGGCAATAGCAATTGCCAATGCGTTGAAAAAGATCGATAACAGTATCGAGATATTATTTGTAGGAGCGAAAGGAAAAATGGAGATGGAGAAAGTACCGCAAGCCGGGTATAAGATTGAAGGATTGGATATCACGGGGTTTAACAGAAGTTCTTTGATAAAAAATGCAACGTTGCCATTCAAGCTCGTAAAAAGTTTTTTACAGGTACGTACCATCTTCAAAAAATTCAAACCGGATGCGGCGATCGGTGTAGGTGGTTACTCGAGTTTTCCCGTGCTGCGTTTTGCACAGGCAAGGGGAATTCCCACATTCATTCATGAATCGAATTCTTTTGCCGGGCGATCGAATATCCTGCTCGGAAGGAAGGCTGCGAAGATCTTTACCGGAACGGAAGGGATGGAAAAATTCTTTCCGAAAGAAAAGATAATGGTGACAGGAAACCCCGTAAGGAACAGTATTTCGGATACAGGTTTGAGCAGGAATGAAGGTATTCAGTTCTTTTCACTCGATCCCTCAAAGAAAACCGTACTGGTGATAGGAGGGAGCCTTGGAGCAAAATCCATCAATGAAGCCATTGATAAAGGACTGGATGACCTGATCAAAGCAGGACTACAGGTGGTCTGGCAAACAGGAGTTCCTTATTCAGGGAAAGCAAAACAACGGGTGAATGGCAAGAGTGGTATTTGGGCGGATGCATTCATTACAAAGATGGAGTACGCATATGCAGCTGCAGATATTGTTGTAGCCCGATCCGGGGCGATGACCGTTGCAGAATTATGTGTGGCAAAAAAACCTGTCCTGTTCGTGCCTTACCCGTTTGCGGCAGAAGATCACCAGACCGTGAATGCAATGGTGCTGGTGAAAAAGAATGCGGCATTGATGGTGAAGGATAATGAAGTGATGCAGAAGCTGGTCTTTATGACGATCGAGTTATCAATGGATACCGGCAAGCAGGAGGACATGATCAAAAATATTTCGCCGTTGGGAATAACGGAAGCTGACGAAACCATTGCCGCGGAAATAATGAAAGCGATCCAGTTACGATGAATGTACGAACCAATACTGTCCTTATGAATACCCCCTTCCGGGGGACTGAAAAGATGAACGAGGTTTATTTTATCGGCATCGGCGGGATCGGGATGAGTGCGATAGCGAGATTTTTTCATGCCGGCGGTGTAAAAGTGAGCGGGTATGATAAAACACCGACCGTACTCACCAGGGAGTTGGAAGCGGCAGGCATACCGGTCCATTATGAAGAGGACCCGGAGCGGGTTCCTAAAAAAGTTGACCTGGTAGTTTATACACCGGCGATACCGGCGGAACATACAGAGTTGGTGTATTACCGGGAGAACGGATACAAAGTGGTAAAGAGAAGTGATGTATTGAAGATCATAACAGAGAGTTCTTTTAATATATGTATAGCCGGAACACATGGCAAAACGACGATCACCACGATGGTGGCGCATTTGCTGCGTGACAGCGGGTTTGGGTGTAATGCTTTCCTGGGCGGGATCGCGGTGAATTATAATACCAACTTCTGGAGCAGTGAGAAGAATGTATGTGTGATCGAGGCCGATGAATACGACAGGAGTTTTTTGAAGTTGAGTCCGGATATCGCCATCCTTACGGCAATGGATGCAGACCATTTGGATATCTATGGAACCGCGGAAGCGATGGAGCAGGCGTTTATCGATTTCACCAAACGGGTAAGACCGGGTGGGATACTGATCAGGCAGTTTGGACTAAAAAGCGGAAAGGAGCTGGCCGGGGACCAGCAGCTGACATATAGCCTGCAGAATGAAAGTGCTGATGTGCATGCGACAAATATCCGGATGATGAACGGAAGTTATGAGTTCGATGTAGTGATAGAAGATAAAACAATTGAAAATGTGCGGTTGAATATGGGCGGAATGCATAACGTGGAAAATTCAGTGGCGGCCATGGCTGTTGCAAGTTCTTTGGGAATTGAGAAGGAAAAGATCAAAGCGGCGGTAGAGAATTTCAAGGGTGTGAAAAGAAGGTTTGAGTATATCATCAAAAACGAACGCATAGTCTTCGTGGATGATTATGCACATCATCCCGAGGAATTGCGGGCTTTGATCAACGGAGCCAGGACATTGTTCCGCCAGAAAAAATGTACGGTGATCTTTCAGCCGCACCTGTACAGCCGGACCAGGGACCTGGGTGATGGATTCGCGGAAGTGCTGGACCTGGCGGATGAAGTGATCCTGTTACCTATCTATCCCGCAAGGGAGTTGCCGATAAAAGGGGTGAGCAGCGAAATGATTCTGGATAAGATGAAGAACGAAAATAAACGAGTGATGAGTAAAGAGGAGTTGATGGTTTGGATAGCAGGTTACGCAAAGGAGGTGAATAAAGAGTTTGGAGAGGTATTGATAACAGCAGGAGCGGGAGATATTGATATGCTGGTGGAAGGAATTGCTAAAAGTCTAAAAGGAGTATAAAGAGTAAAAGAGAAAGAGACATGGGAGCAATTGGACATTGTTTCATAGAGTCAATTGAATAAGCCCCGGAGGGACGAGATATTGGTAGAAAGAAAAATTGAAATGTTGTTTGAACCCCATAAGGAGTGATATATAAAAAAGGGAAACAAGAAAAAATCTGCTCGTCATTGCGGGCGGAGCGAAGCAAATGAACGCAAAAACAACCATAAGAAAAGTATTGTTTGTAGCTGTCTGGCTATGCATCGGAGGCGGCATGCTCACGTTGTTACTGGCAGCGATCAGCAAGAAGAACCGGGGGGAATGCCGGGATTACGCCATTACGATAAAAGGGGCAGAAAACAATTTCTTTATCGATAAGAAAGATGTTGAGCAGATGCTTGTGAAAGCTACGAACGGAAATATGAAGGGCCACCCCGTGGCTTCTTTTAACCTGCATGCACTGGAACAGATGCTGGAGCATAATACCTGGATCGATGAAGCGGAACTGTATTTTGATAATCGGGATGTATTGCATATCACAGTTACGGAGAAGGAGCCAGTGGCGAGGATATTTACCACGACGGGCCAGTCATTTTATATCGACAGCCTGGGAAGATCGATACCGCTGTCGGATAAATTGAGCGCCAGGGTGCCGGTCTTTACTGGTTTCCCGGGGAAGAAAAAATTAACGGCTACTGACAGCGTATTACTGAATGAAGTGAGAGTAACTGCTAATTATATTATGAATGATCCTTTCTGGGTCTCACAGGTGGCACAGATCGATATTACTCCTCAGCGGACATTTGAAATGATACCGGTGGTGGGTAACCATCTCGTGCGTTTGGGTAATGGTGAGCATATGGATAAAAAATTCCACCGCCTGATGGTCTTTTATAAACAGGTGTTGAGCAAGACCGGGTTTGACCGCTACAAACTGATCGATGTACAGTACAAAGGACAGGTAGTGGTATCCAGGTATGCCGGCGACGCGAAAGTTGATTCGATCCAGTTAAAGAAGAACGTAGAAAAATTATTACGCCAGTCCATCGAAGCAGAGAATGATACGGTCATAAGAGTCATGTCACCGCTGGTAAAGCTGGAAGCGGATTCCGCCATGGCGCCCGATCCAACGCTGGTGGATAAAACAATTAACCCTGAGAAGAATAATGATCCCAACCCCCGCCTGGGCATTTCTTCGTCGTCCGTTCCTTCGGGGAACGGCGGCGGACAGGCAGTGCCCAAGCCAATGGAAAAGAAGACAACACCAAAGCCGGCGAAGAATAATAAACCTGTGGAACCGAAGAAAGAACCCAAGGCGGTGATGCCGAAGAAAGTGGTGGAGAGTGAGTATAACTAAGAATAATCCACGGTTTTAACCGTGGGGAAAGAGGAAGAGCGAACAGAACCCTGAAGTGTCCGCCAGCTGGCGGAAGGGAAGATGATAGTAGTACGCCTGTTGGCTAAAAAATAATAAATGATTTCGATAATACAACAACGACTAAAAAACAACAATGAGGAGATCGCTTCGGCTTCGCCTCGCAACAACTAAAAACAACAATTATGAACAACGAACAACCCATTATTGTCGGTCTGGACATTGGAACCACCAAGATCGCGGTAATTGCCGGGCGGAAGAATGAGTTCGGTAAACTGGAGATCCTTGGATTTGGTAAATCCAACTCCAACGGTGTGAAGCATGGACAGGTGCTGAACATCGATGAGACGATCAAAGCCATCAAAATGGCTTTGGAGAACTGCTTTGCTTCCAATCCCAACCTGGATGTAAATGAAGTGTATGTCGGTATTGCCGGTCATCATATCAAAAGTCTGCAGACCCGTGGTGATATCGTTCGCCAGCGAACGGAGGAAGAGATCACGCAGAAAGAGATCGACCAGCTGATCGACGACCAG
>DASYLC010000146.1:0-14488 GCA_036009775.1 Chitinophagaceae bacterium
TGATGAACAAGTTGATCCGCTTATTTATATTAAATCGACAGGAGGCTCTTCAGCTGCTAATCTTTTAAATCGCTTTTGCTATCTCGACAAAAGCATCGAGTCTGCAACAAAGCGTATCATTGAAAAGGAAGATATTCTTGCTGGAAAGGATGCCATCATAGCTGAAATAATTCACCTACCCGAATCCCGCATGGGAAATGTTATACTTCGTCCCTCCCTCAGAAAGTATGAGATACCTTACCTAGCCAGCGCTTCTGTGGGGCAGCATTTTACAATACCTGTAACAGATTTAATGGTTTCAGTAAGCGGAGATAAACACATAAATCTTCGATCAAAATCATTAAATAAAAAAATCATTCCGCGACTGTCAACAGCACTTAATTTTACCTTAAGCAATCTTTCGATTTATAGTTTTTTATGCCAGTTACAATCTGACGGTGTACGGAATAACATTTCATTCCAATGGGGCAACTATCTGTCCAGGAATGCATTTCGTCCCAGAGTGGTGTATAAAAATAGTATTCTTTATGCCGCTACCTGGAAACTTGACTCCACGCAGATTTCGGGTCTTCGCTCTAAAAAGCCTTACGAATTGATGATGGCGGTTCAACAATTCAGGGCAGACTCAGGGTTGCCGGAAAAAGTAGTCCTGGTCAACGGTGACAATAAGTTACTAATCGACTTTTCTGTTCATGATTCAGTCGAACTTTTACTGACGGAAGTAAAAGAAAAAGATTTTTACTTGGAAGAATTCCTGTACGATCCTGAATTTCCCCTGATTACATCAGATGGGCATACTTACCGGAACGAAGTAATAATTAATTTTTACAAGTCTGATAAAAATGTGTCATGATCAAAAGAAGGTTCATCCCTGGAGAAGAGTGGCTATACCTAAAACTCTACTCCGGTCCGAAAATACTGGAAGATATTTTGGTAGGCTTATATCCTGAGATCAAAAAATTATATTCATCCGGGATCATAAATAAATTTTTTTTTATCCGATACATCGATGAAGATTATCACTTGCGACTTAGGTTTCAACTCAACGACATACGACATACCGGTTTGCTTATAGAAACCTTGTCATTAAATCTTCGAAATTTTTCTGATAGCAGGATTTTAAGTAAAGTCTGCTACGATACATATAACAGGGAGATCGAACGTTACGGCAGTGCTACGATCGAGGACGCTGAAACTTTATTCTGCACAAGTTCCTGGGAAATTCTTGAAATAGTATCGACTGAGCAGGACTATACCCAAAGATGGCTTTTAGGTGTGAAATGTATGGACCATTTGCTGGGAACATTGGGTCTTACAACAAAGGCTAAATATGAGCTTTATCAAAAATGTTATCTCAACTTATTAAATGAATTCAGTGAAAACAAGATCACGAGCACAGAACTAAAACAGCGATACAGGACGAATAGCCAAGCTATCGAAAAAATGATTACCCAAAAAGAACATATAACAGTTCCTAATATTGATGCCCTTCAAACAACTATAGCAAGGTTATTGGATTTAGAACATCAAGAACAGTTAGAAGTGACGTTTGATCAATTTCTCTTCAGCATCGTACATATGCATTATAACCGGCTTTTCCGAATCAAACAACGAAGCCATGAGTTTGTCATTTATTACATGATGAGTAACTACTATAAATCTTCCGTCATCCGAGAGGCTAAAAAAGAAGTGCTCCGGTAAAACGACTGGAGCCCATAGTTTTTAAAAAAGAGCTATTCTCTCAATCTTTTATCTTTATCTCTTATTTTTGCCACCTAAAAATCAATTAATGCCAAGATCTATAGCCTTTCGGGATGCTCTCCGCGAAGCGATGAGTGAAGAAATGAGAAGAGATGACAGGGTTTACCTGATGGGCGAGGAAGTAGCTGAATATAATGGTGCCTATAAGGTAAGCCAGGGTATGCTGGCTGAATTCGGACCCCGCAGGATCATTGATACCCCTATCTCTGAGTTAGGATTTACGGCCGTTGGAGTGGGATCCGCCCAGAACGGTCTTCGCCCGATCGTTGAGTTTATGACCTGGAATTTCGCTGTATTGGCCTTAGATCAAATTCTCAACACAGCTTCCAAAATGCTGGCAATGAGTGGCGGACAGATATCATGTCCCATCGTTTTCAGGGGAGGAAATGGTTCAGCAGGCCAGTTGGGTGCACAACACTCAACTGCTTTTGAGTCATTATATGCCAATATCCCCGGGATCAAAGTTGTTTCTCCCAGTAACGGCTATGATGCCAAAGGATTGCTGAAACAGGCGATCCGCTACGAAGAGGACCCCGTTATGTTCATGGAAAGCGAACAGATGTATGGTGATAAATCGGAGATCCCTGATGAAGAATATTATATTAAACTGGGAAAAGCGGATATAAAGAGAGCCGGCCGCGATGTAACCATTGTTTCCTTCAATAAGATGATGAAAGTAGCATTGGGTGCAGCAGCTGAACTGGAGAAGGAAAATATCAGCGCCGAAGTGATCGATCTTCGTACGATCCGTCCGCTCGATTGGATGACGATCCTGGAAAGTGTGAAGAAAACAAATCGTCTTGTTATCGTGGAAGAGCAATGGCCATTCGCATCTGTTTCTTCCGAGATCACCTACCGTATACAAAAAGAAGGGTTTGATTACCTCGATGCGCCAATCCGCCGTATAACCGCTGCAGACGCACCTTTACACTATGCGCCTAATCTCGTAGCCGCCGCTTTACCCGATGTGCCAAGAACTGTAAAACTCGTGAAGGAAGTAATGTACCAGGTAAAATAAAAAACGAATTGCTTATATGCCCTGTCTCTTTAAAATGAGACGGGGCTTTTTTTTATTAGTAAAAATACCTGTGTGAAAATATATTTCGGCCAGGGTGCAACGTTCTGCCTTTTTAGTTGCATCTTTGCCATGGTTTTTCATAGGATATTGGATTTTATAACGAGGCAGGGTTTCTACCCAGCCTCTTTTTTTTGCCCTATCCGAATAGCTTATTTTTACGTCCCAAATAAAGATACATGGCAGATATACTGATCATTGATGATGAAAAAGCGATCCGCAAGACCCTGACCGAGATATTATCCTTTGAAGGCTATAAAATCGAGGAAGCCGCCGATGGCGAGGAAGGACTGAAAAAGTTCCGGGAAAAGAATTATGACCTGGTGCTCTGTGATATCAAAATGCCAAAAGTGGATGGCATCGAATTCCTGCAAAAAGCGGGGGAAATAAACCCGGACGTACCTATTATCATGATCTCGGGTCATGGTAATATTGAAACAGCGGTGGATGCCGTTAAAAAAGGTGCTTATGATTATATCTCCAAACCCCCGGATCTCAACCGCCTGCTGATCACCATACGTAATGCGATGGACAAAAGCAGCCTGGTCACTGAGACCAAAGTGCTGAAAAGGAAAGTGAGCAAGGTACAGGAGATGATCGGCGCATCATCGCCCATCAAAAAGATCAAAGAAACGATCGATAAAGTGGCCCCTACCGATGCCAGGATACTGATCACCGGGGAGAACGGGGTGGGTAAAGAACTCGTGGCCCGCTGGGTACATGAAAAAAGTAACCGGGCTGCCGGACCCATGGTAGAAGTGAACTGCGCTGCGATCCCAACAGAACTGATCGAAAGCGAATTGTTCGGTCATGAAAAAGGTTCTTTCACGTCCGCGATCAAACAACGGATAGGAAAATTTGAGTCTGCCAACGGTGGTACGCTTTTCCTTGATGAGATCGGGGACATGAGCGCCAATGCACAGGCCAAAGTATTGCGGGCCCTGCAGGAAGGAAAGATAACAAGGGTAGGAGCGGATAAAGATATTTCGGTGGATGTACGCGTGATCGCCGCTACCAATAAGGATCTGCTAAAAGAAGTGGAAGCAAAGAATTTCCGCCTTGACCTTTACCATCGCCTGAGTGTGATCCTGATACATGTTCCTTCATTGAATGAAAGACGGGATGATATTCCATTGCTGGTCGACCAGTTCCTTGATGATATCTGCAGTGATTATGGTACGGCCCGTAAAGTGATGGATGAGGATGCTATCACTTTATTACAGGAATATAACTGGACGGGGAATATACGGGAGCTCCGCAACGTGGTGGAGCGGCTCGTCATCTTATCCGGCAAATCCATTACCGTCGAAGATGTCAGGAGTTATGTGATGCCAAAATAGCAGCGCCGTTCTCCTTCGCGAATGCGATCATTTCATCCAGCGAATGGATCACCCGGAGATTGGGTGGCGCATTCTCAATGCATTTACAGGCAGGTCCCGATACGATCACTTCTTTACCCGGGAAATCCCGGCACAGGGAACAGATATATTCATCCAGCCATTCATTGTTCAGGTTGGTAGTTACATGCGTATAGATATGGGTGACAGGGTGCTGTTGCAAATACTCTTTTAAACACCCGGCGGGCACATTATCACCAAAGTAAACGGTCCGGTTCCCGTATTTCCTGAAAAAATAATTGACTGCCAGCAAAGGGATCTCGTGGAATTCTCCCCGGGGTGCGAAGACAAGTATGGTGGAAGTACCTCCTGACCCTGTTTCCAGCCCGTCTGTGGCTAATATGATCTTCTTCCGGATAATATGGCTTACAAAATGTTCCTGCGCCGGGATCACATTATTCGTCATCCACAACAGTCCTATCCGCTGGAGAAAAGGATAGAAGACATTGATCATCGCTTTCTCCAAACCGATCCTGACCACCAGGCAGTTCACGGTCTTTTCGAATTTTTCCTTGTCAAAATCGATACCTGCGGCGATCAGCTGGTGGACAAAGGATTCATGGTTATCATCTTTGACGGAGAAATTTCCGACCAGTTCTTTTACTTCCCCGGAGCTCAGTGCCGCGAGCTTTGATATCTTATGGCCATTGTGATAGAGAAAGGAAATCCGCAGCAATTCTTTCAGGTCATCATTGTCATAGACCCTGTGCCGGCTCTCTTTTCGCCTGGCAACGCAGAGATTATAGCGCTGTTCCCAGATCCGGAGGGTATGCGCCTTGATGCCGCACAGGTTTTCAATATCCCTGATGGTGAAACTATTCATGATGAACGGCTCTAAATTATCATTTTATTCCGGTTAAAAGGGACTACCGGCTTTAGCAAAACATTGAATATTAAAATTTTGACGTACAAATATTTATAATGACTTTTGCGAGTCATAAAATACGGCTCATGCCTTTACACCAACTATTCATCGTTTACCTTATCGGCACCCTGATCGTTTTTCTTCCCGCACCGGGTTTTGCCAAACTATTTGTCAAAGCCGGGGTACCTGCCTGGAAGGCATATGTTCCTTTCTATAACACCTGGGTGATGCAAGAGTTGACCCAACGGCCAAAACATTGGGTATTCTGGCAATTGATCCCGGTGGTGGGATGGTTTATCAGCCCGGGTATATTCATTGAGTTCGTCAAAGCATTTGGCAAATTCGGGCTGGGACATCATACTGCCGCATCCCTGGCCGGGCCTGTTTATTTCCCATACCTCGCGTATAAAGAGGATCCCAAATTCATCGGACCCGCAGCCGTAAAGAATCACCGGAAAAAAGGATGGAGAGAGTGGGTGGATGCAGCCATCTTTGCCATTGTAGCCGCTACGCTGATCCGCACTTTTGTATTTGAAGCCTATACGATCCCTTCACCTTCAATGGAAAAAACATTGCTCGTCAGGGATTTTTTATTTGTCAGTAAACTGAGCTATGGGCCACGGATACCCAATACACCCTTGTCGGTTCCATTCGTGCATAATTATTTGCCCTTTGGGTCAAGACGGAAATCCTATTCCGAAGCGATCAAAATTCCCTATACCCGCTGGTTTGCGTCATCACCCAAAAGAGGAGATGTGGTGGTCTTCAATTTCCCGGAAGGGGATACAGTGATCAACCTGTCACCCGACGAATGGCAATCAAAACATCCGTATTACCAGTTATGCCGCGAACTCGGCAATGGTGATGTAGACAAAGGAAGACAAATAGTGCTGGCTAATCCGGGGCAGTACCCGCTGGCTGTTCACCCTGCAGATAAAACGGATAATTATATCAAACGATGTGTGGCAGTGGCAGGCGATACCCTCCAGATCATCAACAGCAGTGTGTATATAAATGGCGAATTAAGTAAACTTCCCCGGTATTCACAGATCGACTATATCGTAGAAGTGAACAGGGCACTGGATCCGGAGATCATGAAAAGCGAATACGATGTGAACCTGGACAACCAGGATGAGGTCTATTATAATGGTGGTAATAAGTACCGGATGACGCTTACCGCCGAAGCCGCTGAAAAAATGAGAACATCGGGACTGGCGACAAGTATCATGCCGTTGCTGGATACAAGTACAGCCGTTTACAAACCTTCTTTTTCCAATTATGTATGGGAACATAAATGGAGCACAGATAATTATGGCAAGATCTGGATCCCGAAGAAAGGCGCTACACTGGTATTGACACCCGAGAATTATTCGATCTATGAAAGACCGATCAGGGTATATGAGAAGAATAATTTCGAGGTAAGAGGTAACAAATTCTATCTCGATGGCAAAGAAATAACCAGCTATACTTTTAAAATGGATTATTACTGGATGATGGGAGATAATCGTCACCAGTCGCAGGATTCACGGTTCTGGGGCTTTGTACCTGAAGACCGGATCGTGGGTAAGGCCTGGATGATCTGGTTCAGTTGGGACGGAGGTCCCCGCTGGAAGCGATTCTTCCGGATAGTAAGATAATCTCATTACAGGCTCGTCAACCGGGTAGTACCGCATTTTGAATGCTGCAGGGAGCACTGAACTCGCCGGGTGTTGTGTATCAACAGGTCTTCTCTGCGGTCTCTGCGTGAGATATTTTTAACTATACCCTGCCCTCAGCCGAGGGTCTGCCCGCAGGCAGGTTTGGTGTCTTTACACTAAAATCTTATCTTAAAGTATGAAGGAAAATAAATATGAGTTCGGGTACGAAGTGTACAATGATATCAGCGAACTGAGTGAAAAGGATGCCTGGTTGCTGACGGAAGCAAGAACAGTGACAGAGCAGGCCTATGCGCCTTATTCTAATTTCCATGTCGGGGCGGTGGCAATCCTGGAGAACGGAGAAGTGATGGCTGGTACCAACCAGGAAAATGCGTCCTATCCTGTAGGTATATGCGCAGAAAGGGTTTTATTAGGATCGATCGCCACAATACATCCCCACGTGCCTGTTACAAGCATCGCTATCAGCTATAGTAGCGAGGATGTGAAAAGCGATCACCCGATCTCACCCTGTGGTATGTGCAGGCAGGCATTGCTGGAATATGAAACAAGAACAAGCAAACCGATCAGGTTGATATTAAGCGGGCAGGAAGGGAAGGTGTTTATTATCAGGACGGCCAGTTTTTTGTTACCGTTTGCCTTTACCAGTGACGAATTGATATGAGTTTATGGTTTATAGTTTATTGTTTATGGTTCTTTGAACCGTAATTTTTTCTCTGGCTTCGCAAATTTCCTTAGATCAGAGTTTGGATCTGTCTTTAAATTTCAGCCCTCTTACTTTAGTTTTATTCAGGTAAATAATAAAGTTGGATATCTTCCTGACGAGGATACTTATCTCCTCGTAAAGGCCCCCAAATTCCTCAGGGCTGATGTATTGATCACTAAGACATCTATGCGTTTGGGATTTTAATTCTCCGCATTCTCCTTTTGAGATACTAAGAGAATTAAGAAATTCCAGCCTGCTATTCCTTTCAAATCCTTCAGCAATATTGTCCATAACCGAGCCTGCTGCGGCTTTCATCTGGTCAGCAAACCGATAATCGTGTTTCTGCCTCATTCTTTCAGTAATAGCTGATACTTTTTTATAGATCGCAAAAGCTAGTTGCCATATTTCAAGGTCTTCAAATCTTTGTATGGTCGCCATCAATAAATGTAAGCCAGCGCACATCACGCAGGATGATGAAAATAACTGTATTCTCCGTTTTTTAAACGAAAAGACTTGTGCAATCAAAGGAAACTAACGTGCTATAAACGACCCAACCATAAACTATAAACAATAAACCATAAACTAAAACAGCGTTTGTACTCCATGCGCAATCTTCGCCTCCAGTTCCAATAACCATTTCTTCCTCCATAATCCACCGCCATAGCCGACCAGTTCTTTATTGGAACCGATCACCCGGTGACAGGGAACGATGATGGCGATATTATTCTTTCCGTTCGCATTGGCAACAGCTCTTGTTGCTTTTGTATCCCCTGTTTTTCTCGCCAGTTCAAGGTAACTGATCGTTTTACCATAAGGGATCTGTGTAAGTATGCTCCATACATCCTGCTGGAATGGAGTACCGGCCTGGTTCAGCGGCAATTCAAACTGTCTTCTTTCACCATTGAAATACTGGATCAGCTGTTCCACGCAATTGATCAGCATCGGCGGCATATGTTTCTTATTACCTTCCGCTTTCTGCGATGTATCATGAAAGGTCACTTCGGAAACATAGTCTTCCGTAGCACTGATCTTCAGCATGCCAACAGGTGAATGATAATATGTGTGGAAAGCCTCCTGCATCTTAACCGACTTTCATCCCGTTTGCTGTTTTGCGTTCGGGTTGCAATAAAATTACGTCTTTGTTCTCATCATATACGCCCAGCACCAGGCATTCGCTCATAAAGCCGGCGATCGATTTGGGCGGAAAATTGACCACGGCAATGACCTGCCTGTTCAGCAATTCTTCCTTTTTATAATGCACGGTCACCTGTGCGGAAGAACGTTTGACTCCCGTTTCGCCGCCGAAATCGATCAATAACTGGTAAGCGGGTTTACGGGCTTTGGGGAAATCATTTACTTCAATAATGGTTCCCGTCCGCATTTCGATCTTTTCAAAGTCATCCCAGGTAATCATAGTATCAAATTAGGGAAAAATGGGCAAAATGGGTCAGATGAGTCATACGGGTCATATGGGCCATATGGGAGTAAGAAAATACCCAGGTCCTTTATGACTGGTAAGATATGGTCGTTCGGTCGTATTGAATCACTGGATTTGACCTGTATGACCAGTAATGGCTTATATGACCTCTTTTTTCTTTGTCCAATCGAACCCGTTTTCTACTTATCTTAATGCAAATTTTTGTATGACACACACAAAAAAGGGCGAAATGTCCAGGAGGAATTTTGTCTGTACTACGGCGATTGCCGGCGCCGGTTTCTTTATCATCCCGCGGCATGTGCTGGGCCGGGGTTTTATTGCACCCAGTGATAAATTGAATATCGCCGGTATCGGGGTAGGAGGTAAAGGCGGAGGTGACCTGGCTGAATTTGTCAAGAGCCCTTATGTAAATATTGTCGCCCTCTGTGATGTGGATGACAGGGAAGCAAAAAAATCGAGAGAGAATTTTCCCAAAGCGCCATATTATAAAGATTTCAGGGAGATGCTGGCCAAAGAGAAGAACAATATCGATGCCTGCAGTATCTCCACACCGGATAATGTGCATGCAGTAGCTACACTGGCAGCTATGCAATTGGGCAAACATGTATATACCCAGAAACCACTCACCCATGATATTTATGAAGCAAGGATACTGACACAAGCTGCTGAAAAATATAAGGTCATAACGCAAATGGGCAACCAGGGCGGATCCGGTAATGGGGTGCGTATAGCAAAAGAGATCATTGATGCAGGAATGATCGGTAAAGTGACCGAGGCACAGGCATGGACCAACAGACCGGTATGGCCGCAGGGTATTCCCGCACCCACAGGTAAATTTGATGTCCCCCCGGAACTCGACTGGAACTTATGGTTAGGTCCGGCCAGACAAATGGAGTATAACCCGGCCTACCTGCCTTTTAAATGGAGGGGCTGGTGGGCCTTTGGTACCGGGGCCCTGGGTGATATGGCCTGTCATATCATGGACCCGATCTACAGGATACTTCCCATTCTCTATCCCGATTCAGCAGAATGCAGTGTAAGCAATGTCTGGAAAGATATGTGGAGCGAAGGAAATTACGTGGACAGTTGCCCGCCATCTTCGATCATTCATTTGACCTACCCGAGAACAGATGGTAAGGGAACGATCAATGTATCCTGGCATGACGGTGGACTGTTACCGGAAAGACCTGAAGAGTTATTGCCGGAAGAAGCATTTGGCAACTGGGATGGAGGTGTTTTATTCATCGGCACCAAAGGAAAATTGTTGCTTGATTGTTATGGCGAAAACCCGAGACTGCTCCCCACCAAACTGATGAAAGAAAAAACAATGCCCAAAGAGAAAATAAAAAGGGTTCCCGAAGGGCATTACCTGCAATGGGTAAATGCCTGCATCGCCGGTTATGGTAATGCGACCACCAGTTCACCATTCTCGTATGCAGGACCTTTTACAGAAAGCATCCTGATGGGTAATCTCGCCATCCGAAGCTGGATGATGAAGAATCCTGATTTAAAAGGGTGGGAGGATAAATACCTGGGACGTAAGCGACTGATCTGGGATGCAAAAAATATGAAAGTGACTAATTTCGATGAAGCGAACCAATTCGTTAAGCGTGATTATCGTGAAGGATACAGTTTAAGCCTATAGTTCCATTGAAAGTGAAGAATATAATTGCCGGTTTATTTGTCTTGTCCTTCTTATTTCCGGCTTGCCGGAATGGAGCAGGCTATTTCGATGCAAAGGAAGAACTAAGGGAAGATCTCAGTGGCGATACCACCTGGAAAAGGGAGGCTATCCGGAAATTTTCAATGAAGTTCAACGGATACAGACGGGAAAACAATATCCCTTTATATTCTCTTTTTAAAAGGTATTATAGTTATGTGGATAGTTCTGGAGTAAGAAAGAGAATAGATAGAAATGCGTATGATTCTACAATAAGCAAATGGAGGCTTTCAGGCTTTTAAAGGACCAGTTCATTTTGTCTGCATTTCAGCTATCCAGCAGCTTCGCCAGCGCAACCAATTCAGCCTGTTTGTATTTTTCCTTATCGCTGTCAAAGCACTTGCTGAACTCTTCCAGTAATTGCTGGATTACCTGTTTGTTCTTCAGCGGTTTGAAGTACGAACCCACCGGTGGAACGGCGATCCGTTTAAAATAGTTATCTACATCCTGTTGAGTAAATACCTGTCCGGATGTGGGATCAATGAAGAATTCGATTTTATGAACGGGGTTAGGCAATGTTTCATCCGAATAACCCGGTTTAAAATAAGCAATGATGAATTGTTTGGGAATATTGATCGCCCTGACGGGTATATCCAGCAATTCGCACAATACCAGGTATAGGATACCATTGGTGATCTGGTTGCCTCTTTTTGCTTCCAGGGTCTTATGCAGCATGAACTCGTTGGGCTCTTTGTAATTGGTCTCGCCACCTTTTAATCCATAATAACTGTAAAGGATACTGGTCACGATATTGATCTGTTCGAGCGGGGTAAGATAATTGTTCAATTCCAGCCATATATTCCGCCGCACTTTCTCGATCTCCTGTAACACCGGCGTAGTGGATACTTCAGGGTACTGGAACTTACAGGCCAGCATGGCGCCCAGCATCAGGTCATGGTGACCGGATACGCTCCATTGACGGAAATCTTCGGTAAGATCGGTATAATGCAGGCGATGGATCAGTAATTCAATACGGCTCTGTATCGCTTCATTGGGAGTGGTCTCCCAGAGATGCTCCAGGTTAGGAATGATATTCTTACCATAGTCAACGATCTTGTTCGACACCAATCCAAATACTTCTTCATCAGGATCATCGATCAATGTAAAAAGGGCAGATATCTCTTTATTTGCTTCCATGGTGGTGAATCCAGCACAATATCTTTATTGGTATTGAAATGAAATAGTTAAACTTTTCCACAGACGTTAAGAAAGTCGGGAGACCGAAGTCCGGAGATGGGTCTTTATATTAAAAAAACTTCAACGATTGCCAGCGCTTAAGTATGCAATAGGAAATTTCGTCTAAACGAACTTGTCTTCAAACTTCCGACCCCGGACTCCGGTCTTCTTCGCGACCACCATCCAATCCCATGGCCTCGGTTCTTTTAACCATTTTGGCGGTTTGATGAATTCGGTATCCCAGTTATATTCGATCTTTTGAAATTCTTCGGCAACAAAACCTTCATTCGCCAATAGTAGTTGTAATTCTTCCTTTAAATAATGTTTATGCGGTACCTCATCGATATCGGCATTGCCCTGCCGGATATTATTCCATTTTGCCAGCGCTTCTTTTGCATTTTTGGTGACGGGGAATAAGGTCCTGTCTATCTTATGCTGTTGCTGGATAACGCTGGTAAAGAGCCAGGACTCCAGCGAAGGGATCGTGATGACGATACGTCCTCCTTTTTTCACGCAGGAAGAAAGTGATTGAAAGAAGATCGTCCGGTCTTTCAGTGATGGCGTAAGGATAGCATTGATACATATCCCGAAATCGCATTGGGGCACTTTGGTCTTTGCCCCGCCCATATCGGCCCGGAGATATTCCACATTTTTATACTGGGGGTATAATTGTTTTGCAATAGCAAGATTTTTTGCTGAAATATCTACTGCTATGACCTTTTTAAAAAGAGGGGAGAGCACCGACAGCCATTTCCCGATGGCGCAACCGATGTCGATCACCGTTTTACCCTTCGATGCATGTTTGTTGATAACGGAGCGGATCAGGGCTTTTTTGTCATTATGGAGTACATCGAATATCTCGTCGGCGTAGGAGGGAGCGATCTTTTCCCAGTAGGAGCGTTTCATGGATTTAATTTCAAATTCACACGAATATACTGTAAATGATGTACCATGCCGAGCCAAGATGCATAGCACTGTTGACTATTCCCTGCGCCCGAATGACAAACTACTGGAAAGCCGCAATGCAATAAAACTCTGGGGTCCGCCATTTTTGAAATGAATAGTTTCATATCGTAACCCGATACCGTATTGAGTTCTTCTTCCCGGCGAAAAGAGATAGCCTGTTCCGATTGCCCAGACAAACCCTTTAATTTTCTCGTCGATCAGGTCATTGGTAAACGCACCATATATACAATAACCTGCCTGGGGTTCAACATAAAAACCCCGGCCCGATCCATTCAGCGTATACAGGTATCCCAATTTGATAGGGACCATAACGATTCCCTGCGTCCAACCGGACTCAGAAATTGGTGCGTACACAATACTTCCTTCGAACGTTGCGCTGGCTGCTTCTGATACGGGAATACCGAATTTCAGGGCCGCTCCGAAACCAATCCCAAACTTGTCCTCATTCCTGGGTAAGAACTGCACTACTTCAACTTGTGCAAAGGTTTGAAGACCACCTGCCAGGACCGCTAAAATGATAAATACTTTCTTCATAGTACCTTTTTAATACTATTCCTTTCTCTTTTTGGGAGTTTTCTTTGTTCCGGTCTTTCTTGCAGCCTTCTTCTTCGGCGCGCCTTTTCCACCGGGTGCTTTGGGTTTCCTTACTTTTTTGGTAAAGGCACCCGGTATTTCCAGCTCGATGAATTTCTTTACATCATCCACCGTAAATGCAGCAGCGTCTTCAGCTGTATATTTTGTTTCATCAGCTTTGCGGGGAAGGCGGATGATCTTTTTGCCATATTTGATGATCGGTCCCCATCTCGCATTCTCCACAGCGATTTTATCATCCGGCCAGCGATGTATATACCTGTTCTCTTCTTTTTTTACTTTGGCGGCGATCAGTTCATTCATTTCGTCCTGTGTCAACGTCGCGAAAACATAACGTCTCGGTACATTGATGAACATTCCATCCCATTTGATATAAGGACCGAATCGCCCTGTTCCTTTCGTGATCGGTTTATCATCATAGGTTCCTACAGGCGCATCGGCGATCTGTTTCTTTTTTATATGTTCCACTGCCGTATCGAAATCAACAGTACCGAGATCTGTTCCTTTGGGAAGAGAAATAAATTCTTCGCCCCATTTTACATACGGTCCGAAACGACCCACATTCACGGACACCTCTTTTTCTTCGTATTGCCCCATACTTCCCTGTGCCCCGAAAAGGTTCATCGCTTCTTCGTACGTGATCGTCTCAATGCTTTGCCCGGTGGGCACTTTGGCGAAACGCGGCTTCTCCGTATCATCAGCAACACCGATCTGTATCATGGCGCCATAACGACCCATTCTTGCCACCACGGGTTTGCCGCTTTCGGGATCAACACCCAGTTCCCGCTCACCTTTTATCCTTTCCGCATTCTCGATCGTATTGTCAACATCCCTTTTAAAAGGCGTATAAAATTCTTCCAGTACATTGCTCCATTTCATCTTGCCTTCCGCTACTTCATCAAACTCTTCCTCGATCCGGGCGGTGAAACTATAATCCATGATATTGTCGAAGTACTGCTTCAGGAAATCTGTCACCACCAATCCAAGATCGGAAGGGAATAGTTTTGATTTCTCAGCGCCGGTGTTCTCGCTATCCAGTTTCTTGTTTATTTCACCATCTTTTAACGAGAAGACATTGTAATACCTGATCATGCCTTCTTTATCTCTTTTCTCGACATAGCCTCTTTTCAATATCGTG
>DASYLC010000147.1:0-16557 GCA_036009775.1 Chitinophagaceae bacterium
CGTTCATGACACTTTCCTTTATGGCTTTGCTGGTAATACCGCATGTAAAACTGAGTGATAAGGGTTTGTTTGATGGAGACAGGTTTGAGTTTGTGAAATGACCTCATACCGGAAAAAAGTTTGAATGATAAATACAAATAACCAATGAAAAGATTATTACTGATCATTCTTCCCGTTCTTGCTTTTGCATGCAATCGCAAAGATAAAAAGACCAGCATTCCGGTTGAAGATAGTCTTGTCGTAAAAAAAGACACGCTTCAACCCACCAAAGTACAGAGGGAAACAATTGACAGTAACAGCCTTTATGCTATTGCGACCAACATACTTACGATCCTGAAGAACAAACATTACGACTCGCTGGTGCAGTATTTTCATCCCGATGGTATCCGTTTCGTGCCTTATACTTATATCGATACCGGGGTAGACAGGATGCTGTTAAAAGACGAGTTCGCGGATCTTTACAGGAAAAAGAAAAAGATCGACTGGAATACGGACATGAGCGGGGAGACCTCGAAACCGCTGACGCTGGATCAATATTTCAGAAGATTTGTGTATGATGTTGATTTTCTCCAGGCTCCTCTCCGCAGCATCAACCGGCATGGGAATAGCGGGACCGATGTGAACAATATTGAAGAGGTATTTCCCCGTGCCAATACCGTCGAGTACTTTTTCCCGGGCTTTAAGGAAGAAATGGGTGGGATGGACTTTCGCGGGCTGAACCTTGTTTTCAGATTATACCAGTCCAAACCATTGTTGGTAGCGATCATACATAATGAATGGACGCCTTAGACAGAACTAAGTTTGCTGTGTGGTTTTACTGTGATCCCGCATTTAAAATTGAGTGATAAAGGGTTGTTTGACGGGGATACGTTTGAGTTTATTAAGTGAACCGCGAAGACGCAACCTTGCTTAGAGTATCACCCGTGACTTTTCGGTCCTCTTCCACGTCTTTGCGGTTAAATTCGGTTTTTATGAAATCAACACTCCTTCCTGAAGATAAACTGATCTGGTCCCCCATCGTTGCCAACTCCCGTATGAACCGGGAAAGAAAAGCCAGTGGCATCAACAGCTACGAAAAGGAGTTCAAATTCAAACCGGAAGTATTCCTGGAGTCGAAGATCAAAGAGTTGGGCCACGCTTCCTGGCTGGATCTTTGTTGTGGCCAGGGAAATGCATTAATACAAACCGCTTCTTATTTACACAGCAAAGGATTACAGGATAAAGTCCAACTATCCGGGATCGACCTGCTCCCTTCCTTTCAGCCCATTCCTAAAAATATCACTTGCTTGCATTTTAAATCAGGATCGGTCGTTGATTGGGTGTCTTCAGAAAAATACGACCTGGTTACCTGTTCCCATGGACTGCATTACCTGGGCAATAAATTAAAAGTCATTGAAACAGTGATTGGCGCTTTAGATCATAAAGGATTATTTATCGCTAACCTCGACCTGGCCAATATCAGCATTGCCAAAACAGATACCCGGCAGTTTTTAAAAAATTTCTTCAAAAAAGAAGACATTCAATATAACCAGCGGGCCAGGATCATCAAACGGGCCGGTTTTGCCAGGATCAAATTCAATCTCCGGTATATTGGTGCTGATGATAAGACAGGACCCAATTATACAGGACAGGATGCGGTGACATCTTATTACGGGTTGAGATAGACGTTAAGCGTTGGAGTCGTCTTAGAAAAATTCTTAAGCAGCTATCATAATTAATCACGAATGAAAAATTGTGGTAGGCAGGCTTACGGCCTCTTTTTATCCGGTACTGGTCATGATAGCAGGTTATTCCTGTTTCTCATTTAATAGCTCTTTTCCTCAATACTCTCCATAATCCCCAGGTAGCTCACATACCTGTCTTCATGTATCTCCCCATTATTAACAGCTTCCTTAATAGCACAATCCGGCTCATTGAAGTGTAAACAATTATTGAACTGGCACCCGTTCAACCGGTCCCTCATCTCGGGGAAATAATGAGATACTTCCTGCTTTTCAATGTCCACCAGTCCAAACTCCCGCATGCCCGGTGTATCGATGATGCGGCCGCCGGAAGGAAGATCGTACATTTCAGCAAACGTAGTCGTATGCTGTCCTTTGCCGCTCCAGCCGCTGATATCCTGTGTCTTCAAATTGATATCGGGGAACACCACATTCAGGAAAGAAGATTTACCCACCCCACTGTGTCCGCTGATCAGGGTAGTTTTGTTTTTTAATAGTGCAAGTACTTCTTCCACCCCTTCCTTCTTCTCCACGCTGATCAAAAAAACTTTATACCCCACTGCCTCATACATATCCTTCCATTGCTCATACTTCGCCAGTTCCTTTGCTTTGTAGAGATCGGATTTATTAAAGACGATAAATGGAGACACATGATACATTTCCGAAGCCACCAGGAACCGGTCGATAAATCCTTGCGATGTTCTTGGTTCTTTTAAGGTAGCCACCAGCATCGATTGGTCCAGGTTCGCCGCTACGATATGATGCTGGTATTTATGACGTGGCGACTGCCGGTTGATATAATTATTTCTCTGATGGATCTCATCAATAATGGCGGAATTATCCGTATCCGCCTGTGATTCGATCTCTACAGTATCGCCCACCGCAACGGGATTCGTGGACGTGATATCATCCATTTTCATCACGCCTTTCATCCGGGCATTCCAGAATTTACCGGCCTCATCCTTCACAATGTACCAGCTGCCCGTGGATTTATAAACTGTTGCTTTCATCAGCAACGAATTTACAGGAACAAAAACAAATGAGTAACTTCCGTCAAATTAATAGTTGAGATATATTTACTGTTATATCGCTGCATCCTTCCTCCTTCTCCGAACCGCTGCCCAATCACCCAACCTGAAATTTGAACGCATCAGCAAAGGGCTTTCCAATACAGCTGTCAATTTTATTATGCAGGACAAGCAGGGTTTTATGTGGTTCGGGACCAATGACGGGCTGAACCGTTATGATGGTTACAGTTTCAAACAATTCAAGAACATACCGGGCGACAGCAATTCGATCGCTAATAATAATATCACTTCTATCTATCAAACTATTGATAATAAGATCTGGGTGGGAACTTATGATAATATGAGTTTCTTCGACCCCCTGGCAGGAAGATTCACTACGATCCGGAAAGGCGCTGAATTCAATGCTACGGGATTTTCCGGTTATGACAACGGGCTGCTCTGGGTAGGTGGAAATGCAGGGCTATATAGTTACGATACAAAAAATGAACAATGGAAGGAGATCGTGCTGGGAGACAAGCCCGGAAAGAATTGTATCGTGACAAGAGGCGATGACGACCTGTTATGGATATGTACCTGGGATGGCTTTTTTAAATATGATATCAAAACAAAGCGATCAAAAAAATTTGATCTCCCCGTCAGTAAATTGACACCCCGTCCCACCAACATTATCGGTTCCTGTACAAAAGACAAAAAAGGGTTTCTCTGGTTCACGTCGTGGGAAAATGGTCTGCATCGTTTTGATCCGGTTACAGAAAAGTTTGAAAGTTTTTATGATGACCATTCCAACCCAAGGTCATTATCTTCTAATATTACCAAGCGGGTCATTGAAAACGCCGATGGAACGATCTGGATAGCCAATGCGTTCGGTGGTCTTACGGTGTATGACCCTTCTTTGCAAAAAACCTTCAACTATCCGCAAAACCCTGCCAATCCTTTTTCTTTTTATGGTAATTCCGCCGAAAGCATATACAAAGACAAAGATGGAACGATCTGGATCGGGACCGACAAGGGTATCAATAAATACAGTCCTGCTTTTAATTTTTTCAAGACCACGAAACTGATCAGTACTGAGCATCCCAATGGAAATTTTGGTTACAATAGCCTTGTACAGGATAAAGAAGGAGAGTTATGGGCCGGTGGTTTCTTTGGCTTTTATCATATTGACCTGCTTTCGGGCAAAGTGACCGAATTCTCAAGGTCCATTGCCGGTAGGGAGGATCCACCGATCAACGATCTCCTGATCGATGAAAATAAAACTATCTGGGCAGCTTCCTCATCCTGCCTGTATAAGATCGACAAACTAAGTAAGGGGAGCACTCCCAGCTTAAAAAGTTCAAGGATAGAATTGGCTCCTTACCAGGGATCCATCATGTCGATAGTAAAAGGAGATGCAACACATCTCTGGCTGACCAGTAATACCGCCGGTATCTTTCGTTTTGATAAAATAACGCATGAATTAAAACAATTTCTTCCCGATACATTAGCCGGAAAAAAAAATAACGACGTGCTTTGTTTTGCCCGGCTGGACAATGATCACTGGCTGGCCGGTGTCCGCAACAAGGGGCTGCTATTATTTGATGCGATGACCGGTCATTTCAAACCCGTACCCATTACCCTGGAAAAAACCGGCAACAGCACTCCCCTGATACTGGATATTTACCAGGATATTAAAAAAAATATTTGGATAGCTACCCTCAGCGATGGATTGATCAAAACTGGGCTTTCATTAAAAGAGTTTAAACAATACACAGAACAGGATGGCCTTCCCAGCATGCGGACCTACCATATTGACGAAGATAAAAAAGGAAATATCTGGCTCAATACCTTTGGTGGCCTCAGTGTATTTGATCCTGTCAAAAAGATGTTCAGCAATTATGGGAATAATGAAGGGCTTCGTAACCAGAACATGCTGAATGATCTTTATAAAAACGAACAGGGTATTTTTTTTATGGGAGACGAAAATTCTCTCCAGGTCTTTGACCCCGCTGAGCGGCCAGAGAATAATGCTGCCTTGCCTGTTTATATCACCAGCTTAAAAGTACAGGACAAAGAATACCCGCTGAACAGCCCGATTGTTTTAGAGTATAACAGGAATTATATCAGCTTTGAGTTCGTGGCGCTGGATTACAACCAGCCGGAAAAAATAAAATATGCTTACCAGTTAGAAGGTGCCGGTAACGAATGGCAATCTACAGGCAGCTTGCGTTCTGTTTCATTCAGCAATTTAAAAGAAGGGCACTATACTTTTAAAGTGAGGGCCGCAGGGGCGGATGGTACCTGGTATGAATCAAAGGACCGGGTCCATTTCAGGATCAGGGCGCCATTCTGGAAATCCTGGTGGTTCTACCTGGTAGCAGCACTTGTTCTCACAGCCGCCATTTATTATTTATACCGCCTGAAACTAAACCGTATCCGCAACGAAGAAAAGATACGGGACAAGATCGCCAGGGATCTGCATGATGATATCGGCAGCACCCTCAGCGGTATCAACCTGTACAGCAAGATGGTACTCAACAAAACAACCCATACGGATGAAGAAACAAAGACCATACTGACCAAAATAGAAGAGCGTACCGGGAATATGATGGATGCAATGAGTGATATAGTCTGGAGTATCAACCCGCACAACGATACCGTAGCGGACCTGCTGGTGAGGATGAGGGAATATGCCGCGGAAATGCTGGAAGCAAAAGACATCAGCTACTCGTTTGAAGCCGGGGAAATGACCGCCAGCCTGAAACTGGACCTGAACACCCGGAAGGAAATATTCCTGGTCTTCAAAGAAGCAGTGAACAATGCAGCGAAACACGCTGGCTGTACAAACATGATCATTGAGGTCTCAACACAACAAAACAAATTCAACCTCCGTGTAAAGGACAATGGAAAAGGAATACCCGTCCAATCCAATGGAGGCAATGGGTTACGTAATATGAAAGCGAGGGCAAAGCAGGTCAACGCGATCCTTACGATCGTTTCGGATCAAAAGGAAGGTACGGTCATTCATTTACAGGTTCCCCTCACCTGATATCGGTACAGGCCGGGATAAATTGTTTGAATAGTTTTACCATACTATGCCAACCAGGATACTACTATATGAAGACAATGAAGTAATGAGGGATAGTCTTTCCACACTGCTTTCGGGCAGCAGTGATCATTTGCTATGTGGTGCTTATGAAAATTGCCGCGGTGTTGAGAGGCAATTAAAACAACTGCAACCCGATGTGATCCTTATGGATATTGAAATGCCGGAGATCAATGGCATAGAAGGTATACAACGGATCAGGGCCATCAATGAAACGGTGAAGATCATTATCCTGACCGTTTTTGACGACAATAAGAATGTGTTTGATGCCATCTGCGCAGGCGCCAACGGGTACCTGTTGAAAAAAACCGTTGCTGAAAAGATCTTTGATGCCATACAGGACGTGCTGAATGGCGGCAGTCCCATGAGTGCCGCGATAGCGAGCAAGGTGTTGAAACTGCTGGCAGGCACAAAACCAAAACCAGGAACAAAGGAATACAGTCTTACCAACAGGGAGAAAGATATTTTACAAAGTATGGTGCAGGGGAATAGTTATAAGATGATCGCCGCGCATTTACAGATCTCGCAGGAAACGGTAAAAACACATATCAAACGCATCTACGAAAAGCTACAGGTGCATTCACAAACCGAAGCCGTTGCAAAAGCCATTCAGCAAGGCCTGACCTGATACATCCCTGCATATCCCGCATTTTCTTGTCCCGAAATCTCGGTATAGGTGCCCTCCCCGGATAGCCGAATCTTTACGTAAACTTTATTTACCATGAAAAAGATCGCTTTGCTTTTCCTCTTATTCGTTTCCCTGGCAGGTTTCTCCCAATCAAAAGAAATACAGGGACAGTTCGCACAGAAAGCATATGTCCTGGGCGCACCCCGTGCAGAGAGCCCTGTGCCACAACAATGCCCTGCTCCCATGAATTTTGGATGGTGGCAGGCTTTTGCACAAGGCTGGGTTTATTATACTCCCGCCACGGGTCTGGTAACGATAAAACCGGCGATCTTTTCTTATTGGGGATCCCTGGGCTGGGAGCAGGGGCAATTGGGATTTCCGTTAGCCAATGAAGTTCTTTCAATGACTGCCAGCTCCGAATCAGTGGCTGAACAGATATTCCAGGGAGGCACGATCCGGCATAACTATAACACCAACACCACTTCGGTTGACTACAATCCCGGGGTATTGGCACCCGGCAGATACCGGTTAGTACTTACAGGTTTCACAGTACTAACGGAAACGACGGATGACCCGCTCCAGCGGGATGGAAAAGGCGATGAGATCTATATTAGGACGGATGGATTTGTCCGGAATGATAATGGTACAGTTGCCCCGATCCCTCCGCATAGTACCAAAGTAATGGGTGATAAGTATGGCTTTGAGCAGACATTAAGGGTAAGGGCCGGAACAAGGGGAGATGAAGGAGGATTAATGACAGGCAATTCGGTTCCGATGACTCAGCCCTGGAGTTATACAAGATTACAGGCTGTTACCAATTCCTATACATCACTGTTACCTGTGCTTGTCTGGGAAGGTGAGATCGGTTATGGCAATTATCTCGTCGTCATTCCTTCGGTATGGGAATGGGATGAGAACAGGGCAAGCTGGTTGGAAAACAACTGGAATGCCATGCTGGAAGGAATGAAGAATTATCAGCCCCGTGATTACAATATGTTCAAGGTAGGTGTAAGTCAGCAGATCACGCAGGATAAGGTAACGGGTACGGTACCTGTGGGAGTTGGTACCTACTGGGCCGGTCCCGGTAAAATACTGGTTATGGTCAATACTCCCAGGATCGTCGCCAGCCGGCAGGGTTTTTATTTCGGACAAGGTGAATATTATAAATTCTCGGGGCGAAATCAAAACCAGAGCCTGCATGGTCCTGATTCTTTCCAGGCCGACTTCCAGGCCGCTACCTCACCCAATGGCTCTTACAGGCTTTATTTTAAATGGGAGAAAGTATAAAAGAAATTAGCTGGCAGATCCCTGGTGCTGTTGCCAGGGAAATCTCAGCCTCTCCCACTGATTGAAAGAGATAAGGATAAATCCCGCTTTTGCCCGCAGTCTGAACCTTTAAACCACTCAAGATGAAAAAATATTTTTTTTCTTTTTTACTGGCCTTATCAGTAACCACATGCTTTGCCCAACTATCACCCCTTGTTGCTATAAATGGCTGGGGTTTATTGAATCCTTATGGTATCGACAGGAGTTCCAACAGGTGGGAATCCGGAAGGGTAAATGATGTTCTTGAAATCGATGGCGCTACGAATTCAGTTTTGGCAATTGCCGATATGGGAGGTGTGTGGTGGCTCCGTTCAGGTGGCAACTGGGCCGTTTCATTAAGTAATAACTGGTCATCTCCTGATATGTTTTCCCTGGCAAAAGGAATTAATGCCAATCATTACTTCGCCGGAGGAGTAAAAGCCGGTACTTCTGTAGAAGGAGCGTTATACCAGACTGATTTTACAGGACAGGCACCTTTGCTGCTTCCATGGAAGGAAATTCCCCTGCCGTTCGTGGGTACGATCTATAAGATCCTGGTCCAGGAAAGCACCCGGAAAATAATACTGGGCACGCAGAACGGTATCTGGTGGTCCTATATCCCTACCCGGAGTGACGGATCAGGATATTCGTTTACACGGGCATTATTTCCGGCCGGGTGTAATATGATCGTAAACGACCTGGCTGCAGGCCCGGATAACAGTTTTATCATTTCGTTTCGCGGGGCCGGCTGTCCTGATTCGGGACCCTTTTTATTCAAAGCCTCCTTTTCGCCTACCAATTACCTGGCGATGAATCCGGTTGCGGTATCAGGACTAACACCGGCCGAATTGAGTACCGTTTCAACTGTTTCTATAGCTTCCTGCAAAAACCGGAAAGAATTTATGTATGCGGTAGTGGCAAATGGAACAGGTGGTCTCCTGGGAGTTTTAAAATCGGGCAACGGAGGTACTACTTTTGAAAAGCTGAACTGGCGTCCATCCGATGACCCTGGTGGCAGAGGCGGAGATAGCAGGAATAATTGTATTGCTGTGCATGCGGCGAATCCTGATATTGTCTCATTCGGATGGATAAGAGGGCCCTATATTTCAACCAATGGTGGCGGGAGTTTCAATGCCATGAACATGAACCTGATCCATGATGACAAGGCGGCATTGGAATTTTCCGAGACCAATCCAAATCGTTTGTACATCTGCAGTGATGGCGGACTTGCTTCACTGAATAATATCAATGACCCTGTTCAAAGCTCGATGGATTATACCTGGAGCCGTCGCCTGGCCAATCTTCAATTTGTAGGACCGGCAGCACTACGGCAATGGTGGGGCCGGTTTGATGTTGGAATGTCGTATAGTAATATCATCACGGTGGGTGGTGGGTTACAGGATAATAATAACGTGCACATGGATGGCATTGACAGGCCATGGAAACCCCTGGAATCCCTTTATGATGGCGGAGCTCATTTCTATTTAGGAAGCGGAGGGATGCTTTGGTCCAACTCCGGCGGAGGGTTACGGTACAGGGCACGAAACGCCACAACAGATATCCAGATCCCCATCAGAAATTTTTCACCAGGTTCGGATCAGCGTGTCAATTCATTGAACGGTCTTTTCTGTAAAGTGATCAAGCCGCAAAAAAGGAATCTTGCCGGCCAGTATATGTATGCGATCTCTACCCATTCTTTTGGCCCCGACCCTGCTATCGCATTCAACGTGATCTACGGGATATTTGCCAATGCAGATGAAACCGATATGCATGCGGAGTATTTATTTACGACCACCGGCGCTAACGAGGTGACCTCTGCCATCAGTTCTTACGACGGTATTGAAATATTTATTGGCAAACGGACCAGTGGGCGGGTTATCAAAATGATCAACCGCGGTGGAACGTTGCAATATGACCAGGTGAATGCAAACGGGATCCCAACCGGGAACGATTTTAACAGGCATATTGCCAGAACCATCGACGTGGGTAGTTCTTCCGAAGCTTATGCATTGAGGAATGATGAATGGAGAAGGGGTAGTGTCTTTTTTTCACCTAATGGTGCCGACTGGTCGGATATTACCGGTAATCTTCCCCCGGGAATTTTCTATTCAATGGACCTGTATAAAAATGCATGCCGGAATATACTTTTTGTCATAACCGATGATAAGGTGTACGCCTGCGTTAATCATAGCGGGATCTGGACAGATATTTCAGCGGGGCTGCCGGTACGGGCTCATTGCTCCGATATTCATGTAGTGCAAAACCCGGGTTGTACCACAGATATTTATTTAAGCACTTTTGGATGGAGTATATGGAAAACGGTATTGAGCAACTGAGCAGATGAGATCAGGGGAATTTCCTGAACAAGGTAAACCGAAGCACCATTTCTAAAAAAAGAAATGCCAGTGCCGCCAGTACAAACGGAAGAAAACGTTCTTCGGATCTTTTAAAAGTGGAGATATCGATCTTTGATTTTTCCAACTGATCGATTTGCTTGTAGGTATCTTTTAACCCTTCCTTATCCCTTGCCCGGAAATACTGACCCCCTGTTTCCGTGGCGATCTTGCGGAGTAATGCCTCATCGATAAAATCGATGTTGGGATTCTTTACACCCGGTTTGTTTCCAGTGTTCTCCACGATGGTGGAAGGCATCGCTCCCATCCCGATCGTATATACTTTCACCCCTCTTGATTTGGCGATATCCAATGCCGTCAACGGATCGATCAGTCTTGTATCAGGTGCATCTTCCTTTCCATCGGTGATAAGGATAACCACTTTACTTTTTGATCCTCCCTGGCTCAAACGATCCACTGCTGTTGCCAGTCCCTCGCCGATGATCGTTCCATCTTTCAATAATGTACGGTTCTCGAGTGATTGTATCTGGCCGATCAATGTATTCCGGTCATTGGTCAGCGGACACTGCGTAAAACTTTCTCCGGAAAAAATGACCAGCCCGATCCTGTCTATCGGCCGGCTACGAATAAATTCTTCGGCCACTTCTTTCGCTACATCCATCCGGGATGGCGGGATATCCGTAGAGCCCATGCTCCCGCTGACATCCATACAAAGCATGATGTCGATCCCTTCACCTTCAGACCGGTTTTCCTCACTTCTTTTCTGCGGACGGGCCAATGCCACGATCAAACAGCCCAATGCCAGCAATCGTAAAACAAATACCAGGTGCCTTGAACGGTTTCTTCCCGAACTCGCTGTAAAAGCATGTGACGAGGATGTTTTGATCGTCGCCTGGCCACGGCTATACCGTTTGATATACCACCATATCAATACTGGCAGTAAAGCCAGTAAGCCAAACAGCATGGGGTGAGCAAAATCCAGGTTTTTTATCCAGTCGTACAACATACTATTTGATCTCCGCTTGTTCGATCGTTTTTATAGCCTGCAGTATGTCCCTGAACGCCGTCCTGTCATCTTCTTCTGCAGGAACATATTTGGCAAATTTTACAAAGTCACTCAGTCGCAATGATTGAGATAATTTATCAAACTGCTCTTTTCCCAGGTTCAGATCCTTTAATTGCACAACAAGGTCATCCGTTGTTTTCTGCAGGGAGAGAATACCCTTCTTCCGGTAGATATACAGTCTGAAAATATCGGTTAGTTTTGAATAGTAGAGTTTGGCGGCAGGTTTGTTTCTTTCCAGCTGCTCTAATTCTTTTATTGCATCATCATAAGGACTGATCGCCGCCTTTGGTGCAGATGCGACAACCACCGGTGCTTTTCTCCGGGCCAGCCAGATCAGTACAGCGATCAATACCACCCCGCCTGCGGCATACCACCACCAGGGAAATTTTTTCTTTGTTACATTGACGTCAAGAATATCTTTTATACTGTTGTAATCCTTTGTGGGATCGAAATCAGAAAAGACGACATCCACAGGGATCGTGTCGGTCCTGATATCTTTTGTCAATGCAAAAGAAGGGATCACCCAATGACCGGAGTCAAAACTGGTAAGCTCCATAACCACGCTGATCTTTACTGTATTGTTACCTGACGAACTATCGATCTTTGGCTCTTTCAGCAATTCAAAATGCGGGATAGAATCGATCTTAATGAGTTTTGATGAACCTCTTAACTCTGTTTCAATAGTGAGTACCATCGGTTCGCCGATCAATATCTTTTTTTTGTCGACCGTTGCCCGGATAGACCCTTCTTTCTGCGCCGATACCAGTTGCGCAATAAATAATAGCGGGAGAAATATATTTTTTTTGAAACCCATGTTGATCAGCGGTTGCGGCTCAGGAAGAATCGTTGCAGCACTCTTACATAATCATCTCCTGTTCGTACATGCAGCAGGTCGCAACCGGCTTTTTTAAATGTTTGTGTGCTGTATTCCGTTACCCGGAAAAATTCCTGTTCATAACTATAGCGTACAAAACTATTACTGCTGTCCACCCATTTGGTCAAACCTGTTTCCGCATCCTCCACCTGCAATAATCCCGCATTGGGTAATTGCTGGTCCATCCGGTCGTAGATCTTTATCCCGATCACATCATGTTTTTTAGCAGCGATCCGGAGAGCATCCTCATAGTTGGCATCGATAAAATCACTCAGGATAAAAGCAATACTTTTCTGGCGGGTGGCATTATTAAAATAACGAAGGGCCTTGCTGACAGCGGTACCTTTTCCTTTGGGCTCCTTGCTCAGCAATTCCCGCACAATATATAATGCATGCTGTTTCCCTTTTTTGGGCGGGATATAGGCTTCCACAACATCACTGTAAAATATTACGCCGATCTTATCGGCATTATTCACGGCCGAAAAACTCAATACCGCGGCGATCTCGGTGATAATGTCTTTTTTCCTGGCATGCACGGTACCAAACAAGGAACTGGAACTGATATCCACCAGCAACATCACCGTCAGCTCCCTTTCTTCTTCAAAGATCTTGCTGAACGGGTGACCGAACCGTGCCGATACATTCCAGTCGATAAAACGTATATCGTCGCCTGCCGCATACTCCCTCACTTCCTTGAACGACATCCCCTTTCCTTTGAATGCGCTATGGTATTCACCGGTGAAGAGATCGGTGGTGATCTTCTTGCTTTTGATCTCCAGCTCCCTTACTTTTTTTATTATTTCGGCTGTTGTAAGCATTATGGAACGTTGATCTGTCTTAAAATATCTTCGATTACATCTTCCACTTTTACATTCTCGGCTTCCGCTTCATAGGTCAGGCCAATCCGGTGACGCAATACATCCTTACAAATGCTTCTTACATCTTCCGGGATCACGAACCCGCGTTTATTTAAAAATGCCTGTGCCTTAGCCGCCAGGCCGAGATTGATGCTTCCTCTTGGCGAACCACCATAAGAGATCAGTGGTTTTAATTTTTCCAGTTTGTACTGGTCGGGTCTCCGGGTTGCAAAAACGATATCCAGTATATACTGTTCGATCTTTTCATCCATATACACCTGCCGGGTAAGATCTCTTGCATTCGAAACTTCCTGGATCGATACGACAGGTCTTACCGAAGGAAAATTACCTTCTATATTCTGCCGCAGGATCAGTTGCTCTTCTTTCATGGTTGGATAATCCACCACCACTTTCATGATAAAGCGATCTACCTGTGCTTCGGGTAATGGATAGGTTCCCTCCTGCTCCAATGGGTTCTGCGTGGCCAGCACCAGGAATGGCTCATCTAATTTATAAGTAGAGTCCCCGATGGTCACCTGCCGTTCCTGCATCGCTTCCAGCAAAGCGCTCTGCACTTTCGCCGGAGCCCTGTTGATCTCATCCGCCAAAATAAAATTGGCAAAGATGGGTCCTTTGCGGACCACGAATTCATTCTTCTGCTGGTTATAGATCAGGGTACCGATCACGTCGGCAGGTAACAGGTCGGGCGTGAATTGTATCCGGCTGAATTTTGCATGGATGGCCTGTGCCAGTGATTTAATGGTAAGGGTCTTGGCCAGGCCCGGAACTCCTTCCAGCAATACGTGGCCATTACTTAAAAGACCGATCAGCAACCTGTCAAGCATATGGCTTTGACCGATGATTACATGACCGATCTCTTCTCTTAATTTATCAGTGAACTGGCCTGCATGGGCGATCCGTTCGTTCAGCTGCCGGATATCTTCTGCGGTTTTGAGCATGGGAGATATTTATTATGTGTCGCAAATTACGAACTTGCTGTATGCAAATTATTTGCCGTTATTATGAACGGCGGAAAAACCGGCACTATTTTAGCGTATTTGTACCTATTAAGACCCCGAAATATTGCTTACTTTGTTTACCAAATCCAACAGTATGAAGAAATATATTTTTACTCCCTTACTCAGTCTGACACTGGTTTTATTCGCCCTGGTATCCTGTGATAAAGACGATGATACCCCTGCCCCAAAAACAAAAACAGAATTAATAACAAGCGGCACCTGGAAATTCCAGAGCGCTTCTGCCGGTGGTGTCGATATTTCGACGGCTCCGCAGATAGCTTGTTTCGTGGACAACACCATTACGTTTTCAAGTGCCACCGCGGGCAGTATATCAGAAGGTGCCGTTATTTGCGCCCCTACTACAGCCGGCCCATTTACCTGGAATTTTGCCACAGGTGAGACCGAACTCGTTTTATCCGGTCCACTGATCCCGGGAGGAACTAACACATTTACGATCGTGTCATTAAATGAGACCAACCTGGTGGTTAGTCAAAATGTGAACTTCCCGCCACCGACACTGATAACGATCACATTCAAACATTAATTAAAAGAACATAACTATAATAAAAGCACCTCCGGTTGCTTTTTTATTATATCAATGGTGAGTATGCGTAGAAACGATCCTTCGTTTCTTTGTCCAGTCTTTCGGTTCAATATAAAAACTTACATCATCCCGCCAGTGAACATCTGACCGGCTGATGGTAATGCTGACCGCCTGCTTTGTCAACAGATCTTTCAAAGCGATCAATTCAACCCGGGTTATGCTTGCCTGCCCGGGTTCGCTGCTAAACTTAATATCTTTTTTATCATCATGCAGCCAGATACTGATACCGGTCATCAGTTCCCTTCCGTCATAATAAAAGATCATCGTCCGGGTATCGATCCAGCAATCCTTATCCTTTGTCAATACGTTGCTGATCGCTTCGTATGTTTTGAAGCAGGAAGAGCATGCAACAACAAGGAAGATCAGCAGCGTTATTCTTTTCATCAGCTAAGGTATTTTCCAACGATGGGCATTCTCCGCCCTACCCCAAATGCCTTGGGAGAAATACGGATGATCGGGCAGAACTGGTTACGTTTATATTCATTTACATTGACCATTTTTAAAACCCGGTCCACCAATGCGGGATCAAAACCCTGTGCTTTTATTTCCGAAGGACCCTGTCTTCTTTCGATATACTGGTAAAGGATCCTGTCAAGGATCGCATAATCCGGTAATGAATCGGCATCCTTCTGACCGGGCCTTAATTCTGCCGAAGGGGCTTTCACCAGGATATTATGAGGAATGATCTCATCCTTACGATTGATATACCCGGCCAGTGCATAGACCTGCATCTTATAGCAATCACCCAGCACCGCCAGCCCGCCGGCCATATCACCATATAAAGTACCGTACCCGGTAGCCAGTTCGCTTTTATTGGATGTATTCAATAAGATATACCCGAATTTATTGGCAATGGCCATCAGGAGATTACCTCTTACTCTCGCCTGTATATTCTCTTCTGCCAAACCAAATGGAAGATCTTTATAAATAGGTTTTAGTTCATCGAGAAAGCTTTGATAGATATTTTTTATGGGAACAACATCATACGGGTTCCCTAATTTTTTGCTCAACTGCTCCGCATCCGAAACAGAATGCCCCGTTGAATATTGCGAAGGCATCAGGACGGCCCTTACATTTTCTTTTCCCAGGGCGGTACAGGCCAATGCCAGGGTAACAGCGCTGTCAATACCACCACTGCTGCCCAGGATAGCTTTGGTAAAGCCCATTTTCCGGAAATAATCCCGGATCCCCAGGATGATCGCGTCGTGTATCTCGGCGGTACAAAGTTCATGATCCAGTTCCAACGGACTTAATTCGGCATCGGGTAAATTCTTTGACAACGCAATAATGGGCTCTGCAAAAGTCCCGTCATCTTTCAATTCAAAGACCTGCATCGCTTCCTCGAACAAAGGGAGCTGTTTGATCATATTGGCATTCTTGTCAAACACCAGCGAACCTCCGTCAAAAACAACTT
This sequence comes from Chitinophagaceae bacterium, assembly GCA_036009775.1. Lineage (GTDB taxonomy): Bacteria > Bacteroidota > Bacteroidia > Chitinophagales > Chitinophagaceae > JJ008. The sequence continues at coordinate 15,953 of DASYLC010000147.1, forward strand.
CGGTCTGGCTGCCCACGCAATTACTATACAACATCGGCAATTTGTACTTCGACACATTCAGTTTTACGATCGCTTTCCTGTACTCCACATGTGTATAATCAAATGGTGAAGCGGAAAGGTTCAGCATGATATCCGGTTGCTGCTTCATCAGTTCATCCATGGGACAGTTACGGTACAAAGGATTATCACCCAGGTTCCAGATATCTTCACAAATGGTGACCGCTAATTTTTTTCCTTTGAATGCAATGGTATCCCAATGATAAGCGGGTTCAAAATACCGGTATTCATCAAACACATCATAATTGGGGAGACAGGTCTTGTGAACGATTGCTTTCACTTCTTTCTCGTATAAAAAGTAAGCAGCGTTGAACAGGTCCTTTCCCTCCCGGACCGGGTTACGGTCAGGAGCGCCAACCAGCACGGCGATCGTATCCGCATGCGCTTTGATCATATCGATCGCTCCATATGACTTATTGATAAAATCTTCAAACTCCAGGAAATCACGGGGGGCATAACCGCAAACGCAAAGCTCTGAGAATATCACCAGGTCGGCAGCCTGCTCTTTTGCCCACCTGATCCCTTCAATGATCTTACGGGTATTGTCC
>DASYLC010000148.1:0-15435 GCA_036009775.1 Chitinophagaceae bacterium
CCTGATCACCTACCTGGACGAGCGGAGTATCAGGTATGTTTTCAGTTTTTCACTGATCGTATTTGCCATCAGCACGGGTCTGTTATACCGGTATGATCATTCCGTTGTCTCCGTTATCATTTTACTGGTACCCGGCGTCCTCACCGCCTGTCTTTATAACCAGGCCAGGAAGAATTTTTCTGATATGTTCTATTATCTCATCCTCGACGGGCTGATGGCCTTTTCAGCTATTCTATTCTTAATCAGTGGCATTTAGTTATTTTTGCAACCTTAATCATCAATTATGGCCAGGGCAGCAAGAACTAAAAAATCGATCATCACCGACAAGGCATTTGAATTTTTCCGTTCCTATATCAATAATGCATCCCCCGTTGGATTTGAAACATGGGGGCAAAAGCTATGGCTCGAATACCTGAAACCTTATGTTGACAGTTCCTATGTGGATCCTTATGGCACCGCAGTAGGAGTTATCAACCCCGATCATGCATTCAAAGTGGTGATCGAGGCGCATGCTGACGAGATAAGTTGGTTTGTGAATTATGTTACCCCGGAAGGATTGATCTATTTAAAAAGGAATGGCGGTGTGGATCACCAGACAGCTCCTGCATCCCGGGTCCTTATTCATGGGAAAAAAGGACCGGTAAAAGCTGTGTTTGGCTGGCCCGCGATCCATACGAGGCTGGGCAATCCCGATCAGAAAGAACCTTCACCCCGGACCGATAATCTCTGGCTGGATTGCGGCGCCAGGAACCGTAAGGAAGTAGAGGCATTGGGAATTCATATCGGCGCCGTGGTCACTTACCGGGATGGTTTTGATGAACTGGCGAATAATAATTATATCGGCCGTGCCTTCGATAACCGCATCGGTGGTTTTATGATCGCCGAAGTGGCCAGGATGATCATGGAAAATAAAAAGAAACTCCCGTATGGATTATATATCGTGAACGCGGTACAGGAAGAGATCGGTCTCCGCGGCGCCGAAATGATCGCCCGGAGGATCAAACCCGATATCGCTATCGTGACGGATGTGACGCATGATACTACTACGCCAATGATCAACAAGAATATCGAAGGCGATGTAAGTACCGGCAAGGGTCCTTCCCTCTCTTATGCCCCGGCTGTTCATAATAAATTACTGGCGCTGGTGGAAAAAGTGGCGGCTGATAAGAAGATACCCGTTCAATGGAGAGCCCTGAGCCGCAGTACCGGTACGGACACCGATTCATTTGCCTATTCGAATGACGGCTGTCCTTCCGTATTGATATCAATTCCTTTGCGCTATATGCACACCACGGTAGAAATGCTGCACCGCGATGATATCGAAAGCACTATCATGCTGATGTATGAAACATTATTAACTTTATCCCCGAAAACGAACCTGCGTTACCTGTAATGCTTGAACATTTGTTATATATCGACCCGGGAAGCGGCAGTTATCTTGTCCAGGTAATTGCTGCTGCCGTGCTGGGGATCGCTTTTTTCTTCCGCAATATCCGTAACTATATCCGGTCCTTTTTTACCCGTACACCAAAGAAACCAAATGATAACCCTCCCGCCTGATGTCCAATCATACTCCACATCCTTCGTCGTACCGGGACCCTTCAGGATTTATTTTTGAGAAAGACGGATCCTTATACCGCCAGGTGAATAAAGTTTTTAAAGACGACTTCGATCTTTTTATTGCCAGCGGTTGTTATGAGAACCTTGTAAAAAAAGGATGGCTGATCCCTCATGACCGTGTCATCGAAAATTTTACAGGTGACAAGGAATGGTATACTACATTGCAACCCGAAACAATTCCTTTTATCTCTTACCCTTATGAATGGTCATTTGACGTGCTCAAGGATGCAGCCCTGCTTACACTGGGGATCTTACGAACATCGCTTGAATCGGGAATGATACTGAAAGATGCAAGTCCGTACAATATCCAATGGTATAAAGGAAAACTGATCTTCATCGACTCGCTCTCCTTCGAAAAATATGATGAGACCGAACCCTGGATCGCTTACCGGCAATTCTGTGAACATTTCCTGTCGCCGTTATTATTATCATATTACGCTAAATCATCCTTACAGGAATTATTATTGGCTTATAGCGATGGCATCCCGCTGCAAATAGCCAGTTCATTATTACCATGGAAGACACGTTTCTCGATGCATATCTACCTGCATATACACCTGCATGCGAAATACAGTGCGAAGGATCCCGGCCCAACAACCCAAAAAACAGTTTTCTCCAAAAAGAAATTACTGAACCTTGTAACAAGCCTGGAACTGCTGATCAAAAAATTAAACCCTGGTGAGAACAAGACCACGTGGTCGGGCTATTATGATGAAGCCGCTGGAAGAGGAGATTACCTGGCACATAAGCAACTCATCATTTCTCAATGGCTGGATAAGGTAAAACCGTCAACGGTGGCCGACCATGGCGCCAATAAAGGCGAATTTTCCAAACTGGCTGCCGCGAAAAATATCCCGGTCATCGCTTGCGACTTCGATGCGGTTTGTATCAACGGGCTGTACCGGGAAATTAAAAGGTCGGGTGAAAAAAACATCCTTCCCCTCATTATGGATATTACCCGGCCTTCGCCTGCCATTGGTGTCAATAATAAAGAACGGGCTTCTTTTATGGAAAGAACAAATACTGATATGGCATTTGCCCTCGCGCTTATCCATCATCTTGTTATCGGGAAAAATATTCCCTTTGATAAGATCGCCGTTTTTTTTCAAACTGTTTGCCGTTATCTTATCATTGAATTTGTTCCTAAAGAGGATGAGAAGGTCGCGTATATGCTTAACCAGAAAAAAGATATCTACCCGCACTATACGGAACAATATTTCGAGACCGTATTCAGCAATTATTTTTCCATCGAAGCAAAAGAAAAGATCAGCGGCTCCGGGCGCACCATCTACCTGCTGAAAAAAAATGAAAGATAAATTACTCCATATCATCCGGGCAAAACCGGTCTTTCTTTTTTTGCTGCCCCTGTTCTTTGTACTCCATGGTTATACGGAGAACTATGATTTTGTACCGGTAAAAGATGCGCTGATACTGACCGGTGTCTATATAGCCGCTTCGGTCGTATTTGCCGGTCTGCTCTGGCTGCTCTACCGCAATTTCACGAAAGCCAACTTCGCCGCTTTTTGCATCATGTGTTTTCATTTCTTTTTCGGCTCCGTTCATGACGGGCTGAAAAAAATAGCCCCGCGTTCTTTTATTACCGGGTATTCTTTTATTCTTCCCGCTGCGCTTCTTCTCTTCATTGTCCTGCTCGTGGTCCTGAAAAAAAGAAAGAAGCCGTTGACACAACTCACCGGTTATCTCAACCTGCTTTTAATCTTGCTGCTCCTCGCAGATATTGTTTTATTAACGGGGAAAGCCATCAGCAAAAAAGAGAACGCTTATTCGCTGCCAGCGGGTTTTACGGATTGCGACAGCTGTAAAAAACCCGATATTTATTTTATCCTGGTGGATGAATATGCCGGGAACAAGGAACTGAAAGATCTTTTTCAATTTGACAACGCGCCGTTCCTGGAAAGACTCGGCAGTCTTGGCTTTCACACGATCAATGCCAGCCGGAGCAATTATAATTACACGCCCTTTTCTGTGGCTTCTGTTCTGAACATGAATTACCTGGAACTATCCGGCACTAACCGGGCCCTGCCTGACCTTACCTATTGCTATGAATCGATCCGGGATAATAAATTGGTGCAGTTCTTCCGTCACCAGGGCTATGACTTTTATAATTATTCCGTATTTGATTTTGAAGGACAACCTGCCCGGGTGAGGGAAACATTTCTCCCTGTTAAAACAAGACTGATCACTGCCCAGACCTTTCTGCATCGTTTTGATAAAGAGATCCGTTTCAATTTTATTTCGAGATTGAAATCAAGGAAGAATCTTGAGATAATCACGTATGCCAATAAGCATAATAATAAAAATATTTACGATCTCACCTGGCGACTGGCTGAACAAAAAAGCCGGCATCCCAGGTTTGTGTATACCCACCTGATGATGCCGCATTATCCTTATTATTTTGACAAAGACGGCAGGGAACAGCCATTTGAAAAACTGCTGGAAGGCAACCAGGTCAACAAGCAGGCGTATACCGCGTACCTGCAATACACCAATAAAAAAATACAGGAGCTGCTCGAACATATACTCCGGTCTTCACCCCAACCCCCGTTGATCGTATTAATGGGTGATCATGGGTTCCGCCATTTTGAAGAACCCGTCGCCAATGATTATTATTTCCTGAACCTGGCAACGGTGTATTTTCCTTCCGGGAATTATACTGCTTTTAATGACAGCCTCACTGGTGTCAATCTGTTCCGGACCATTTTAAATACCCGGTTTGCGCAGCGGCTGCCTTTGCTGAAAGATTCTACCAGTTATCTGAAAGATTAATCAAATTTGTTTCCGCAGTTTTATCGGTTATTTTTGCCCTGAAAATGTTCGACCCCAAAAAAATATTAGTACTGGCGCCGCATACGGACGATGGTGAACTGGGCTGTGGTGGCAGTATCGCCAAATTCTGTGCAGAAGGAAAAGAAGTGTATTACGCTGCTTTCTGTCTTTGTTCGAGATCATTACCTGCCAGTCTGCCGGCGGATACACTGGAACATGAATGCAGGAAAGCCACGGCAGTACTGGGTATCCCCGCATCCAACCTTATCCTGTTCAATTATGAGGTAAGGGAATTGCCTGCCAAAAGACAGGTTATCCTGGAAGAGTTATTACAGCTGAATGCCCGCATCAAACCCGATCTTGTATTACTCCCGGCCGCGTCCGATATCCACCAGGATCACCAAACCATTCACCAGGAAGGGATGAGGGCTTTCAAGAACACCAGCTTTGCAGGGTACGAACTTCCCTGGAACAATTATAGTTTCCGTACCAATTTCTTTATCAAATTATCCCAGGCGGAACTGGACAAAAAGATAGCAGCGCTTTCCGCTTACCAGTCTCAATCTCACCGTAGCTATATGCAGCAGGGCTTTACCCGTTCGCTGGCCAAAGTAAGAGGTGTGCAATGCGATGCTGAAAATGCAGAAGCGTTTGAATTGTACCGGCTGATCTCCTGATTGTTATTATTTTTTTTCTTCCAGTTTTTTCAAACGGATTTCAAGATCGGTATTCTCTTTTTTTAACTGAATGATATACAAGGTCAGTTCCTCCACTTTTTCCAGCAGGGCTGAGCTCATTTTACCAAGGTTGATCCCATTCTTTTCGATCTCAGCGGCAGAAGGCACATTGGGTAAGTGTTTATGTTGCCGGATGGCGGTTTCAAGATCGCTAATGGAACGCAGCGGATAATTATCCTCAAATACATAATCCGGCCAGCTGGTGCTATTCTGCGTAACAAAGCTCTCCGCTATTACATCTCCATCTACACTCAACTCATAACCAGTAGCAATCCGGGCGGAGTTGCTCCCGATAAGCTGGGCTCCGTTCAAATGGAACTTGGCATTGGGTGTATAGGTACCGATCCCTGTATTGCCCCATGAGGGCTGAAGAACGAGGTAGTTATTTGCATTGCTGTTTGACCATAATACCAGGGACGTATCTGTTGGAAATACAGCGCCGCCAAAAGACGCTTCATTTGACGTATAAAAATTAATACCGGTGCCGCCAAGGTTTATCTGGCGACCATAGGTGGTACCGTTATAGCCTATACCCATCCGTCCGTCATCACGCATGCGCAACAATGTGTCACCAAGGGCATTTCGCAACACGAAGGTATTGGTCGAAGATGTAGTACCTGCGCCTTTTACATCCAATCTTGCAATAGGGACAGGTATACCTGTAGCAACACCCATATTACCATTTTGATGAAAATAATGCATTGGTGTTTCCGTAATACCATTATAAGTATACCAGCGGATATCGGCTCCTGCACCGGTCGTACCTAAGCGCCATTGGCTGCCACCCGTTTCATATCCAAAAATTATTTTACCAACGCTTGATTCTACAAAGAAATCGCCATTGGCCACATGAAGAAGATGGTTAGGATTGGTAAGGCCGATGCCTACCTGCCCGGCACTATTGATCGTCATCTTTGGAATGGCTTGTATGGTGAAATGCAGTTTCCCTGTTGCATTGCCGGCACCGGTACCGAAGTCAATATCTTCCGCAGCGCCTGAATAAGAACCCCAGTAACCGCGATAAATATCATTTTCGTAAATACCCATATACATGGGTGAAGTACCATTGAACTGGCCTACATAATTGGTAGCTGCTTTTACATCCAGTTTTGCCGCCGGTATCGGTGTACCAATGCCTACATTTTGTGCGACGGAAAGATTGGCGATCGCCAGGATGAAGATAGCGATGAGAACAATTCTCATAAGAGATAGTTTTAAGGTTTAGAAAATACTAACGTGGTATCACTAACCCGGTGGGCCTGTACCTCAATTAAAGATACAGATAGTTTTTAGTATGAAAATACCACAATCGTGGTATTTTGCTCCTGCTCCTCCGTCGTCGTCGCAATGAGGTCACCAACCGATCTTCTCCCCAAAGCGGCCGAGCCCGAAATAGTCATTCAGTTTCATATTCAGGCCAAGCTGGTTATACGCTGAATTGTTCTGGTAATAAGCACGGGCATAACGGATCTGTAATTTGCCCAGCACAAGTCCTGCGCCGAGTGAGAAACCATTCAATCCATTCCCCGTATCCCCGAAGCTCAGTTCTTTTCTCCGCAGGAAATTATACCCGGCCATCGCTTCTATTTTATCACCCAGGTAAATCGTTGTGGCCAGCACAAAATGGTTGAGAAGCTTACCAAAGGAGAATTTTCGCACAGCGTCCTGCGGATCATCGCTGCCGTTATCAAAACCATTTTCGTTATTGAAAATGGTATCGTTATAATTGATATCGAATTGCTGCAAGCGTTGCGCTGTCAATGAAAAACTAAAGGGGGCTTTGGCCATGCGTTTGGTCAGCCCGATCTGCAGGTCAAAAGGAAGATCATCCGGTCCTGAGCCTTCATATTTTTTCAACTGTGCTCCCATGTTCTTTGCAACGACCGATGCGGAGAACAATTTTGAAGAATCATGAAACAGTATACCGATATCGAGCGCCAATCCGTTGGAACTATACTGGCCGTAGCCGGAATTGATGAATTTCAGTGTAGCACCATAATTCCATTTCTCTTCATAAGCCCGCGAGGCAGATACCTGCATCACCCAATCCCGCGGCCGGAACTTACCAAATACATTGCCCGAAGCATCCGTTTCAGAAACATTACCATAGTCGAAATAATTCAGTCCCCAGGAAAAATTGGTGCTGAGACCCTCATTGCGATAGCCCATTGATAAATGATAGACTTTGATCCCGCTGTAAAAATCATTGAACACCGCGTTCATCTGTGTATGCATCGAAGGTTTTAATAAGGCAGGATTATTAAAAGCCAGGCCGATGTCGTCGGAAGGCTGGGAAATATTGACACCCCCTAAAGCTGTTAGTTGCGGAGTGTTGGGGACCTTAAGAAAATTGAATACAGAATTGCCGCCGAGGGTTTGAGCAGGAATGCGGGTGGCAAGAAATAAAAGTAGTATGGTAAGCCGCCAGTACAATGCGCAACGAAAATACAAGAAAGTTGAACCACACAGGCCAATAGAAAACTTAGACTTTCACATAGAACTATGTGTTTCCTATATGCCTTATGCTCTTACGTGGTTCAAAATAATTTATCCTACCAGTGCAAGTTCCAGGACCTGGTTCATCGTCTTCACATAATGGAACTTAATGCCCTTGATGAATTCAGGATCTATCTCTTCCACATCTTTCTCATTCTGCCAGCAAAGGATGATCTCTTTGAGCCCGGCTCTTTTAGCAGCCAGTACTTTTTCTTTGATACCACCAACGGGTAAGACCTGTCCTCTCAACGTGATCTCGCCGGTCATGGCCAGGAATGGTTTCACTCTTTTACCGGTCAACGCGGAAGCGATCGCCGACATCATGGTAACACCCGCACTGGGGCCGTCTTTGGGCACGGCTCCTTCAGGCACATGGATATGAATATTCTTCTTTTCAAATAGTTTGCTGTCCAGTTTATATCTTTTTGCGTTGGACTGGAGATAAGTCAATGCGGTGCTTGCACTTTCTTTCATCACATTACCGAGATTACCCGTCAGTTTTAATTCACCTTTACCATCACTCAGGCTGGTCTCAATAAATAATATATCACCACCTACATAAGTCCAGGCGAGTCCGACCGCCACACCGGCCATGTTTGCTGTTTTGTAAATATCATTACTGTACTTTGGCTTCCCGATCATGGTCTCGATATCATCTGCTGTCAGGTTGGGTTTTATTTTTCCTTTCTGCACCAGTTCTCTTGCCTGGAAGCGCATGATCGAAGCCAACTGGCGATCGAGTTCGCGTACACCGCTTTCCCTGGTATAATCCTGGATCACTTTTTCCAGCACCTTATCATTGATCTTGAACGGACTGCTTTTCAACCCATGCAATTCCTTTTGCTTGGGCAACAGGTGACGTTTGGCGATCTCCATTTTCTCCTCTACCGCATAACCGCTGAGGTCGATGATCTCAAGCCTGTCCCGCAGCGCAGGCTGAATATTCTGTGCATTATTGGCGGTTGCAATAAACAATACTTTACTGAGGTCATACTCTCCTTCCAGGTAATTATCATAAAAAGTATGGTTCTGTTCCGGATCCAGCACTTCCAGCAACGCGGAGGAAGGATCACCCCGGTGATCACTGCCCACTTTATCGATCTCGTCCAGTATCATCACCGGGTTGGATGATTTCACCTTGCGGATGGATTGTAATATCCGGCCGGGCATGGCACCGATATATGTTTTACGATGACCCCTTATCTCGCTTTCATCATGTAATCCACCGAGACTGAGTCGCACATATTTTCTGCCGATCGCATTGGCAATGCTTCTTCCCAATGATGTTTTACCAATACCGGGAGGACCGACAAAACAAAGTATCGGGCTCTTCATATCCCCTTTCAGTTTCAGCACAGCCAGGTATTCGAGTATCCTTTCCTTGATCTTATGCATGCCATAATGATCGATATCCAGTGTCTTCTTTGCTTTCTTCAGATCGTAATGATCTTCGGTGTACGTTTCCCAGGGAAGATCCAGCATCAGGTCAAGGTGATTGTAGACCACGGAAAAATCAGGCGTGCTGGGATGCATTCTTTCCAGTTTCTCCACTCCTTTTTTGAACATTTCCTTTGCAGCCGCCGGCCATTTTTTTACTTCGGCCTTTTTCTGCATCTCCTTTATCTCCTGCATATTGCTGTCGCCACCCAGTTCCTCTTTGATACTCTTCATCTGTTGCTGGAGGAAATATTCACGTTGTTGCTTATCGAGCTCCGTTCTTGTCTTGGTCGTAACTTTATTTTTCAGCTCCACGAACTGCAATTCTTTCTGCAATAATTGCATCAGCAGGTCGGCACGTTGCCGGATCTGATTCAGTTCGAGCAAACGTTGTTTATCCTTGATATCCGTATTCAGGTTACTCGACACAAAATGGATCAGGAATGAAGGGTTCTCGATATTGCGGAGAATGATCGATGCTTCTGTCGGGATGTTCGGTGACAATTGCACGATATCCGCAGCCAGGTCCTTGATATTGGCCACATATGCATTAAAGTCCTCATCCTTGGGAGACTCTTCTTCTTCCAGTTTGGAGATCTTTGCTTTGAAATAAGGGTCTTCTTCCACGATCGCTTCCACCAGGAACCGGCTTTTACCCTGGATGATGATGGTTGTTCCTCCATCCGGCATCTTGATCAGTTTGACGATCCGGGCCACGGTGCCGATATTCTCCAGATCCTTTACTTCAGGGTCTTCCACATTGCTGTCCTTTTGGGCGATCACGCCGATCAGTTTGTCGCCTTTATAAGAATCGTTCACTGCTTTGATGCTCTTATCCCGGCCCACGGTAATAGGCAGCACTACGCCGGGGAACAGAACCGTATTCCGGAGAGGTAACAGGGGTATCTCGGCCGGGACCTCTATCCCGTTCAGGTCATCCTGGTCACTTTCATTGAGGGGGATAATGGGTAAAAAATCCATCTCATCTTCTGTGCGCAGTAAAAATTTTTCAATACTCATATTCAAGTCTCCTTAAGTCAATCTGTCATCTGCCGGTTTCAAACCGGTCAGAACGGTAAAAGTATAACGGGAAATCAGTATTGCCAAGATTCATGCCTTTAAGCTTAAAACTGACAAAGAAGGCAGGTAAAACTACGGACAAAAAAAAGCTCCCTGCTATCGCGGGGAGCTATTCCATTGGGTAATGGAGATCTTATAAGGCTAATCCAACGGATAATTGAAAACCCTGGCTTTTCCACTCGTCCTGGTCGTCGATATCGTTAATATTGTTCAGGCCCACGGAATAACGGCCATTCACCCGGATCATACCGAGTTTGAGCTGTACACCGCCGAGCATGGAGAATTCGCAATTTTTAAATGCTTCGCCCCCGTTCTGCAATAAGGTCTTGTTGTTATTCATCAGCACACTGAACTGCGGACCGGCCTGGAGCGACAGGAAGCTGCCGATCAGTTTATAGTTCAGCACAATGGGAATGGAGAGATAGTTCAGTTTTACATTGCTCTGGGCAGAGTTATTAAAAACACCCTGGTAGATATTTTTAAAATTGCTGTCGAGCGTGGTCGAGTACTGGTTAAAGAGTACCTCGGGCTGGAGTACGAATTTATTTCCCATACGGACTTCCATGAATCCGCCGAGCGTGTAACCATACCTGAATTCATCCTTGAAAGATTTGCCGTTTACCTTGGATACATTGGCACCGCCTTTGACCCCAAGATGGAACTGGGCCATAGCAGCAGATGATAGTAATACGGCCGCAGCCAATGAAAGAATTTTTGTTTTCATGTGATTCATTTTGATTGTGTTTGCCACATGGTATTCGCCATAAAATTTTTCTCGCCTCCGGTGATCTGGCTCAAAAATTTTATGGCTCGGCTCATGTGTTAACTGTTTTAGTAGTTTTTTGTTTTCGGAGGCAGAAAAAAATGACACAAAGAATTTTCAAGGATAGTGCCAGTCACCCGTTTGCGTTGTTAAATTCCCCTTAAGTCCAGGTAAGTAAATATCCAAACAGATTTTGTAATCTTTCTATTGCAGTATGAATGTGAAGATTTTCAAAAATTATCAGAGCATGCAACCAATATTGACCGAGAAGATCGCGTTGAAATTATTGCTGGTGGCTGGAAAATAATAATCCATGGTTAACTGGGGTTGCACAAAGAATTTACCGATCGAGTATTCCCCGCGGAGGAAGAGGCTGAGCGAGAGTGGCTGGAATCTGATCTCATCATCGAGGTATACATTCTCCGTACTGTACAGGACATTGGAGTTGGTACGGATCAGGGTCCCGTAAGTGCTGGAGGACTGGTTGAAACCGAATTTCTGTGTACCACTGGTGAAGGCGACCTGTGGTGTAAAACGAATATGATCCTTGTAAGCCAATACATCCAGCCAGTAAAAATCATGACGGACAGAGGTTACCAGGGAAAAGTCACTGATCCTTTCTTCGGTGTTGACATAGGTAAACCCTCTCCGGCGCAGGCGAAGGTCCTGTATCAATTCTTCCCGTTCGGCATAATCGGTGCGGCTGCCCCAGCCATAACTCACGGCGAACATCGGTCTCACCCACCATTTACGGTAAGTGAAATAAGCATAGAGCTCATTTTGCAAAGGGGTGGTGTAAAAGGGTAATGAATCCCTGGTAAAGAATTTTGTGTATGAAAATCCGGCAGCAAAACGCTTATCCTTCAAATAGTCAAATGAGGGAGTGATCCCTCCCTGGTAAAAATTCATATTCACGCCGTCATCAACAATATACCCGGTAGTAGTGATGCCAAGGCCTCCTTTATGGTAATAACCGATCGTGGGAGAATAGGTCATTTTTTTTTCTGTCTCAATAGTTGTCCTGTTCTTTCTTTCGAAATTGTAATACCCTTTTGTCATCGACAGGCTGGTCAGTAAATAACTGCGGGGTGATAATATGGAATCCATAAATGCATCAAAGTCCTGGAAGAGTTCATCGTAATTAAGGGTAGTATCGATCACGGAAAGATCCTGCACAGGTGCTATGGCAGTATCAGCAGGATTACCCTGCGAATACGCGGTGGCACCCGGCACCATAAAGGCCAGTATGATGGACCATTTTTTTAACATCGGCAGTTGTCCAAAGGACTCCTTTCGGAGTATCCGGTATCGGTATCAGGACCGGGTTATCCGCACTCAGAGCCCCCTGGGCAGGCTCCTGCAGATAGTTCGGCGGTCTTAGGACTTAAAGGTCAAAAAAAAGTTTAATAACCGCAATGAACCGGCTTAAAACGGGCAAATAGGGAGGAAAAAAGGCGGAAAAGTATTTAATTCAGTTCTAAAACCGTGATCTCCGGCATAATGCCCGAACGACCGGGATAGCCCAGGAAACCGAAACCCCGGTTCACATAGAGACGCTGCTCATTCATTTCATAAAGACCGGCCCATTCTTTATATACATATTGAACAGGACTCCATTTGAATTTGAACAGGGGCATTTCCAGCCCGAACTGCATGCCGTGGGTATGACCGGCCAGCATCAGGTCGATATCCGGGTAGCCCTTCAGTACTTCCGCTTTCCAGTGAGAAGGGTCATGACTCATCAGTATCTTAAACGGATAGGCTTTGGCGCCTGCATGTGCTTTTTCAAGGCTGCCATACTTCGGAAAACGGGCTTTGGCACTCCAGTTCTCGATACCCATGACAGCGATCTTATCTTCTCCTTTTTCCAGGACGATATGTTCGTTCATCAGCAAACGCCAGCCCATCGTATGATGAACCTGTTTTAATCTTTCCAGGTTGGCCTGCTTCTCTTCGATCGTTTTCCAATGTACATAATCGCCATAGTCGTGGTTGCCCAGCGTGGAATAAACTCCCAGCGGGGCCCGCAGCTGGTTGAATACATCGATATAATCGTTCATTTCATCCGCTACATTATTCACCAGGTCGCCGGTAAAAAGGATAAGATCGGGTTGTTCTTTCATGATCTTATGCACGCCTTTGATCACGGCCTGCTTATTGGTCAGGCTTCCTGAATGGATATCGGAGATGTGGACGATCTTAAGCCCGGCAAATGCGGCAGGTAAATTTTTGTAATGCAGTTTGATCCGTTTTACCTGGTACCTGTACTTATTATTGAATCCATAGATCAGTATCCCGAATAATGTGCCCCCTGCAATGATACCGGCCCAGCTAACCTCATAGGAACGGGGAAGTGCTTCGCCGCCGATCCGTTGGACAAGACGGTAAATATCATTTCCTAAAAAAAACAGGGAGGCTACCAGTTTGGCAATAAACAAACCCAGCATGACCGAGAATACCGTTGTTCTTGCCAGCCGGGTCACCAGTTTTGTTTTCATGTAAGGCAGCGCCCAGAAAATAAATATGGCGGCAAATGATAAAAGCCAGTACAACAAAATGACGATGATCCGGGTAGCGCTTCCTGAGCCGGCTGTTACCACCCGGAGTGCCTGAAAGAAATAAAGATCGATCAGCAGCATAAAGACCACGATCACCCACCAAAAACGAGATTTACGCATAAATGATATTCAAAATTAAAAACACCTTTAACCGGACTTTGTTGCTGAACACTTAGTTTTGCCTGGATCGCCTGTACTATCGGGAGAAATGGGCAAAACTTAATTTTGTTATCCTGTTTAGTGGTGGCAATTTTACGACCAACATTCAATCACCTTCAAGGAGTTTTCGGCAAAATGGCAAGAATAATCGGTGTAGCAAATCAAAAAGGAGGAGTTGGCAAAACAACTACAGCCATCAACCTGGCAGCAAGTTTTGCTGTACTGGAGTACAAGACATTGCTCGTTGACGGCGATCCGCAGGCCAACAGTACTACCGGCGTGGGATTTGACCTGCATAATATCACCCAGAGCCTTTATGACTGCATGGTGAACCAGGCAAGGGCCAAAGATGTGATCTTAAAGACCGAGATCCCTAACCTGGACCTGATCCCTTCTCATATCGACCTTGTTGGTGCCGAGATCGAGATGATCAATTACCCAAACCGGGAAATGGTTTTAAAGAATTTGCTCGGGTCGATCCGGGATGAATATGATTTTATCGTGGTCGACTGTTCTCCCTCTCTCGGATTGATTACGGTGAATGCATTGAGTGCGGCCGATTCAGTGGTGGTGCCTGTACAATGCGAGTTCTTTGCGCTGGAAGGTTTAGGGAAACTACTCAATACCATCAAGATCGTCCAGAGCAGGCTCAATACGGCCCTGGTGATCGAAGGGATATTAATGACCATGTATGATGGCCGTCTCCGGCTTTGTAACCAGGTGGTCAGCGAAGTAAGACGTCATTTTGAAGATATGGTCTTCAGTACCATCATTCACCGGAATGCAAGACTGGCCGAAGCGCCCAGCGCCGGCAAACCCGTTATTTTATACGATGCACAAAGCAAAGGTTCGGTGAATTATCTTAATCTTGCAAAAGAGATCCTGCAGAAGAATGATATGACGAAGATCAAAAACGAAGAACGGATCTTAGAGCTGTAAGCTATTAGCCGCAAGCTGTTGGCTATGCACCGCTCAAAACCCGTAACTTATAACTCGCAACTTTTCTATGACCAATCCCAAACAAAATAAAGACCTGCTCGGCAAGGGCATCCGTTCTTTATTGCAAAATATCGACGCCGATCTCAAGAATACCACGGGCAGTTTAAAAACAACTGTTGTGGAGAATGCTACCGGTATCAACCGTGTCGCAATCGACATGATCGAACCTAATCCCAAACAACCACGCCGGGATTTTGATGAAAAAGCGATACAGGAATTAGCGGACTCGATCAAATTGCATGATATCATTCAACCGGTAACGGTTTCCAAACTGGCTACCGGTAAATACCGCCTGATCTCAGGTGAAAGAAGATGGCGTGCTGCAAAGCTGGCCGGTATCATAGATATCCCTGCTTATGTACGGCAGGCCAATGATGCGCAATTGCTCGAACTGGCATTGCTGGAGAATTTGCAGCGGGAAGACCTGAATGCCATGGAAGTGTCGCTGAGTTATAAAAGGATGATGGAAGAACTGGATTATACCCAGGAGCAGGTGGCTGAAAGAATGGGGAAAGACAGGAGTACGGTGGCCAATTTTATCCGTTTACTGAAATTACCACCCGATATCCAGCTGGCCGTGCGGAATGGTGAACTGAGCATGGGTCATGCACGGGCGCTGATCAACGTGGATACGATCGACAAGCAACTTTTCATTTTTAAAGAGATCAAAGAAAAAGGATTGTCGGTCCGGCAAACCGAATCATTGGTCCGGAACCTCTATAAACAGGGTGGCGCTGTTAAAAAATCTTCAAAAAGCCAGTTAACTCCCGCATTCCAGCGAATAGAAGATAAATTAGCA
>DASYLC010000149.1:0-10632 GCA_036009775.1 Chitinophagaceae bacterium
AAAACCGCTGGTGATCTCGATCGCAGCATTGGCATCGTTGGCAACCCCATCCATTTCGCCGGAGAACCGTGACTGGTCATCCGAATGAGTGGTGGTCTCGGTCATATAATCGTAGGCGGTGGTTTTGTCTTTCTGACAAGAACTAAGAACAAAGGCCAATAACAGGGTAAAAGAGGACAGGTGAAGGATCCGGGCTTTCATAAAGTGATTTTAGTTAAAGATAAATTCAGCTGTCCGTAGACAGGTCAGCGACAGCTAAGTTTAATGACAGACCATTTATTTGATGAAATAGTTGGCTTGCCTGCACACTAACGCCGGGACAGCGTATTTAGTACTTGCTTTCAGGAGAAAAACTACGATAGACGGGTGAAATTTTACGTATTGGGGATCAATCGTCGTAGACCCAGCTGATCTTTACCTTTCTCCGCATCAATTCTTTCAGGGGTTTCCCGCCACCGTCAAATTCACTCACGGCTACAAATAAAAGGTAAAGGGGTTTATCGATGTCTATATCTTTTACTTTTATCGCCCGTTGTTCGGGAACATAATACAACTGCTTTACGGTCTTGACGGCCACTACCCTTCCATCATCCAGTAGCACGACCTTCCTGTTAAACCCCCGCCAGCTTGTTTCCTTGTCATAATACCAGTAGGCGCAACTGTTATCGTCATTCACCAGCAATTCTTTATCCTTATTGAATTCCGGCTCTCTCATGGTGCGGTCAGGAAGATCCATAAAACCGCTGATAGAATCGGCCTCTGTCAACCGGCAACAGATCGAGTCGGTGAAGGCAGCAAACACATAGACCCCGGCAACATTCTCCAGCAATACCTGGATCTTAAAACCCTTTCTCTTAAGAACGATCTCATTTTCGTATTGATCGAGGAGCAAGGTCTCGTCCTGCCCTATACGGATGCTTACCTCTTTTTTTTGTGACCAGCAAAGGGCCGGTAACAAAAAAGACAGCAGGAAGAAGATTCGCAGACGATTGATCAAGACCATAAGCATCAGCAATTTAAACTTTTAGGATCAAAACCCCGCATAAATTCAGCTATAAGTCTGGTTCGATTTTCAGACCGGGAATTTTGAAATTGGGAGATTGGCAAATTGCGCCTTCCCCATTGTCATCCTGAGGAAATAAAGGGCCATTTTCAAAATCATTTAAGAAAAAGAAGGAATACCCAAATGGCCTCAGTCAATGATCTTCTTCATCAGCCAGTCTCTCTGCCGGTCATGGCCCAATATAAAAAGATGATCGCCGAATTTCTCAAAGCCCCATTTTATATAGAAATCAATGGCCCGCTGGTTTTTTTCCCAGACCCCGAGCCAGACAACTTTCTTATTTCTTTCCTTGGCCATATCGATACAGTGCTGCATTAATAACCTCCCGACACCTTTCCCGATCGATGAGGTCGCAGAATAGATCCTTGCTATCTCGATAGAAGGAAGATCCCCGAGTTGCGGAGGGTTATTGTTTTCCCGCATCCGGGCGTAACCAACAAGTTCATTGTCATCATAAGCAAGTAAGAAAATATTACCCGTGGCTCCCACTTCTTTTATCAATATTTCAGTGGTGAATGAGGCATTCATGAAGAGGTCCATATTCTCTTTGGTATTATGGGCCGCAAAAGTGTCGTAGAAGGTCTGCCGGCTCATCTCCGCGATGAGTTCCGCGTCAGAGGGTGCAGCGATCCGGATCGTAAGCATACCTGCAAACTAAGAAAAACTATTTATTGGTTGAAACATTCACTTCCCCTTTCCATACACCATTTAGTTTGCGGTAGATGGAGACCCAGGCATAAGCGGTCGTATCGATGATCGTTTTTCCAGGGCTGCCGGGATAGGAAAGAATGATCTCTTTTTGAATAATGGCATAAGCGAGAGAAGCATCATCGGAAAAACGGATCACTGGCTCATTCACATCATCCCACCTGATAAATTTCACTTTACTGAAATAATCTCCGAAGCGTTCCCGGTATTCCTCCCGGGTTGGCGTAGTTATCATCCCTTTGCTGACCGAGACCATACTATCGGCAAACCCCGAGATAAATAATTCCACATCACCGTCAAAATGAGCTTTTCGCTCCTGTTGCAATATAGCCAGGATGGCTTTTTTCTCTTTGGCAAGATCGGGTTTGCTTTTGCAGGAACAGAGCATGACCGTTGCTAACAACAAACTGAAAAATCGTTTCATTTATTCAATTTTATTTTCCGGATAATTATATTCTCCAGGCTATCCAATGGTTTTATTTGCTTTTTTTTATAATCGATGCCGCTTTGTATCTGCGAGTTGACGATAAAATAATAATACCCGTTACCGGTCTCCCCGGTTGTAGAACCGTCGAATTCCTTCCCGTTGTTCAGCGTATCGGAAGCAATGATACTGTCCATGGCTTTGTTGACCCGGAAGCGGCAAACCTTTGTGCTTTGATGGCCGATAAAATGATCGCCGCTAAAAGCTAATCCGTCAATATCCTTGTAGTCAACAGTTGTGGCGGAGGCAAGCAAGCGATATTCTTTTGTAGCCAGGTCAACCGCTAAAATACCTTCCGTACTGGTGGCGAAGAGCCGGCCTTTATCCGCCGCAAAACAGATCCCGTTCATGAACGTATAGGGTTTTAACTGAACCAGTAATTGCAAACTATCTTCACCGGGAGCTATTTTATAAATAGCCGGTCGCATGGTTTCTGTGGCGTATACAGTGCCGTCAGCCCCCACGGTAATATCATTGAGAAAAACACTGTCCTTATTCAATGCATATCTTTTTATAAGCCGGCCATCAACCAGGTTGAATTGATACACTGATGAGCGCCATTGCCCGGGTCCGGGTCCTTTCAGGGGCAATACATCGTTTGCTTCTGAGCTGATCGCCCAAAGACTGTTGGTCCTGCTTTCCACTTCCATTCCGATAACACTTTTGATGTCATCCTGCCCTTCTCTGATAAAATCACTGATCACCCCATCCTTGCCGATGCTGACAATCTTTCGCTTGTGGGTGCTGCTGATATAAATGGTTTGCGTGCCGGGATCAAATGCTACTCCTTCGGGGATAATATCTTTTTCCGTGAGAATAAAATCCTCCTGCTCCTTTTCTCTGGAAGAGCAGCCAGGCAGGGTAATGGCTACCACTAAAAACACACGAAACAAAACGGAATGCTTTATCCCCATAATACCTGAAAATAGAGAAAACAAGTTTGTCACTACTTCCTTTTCAATGAACGGCAGTAAAAAGGGATATGCAACAGTCAACCCGCCGCCAGCCCTTCCGCTTAACCATTTGTACAAATTGACAATATCCCGGGGCCGCAAATTGTATCTTAAATAAAATTTCGCAGGATGAGTAAAAAGGTGGTACCTCTTACGATGATCCTTTTCATTTTACTATTCGGTCCTTTCCCGGGGCCAGCACAAAAAATGTACGAAGCAAAGAAGGACTCCGTAAAGGTTCCCCGGCAACCTTATTGGAGGTATTTTACAAAGGATCAATTTGACCGGGAGATCAGCTTTTACATTTCTGAAACCAGTTCAGCCACAAACCTGCCGTTAATAGTTTATATCCAGGGCTCCGGTGCAAACTCCCATTTTATAAAAAAGAACGGGCAGGTCATCCCGGTCAACGGACATATCTACCTGTATGAATCTTTGCAGGGTAAAGCCAGACTGCTTATTGTTGAAAAACCGGGAGTGAAATACCTGGATGATCCGGGCCCGGGAGCAATGACAAAAAATAGCGGGTTCAACCAGCAGCATTCATTGGAGAGATGGGCCGAAGCAATCAAGGCCTCTGTCAAAGCTGTTATACGCTCCGGTCTCGCTGATTCTTCCAGGATATTGGTCGTAGGGCATTCAGAAGGTGGTCTTGTGGCCTGCAAAGTAGCCAATGATATGGGACAACTGGTGACACATGCAGCCATACTAGCCGGAGGAGGTGATTCGCAGTTGTATGATATTTTGACGCTTGCCAGGAAAGGAAATTTCTTTATGAGTATTTCGGATGATGCGTCAACAAGGGTGAGGTTTGTACTTGACGAATGGGAAAAAATAAAATCGGACCCCTTCAATACAGCTAAATTCTTTTTTGGCTTCACCTATCTCCGTTGGTCAAGTTTTATGAAAACTTCCTGCCTGGAGCAATTAGAGGGTTGTCATGCCAGGATCTTTATTGCACAGGGAATGAAAGATGAAAATCTTGATCCGGTCTCCGCCGATCAATTATATGCCCACCTTCTTTCGAAAAATAAAAATGTAACGTACGACCGGCTGGAAAATGCAGATCACAGCTTTAATGAGAAGGATAATCCGGATTTCAACGGGTGGAAAGCTGAAATGGACAAAATACTTACATGGTTCCTGGCCCGTTAGTGAAATGAGACAGGGTTATCCATCCTTTGACCTGCGCTCCTGGTATCTATTATTTTTTACAGCAGCATTTTTGTCGCAGACATTAGTAATCCTGTCACAGGCCTGATCCTAACCTGTTGATATGCACTTCCTTCCATTATGCGACAGGAGTAGCAGTCTTTCCGACCATTTCGCTAACACAGGGGCTTTGTTTACGGCCATCTTTGCCGCTATTCACCAAATTAAAAAAACAATCATGAAAAAATTAATTCTTATGGCGACAATTATTTCCGCAACAATGGTGGCACATGCCCAGTCAAACCAGGCAGATGAACAGGCTGTCCGAAACATATGCGTCACCCTTGAAAAAGCCTGGAATGAAAAAAGCGGTGAGCTTTTCTCCAGCGTCTTCGCTGATGTACATGATTATATTGTCGTGAACGGTTACTATTTACCCGGCTTTACCAGGGAAAGAAATGCAGCGACTCACCAGGGCCTTTTTGACGGTATATACAAAAACACCAGTATCAAACTAAAAATCGATAAGATCAGTTTTACCAGGCCAGACCTGGCAATGATCAATGTATTAGGAGCCCGCTACAATAAAGACAGTATGGTGCCTGCTGACCCAATGGCCATTATGACAATACTGGTTGAAAAAAAGAAAGATGGCTGGAAGATCATTTCTTTTCATAATCATGAAATGGAAGCCTTTGATAAAGACAGGATGCCGGTGCCCATGCAGGTGATGTTTGCAAGCTGGTACAAAAATTAACATCATTTCAAAAAATCTTTGCCATAACCTTGCGAAGAAGTAATTTCCGGATCAACCACTACATGAAAAAACTGTTACTCACAGGCCTGTTTGCGATGCTCTATTGCATGCAGTTAAAAAGTCAGGCTATTTATACGCTTGACACCAACAGGCAGGTGCACGACCTGGAGCAGTATACCCATGTTTTGGTTGATTCTTTCAATAACTACAATGCAGAGAATATAATTTCCGGCCAACTGGATGGACGTTTCCAACCCTTCCGTACGGCGGGGTCTAATAAGAATTATAGTTACTGGTTGCGATTTAGCGTGCAGGCCCAACACCCTGTTACTGATTGGAGACTACTGTTTAATGATAAGAATGGCGGCAGCGGATCCGTAAATGATAACGTGAATGTGTTTTCCGGGTCGCCGGGACACTGTACAGTCCTGCAGCGAACAGGTTTGCTGGTACCGCGTTCACAGCGATCATTGCAAATGAAAGGTGTGTTCAATAGGGTGACTTTTTCGGCACTTCGTGACAGCACCTATACTTTCTATATACAGGTACGCAATGGTTTTTCTGAAACCAGGTCTTACTCACAGCCCGTTATCCAGGATCGTTCCATTCCGCTGACCGTTGACAGATCTGAAGGGATGATGAACATACTTATCACGATCACTGTTTGTTTTTGCATCCTTTCCCTGTTCTTTTATTTTTTTGTGAAAGAAAGATCCTACCTCTATTTCGCCCTGTATGCTTTTTTACTTTCGCAGCATTATCTTATCCTTCATAATAAATGCCCATTCATTGACCTGTACATTCCCGAGCATCCGCGTTTTGTGATCCCGGCCTGGAGTTTCCTGACCATCGGTGGCTTTATCATCTTTTGCATTTTTGGCCGTTCGTTCATCGATCTTCCCCGCCTGTCCAAAAAAACAGATCGCTGGTTCCGTACTTTCCTTATTGGTTCCGCTGGTATTGTGGGGCTAAGACTTGGCTGGTTCATTTTTACGGGTCATGAGCTGAACCTTGCATTTATCCCCCTTCTTATCCCGGTTACCGCATTTATTTTTATAATCCGCTTTGCGTTCTTCAAAAGTATACTGGCCAGGCTTTTTGTAGCGGGTGCGCTGTGGCTGATGCTCTTCACGATCCTGGGTCTGCTGGATAATGAAGGCTTCATCAACCTTCCTTTTAATCCCTGGCCACTCGGGCAAATGGGACAGCTCTTCATCTTTGCAGCAGCATTGGCGTACAAAGTAAGATTGAATGAAAAAGCAAGAGCCGAAGCATTACGGATACAGGAAATGGAAGCGATCAAATCAAAATTCTTTGCGAATATATCGCATGAGTTCAGAACACCGCTTACATTGATACAGGCTCCGTTACAACAGATCGAAGAACAGGCACTCAACATGCAAAAAGACGGTACGGCGACCGTCCCCCTCCGTCAACTACAAACAATGCGGCGAAACACAGATCGCTTACTTGAATTGGTCAACCAGTTGCTGGATCTTTCGAGGCTCGATGCCGGCAACATAAAATTACAGGTCGTAAAAGGAGATGTACTGCAATTGCTCCGGTCATTAGCCGCTTCCTTTGATTCGATGGCGGAAAGAAAACAGATCCACTATTATGTTCATTTCCCTGAACAGGCCGGTATGGCTTTTTTTGATAAGGACAAGTTAGAAAAGATCTTTACGAATTTGCTCAGCAATGCATTTAAATACACGGAGAGTAAAGGAACAGTTTCAGTGATCGTGGAAATGGAAGATAACAGGTTGCGTTTATCCGTGGAAGACAATGGCCCTGGTATCGCCAAAAAAGAACTGGACAAAGTTTTTGACCGGTTTTACCAGGTAGAGGGAACAGAAGATAAAGGCACAGGGATCGGCCTGGCATTGGTTAAAGAACTCGTGGATCTTTACCGCGGACAAATAAGTGTAGGCAGCGAACCCGGTAAGGGCAGTCGTTTCCGGGTAAGCCTGCCAATGGACAAGATTTCTTTCAAAGAAAATGAATTGATATACGGCGAATGGAAACCTTCAGCAAATTTTGTGAACAGGAATACCGATACCACGGAAGAAAAAACAACTGCTTCTGCGGCAAGCTTATTACCTCTCCTGCTCGTAGTGGAGGACCATACCGAACTTCGCCGGTTTATTTGCGAAACAGTTGGCAGGCATTACCAGGTGATTGAAGCAACAAACGGGAAAGAAGGACTTGAAAAAGCGATCTCGGAGATCCCGGATATTATTATCAGCGATGTGATGATGCCGGTAATGGATGGGTTTGTCCTGACAGAAAAATTAAAAACCGATGAAAAGACCTCGCACATACCGGTTATTCTTTTGACAGCAAAGGCAGGGCAACAACATAAGGTGGAGGGCCTTGAAACAGGTGCTGACGATTATCTTACCAAACCATTTGATGCCGGGGAATTGCTGGCAAGGATCCGGAATCTTATCGAACAAAGAAAATTATTACGTAAAAAATTTGCTGGTACTATACAACTCAAACCTTCCGAAGTAACGGTTAATAGTATGGACCAGGTGTTCCTTGCCAATGTGATGAGATCCATAGAAAAAAATATGGAGGAAGATGGGTTTGGAGTAGAAGACCTGGCCCGGGAAGTAACCATGAGCCGGAGCCAGCTTCACCGGAAACTGGTAGCACTGATCGATCAATCGCCCAGTGACCTTATCCGGCAAACACGGTTACTGAGAGCAAAAGAACTGCTGGAGAAAAAAGCAGCCACTCCATCTGAAGTAGCGTTCAAAGTCGGATTTAGCAGCCACACTTATTTCTCAAAATGTTTCAAAGAAGAATTTGGAATCAGTCCCAGTGAAGCAAGCCAGGCAGAATAGTCCATTGGTCATGGACTATATACTTTCAATCACCATCGCAGATGCACCACCTCCACCGTTACAGATACCTGCCGCACCGTATTTTGCATTATTCTGCTTCAGTACATTGATCAGTGTTACAATGATCCTCGCGCCGCTGCATCCCAGCGGATGGCCCAGTGATACCGCTCCACCGTTCACATTCACTTTCGCCGGGTCCAGTTTCATACGTTTTGTATTTTCAATTCCTACGACGGCGAATGCTTCATTCAATTCCCAGTAATGAATATCCTCCATTTTCAACCCGGCTTTGGCCACTGCTTTCGGCACGGCCAGTGAAGGAGTCGTAGTGAACCACTCAGGCGCCTGTTCCGCATCGGCATAGGCCCTGATCTTTGCAATGGGTCTTAACCCCAGCTCATCCGCTTTTTCTTTACTCATCAGTACCAGCGCCGCGGCGCCATCGTTCATGGTAGATGCATTGGCCGCAGTAACAGTACCGTCTTTTACGAAAGCCGGGTTCAGGGATGGTATCTTATCAAATTTTACATTGAAAGGTTCTTCATCTTTGGCAACGATCACCGGGTCACCTTTCCGTTGCGGGATCTCTACCGGCACGATCTCGTTATCAAATTTCCCGGCCGCGATAGCTGCCTGGCTCCGTTTATAACTTTCAATGGCGAATGCATCCTGTTCTCCCCTGCTGATGCCACATTCTCTGGCACAAAGTTCCGCGGCGTTGCCCATGGCTTTGCCATCATATACGTCGGTAAGACCATCTTTGGCGAGGCCATCTATCAGCTGAACATCCCCATATTTATTTCCCCAGCGTAAGAGCGGGCTGTAATAAGGTACATTGCTCATGCTCTCCATACCGCCCGCGACTACGATATCCGCATCACCCAGCATGATACTTTGCGCTGCCTGTGCGATCGCTTTCATCCCGCTCGCACAAACTTTATTGACGGTAGTGCAATTGACTTCATTGGGCAGACCTGCAAATTTCGCGGCCTGTCTTGCCGGCGCCTGGCCCAGGTTTGCCTGCAGTACAGCGCCCATTAATACATCCTGTACCTGATCTGCTTTGATCCCTGCTTTTGCTACTGCGCCTTTGATCGCTGCGGCGCCCAGTTGTGTGGCGGACAACCCTTTTAAGGAGCCACCGAAACTTCCCATCGGGGTACGAACGGCCGAAATAATATACACTTCCTTCATATAGTTCTTAAATTAAGGGTGCAAAGATAACGATTGTTAATTTCTTTTGTTCGCCGTGTCGCATTTTAGTAGTGTCTCAGTTTGAAATACACGCACATGGATTTTACGGATACGACGGATGAACACGGATTCATATGCTGTAAACAGCATATGAAGGATCAGTTCAGCTAAATACGCGTTCGACCTGGATTTAGCGTAGCTAAATCAATCCGTGTTTTATCCTTCCGGTCCGTGTCATCCGTGTTCCTGTATTTCTTGCAATTTTCAAACTAAGGCACTACCCGCATTTTGAACCCCACGCAGAGAACGCAGAGCTCGCTGAGCATTGTATATCAACAGTTCTTCCCTTTCTGCCGCAGGCAGGTCTGCGATCCCGGCGCTCTCTGCGTAAAATATTTCAAACTGATACTACCAATTGTGATAAGAATAGAAGAGGGAACGTCTATAACCAACAAAGAGCGGCTCATTGCTGAGACGCTCCCTGGTTGTGTACCGTTCCGATGCATTTATTGCTTTACAAATCGTTTCGTTTCAGCCTGGCATCCGCTTGCACAGGTTAATTTTACAAAATAAGTTCCGCGCGGGAGTTTGCTTATATCAATAGTTGAAGAGTTGTCGCCGGCGGCGGCATTTAAAGTTTGTTGTTTTAGTACGTTACCTGTTACACCGGTAATCGCAATATCCACTTTCTCCGGCGCGGGCAATGATATAACCAGGTTTAAACTATTTAGTGCCGGGTTAGGATAAACGATGCTTAGCGTTACCGCGTTGGGTTGTTCACCTTTAATCAAAATGATCCGTGATGTTGTTGTCCTGTTATCAAAGTCTGCCTGTTTTAACCTGTAGTAATTGCTCGTTTTTTGGGATGGAGCATCATTGTAAAAATAATTCAAGGTTGTGTTGCTGTTACCGTTAACGGCTTTGGAAGATATAAAAGCGACGCTGCTGAAATTAATTCCGTCGATGCTGCGTTGCAGGTCGAATCCTTTATTATTACTCTCCGATACCGTTTGCCAGTTAAGGGTATTGATGCCATTGTTGCGTGTACCGTTAAAGTTGATCAGTGTTACCGGTAATAATACCGCATCAAAATAAGCAACACCAAACTCGCTGAAACCGGTCAGGCCTGTACGCCTGATCACGTTACCAGTTGCTGCAGAATGGCTGCCCTGTAAAGTCCAGGGGCTACTGCTGTTCGTTCTTTTGATCACCCGTGCTTCTGATGGTGTGCCTGAAATGGTAAAGCCCTGTGCCGTCAGTTCAACACCATAAGTGCCACCCGTTAAACCGCCCGCAGCGGTAGCAGTCCAGTAACCTTCCTTACCGTAATTATTTAATAGCACACTGCTTTCTGTAAGTGGCAAACCGTTATTGCCCGGGTCTGTTGCTATATGCTCAACCGTTAATGTGCCGGGAACAGTTGGCGCGATAGAATAGTAAATGCGAATCGGCCTGTATGTTGTTGCTGTTCC
>DASYLC010000150.1:0-8606 GCA_036009775.1 Chitinophagaceae bacterium
TTGCAAAAGAAGAAACAAATGAGTCAGACCAGGCAAAGTAAATAATTGTCTGCGCTTTGTACAAGATCCACTTTATCAGTTTCCCAGCAGTTGAAAAAATTCCGGGTATACAATGCCAATGATATGCCCGCTTGTAGGAGACAGCAATGGTTCATAGCGGACAATATTACTAAATGCAGTACTACTGCTACCTCCGCGAGGCCCCAGCAATTCGATGCTTTCCAGCACGAGCGTAACACGGTGATCATTGGTTAATGTGTTACTTGCTTTCAGATTGATAAAAGCTCCTTTAATGTTTTGTCGATCCAGATGACCTCTGTACCCATTAGGATCGGCCCGCATTACAGGATTACAGGTTAATGATTCACCGGCCTGCTCAGGGTCATACTGAAAACTAAAGCTCCCATCGTCAACATCTTTGGAATGATAATCATATCGGGGATTATTGCAAATGCTCCTGTATACGGTATAATTCCTGCAGCCTTCGATATCCCTGAGAATATTTCCAAATAAGGCCTGGTATAAAGTAAGGGTGTTAAAATGCTGAGCATGTGCCCGGGCAGTGTTGTCGGGAAATACAAGCCGTTCATTCCAGTTAAAACGGGTCACTCTCCATCCATCACTCATGATAAAAGGTTTGCTGATCCATACGGCTTCAGTACCTACAGGGCCACTGGCGATCCTGAATGCAAGATCGCTCTCTACATTCAGCATGCCCACATTCACATCCGATTCGCCTGTAGAAACGCCTTGCGTAGTGCCGTGCGAGTAAAACAGGTCAAAATCAAAAACATCCCGGATCGCATGAGTATTATTGATCGTATAGCTGCGGGGTGTATTGTATTCAAACTCTGCCTTTGTCAGCGAATGTTTAATTTCCTGTGCCTGCGAATTAGTATTGAGGTATGAACTTATTTCAGTATTGATACGGGCCGTTGCGGTTGTTATTTCCCGGTCACTGAACGGACGATCGGTATTTGCTACTGAACGTATCGTTCCCGTAATAGTTCCAACAAACATATTCGCTGTAATAAAAGTGCCTCCCGATGCATCTGGGGCGCCTGATCCAGTAAACTGCTCACCACCAATACCCATTCCGAAATCATGGGCAGGACGGAAAGAAGACCTGTCGATGAAAGCACTGGGCACCAACGTACTATTTTTCCATTCATACTTACTTACAACATTACCCGGTACATACTCATATAAAATACTGTACGTGTATTGCTTTAACGCATGGGGTTTATCAGCATAATCGGGTGTTGGCGTAATATTGATAACAGTGGCCCGTGTAGAAGGCCATAGCGCTGAGAATGGGTCCACCAACGCATAATTTTCATCGACCGGCAAGGTTACAGTTGTTCTTGAACCCCCGATACCAACCGGGTAAGTAAAACTAACGGTACCGCTTAGCTGTGCAGCAGGTAATTGGACAATGACTGCTTCAAAGGAAGGATTTTTGATCCTCTTTATTATTGGAAGAACAGTCGTACCGAGTGTTAAAGCAGTTACTGAATCCAGGTTTTTTCCAACCAGGATAAAAGTACCCGCAATAGCGCCGGTATCTTTCGGGAACCAATCTTTTATTTCCGGGGCATTCTTGTGCCTGAAGACATTCCTGTTTTTAATGGCCTCGTTTATTTTTTGCTTTAATAACAGTTGCCGGGAAATATTGAGCACATTATTTTCTGCATCAACCAGTTCCTCCAACCCGCTTTTGGGTGGAGCAGGTTTCTTCTCTCCCTGGCTTACCAATAACAGGCTTTCTTGCGGTGGTCGCACTACATTGATCGCCACTGGTACCTGTTTCCAGGTTTTATTGATCAACAATTCCAACCGGTAACCGGAAAAACTAGTCGTCGTTTTGTCAACCACCACTGAAACAGGCAACCGGTCTTCCTGCCTGATCCCGCCCGTTACAATAAATCCCGTAGCGGGAACAAGCCCTTTCATAACACGGCCTTTTGTAACGATCCCGTCAATATTTGATACTGTAATGATCTTTTCACCTCCGGCAGTCGTAAACCTGAGTGTAGGAACTGAACTGGTTAATCCCCGTTGTCCAAAACTATTTATGGAGATAACAATAAGCAGTGACAATATTGCTGCTGCACGAGTTATTTTCTTTATCATGGTGTTTGATTTATTATTTATTGTACACGTTGCCATAGTTTTTTATTGGAACCGCCATTGCTCATCAACAAGCTATTTTCATTGACAGAATAATTAGTAGAAGCATCCTCTCGCGTTGCCGGATCAATGAAATAAAGCCGGTTACCTTTTGTATACCATTTCCCCGTGCTGGCTTTGCTTTTATCTTCCTCCCGGTAATAACCGGGACCGCTGCTCAGCCCGGGCCAGGATGAACAGGTCCCGTCTTCCCTGAATTCCATCAGCGACTCGTTGGTCATCGACTCACTTCCATGATCGCCACCGAGTATTTCTGTATGCTTCCACGTACCTACAATCTCCGGATCCAATTCGCCGCCGCTTCTTTCCTTTTCTTTAGTCCCTGAACTATTTTCTCTTTGCATAATTAAGCGCACCACCCGGTCGCTCAATTCAGGAAAAGTGATGGAAAGGGTCAGCTTTTCATCCACTATACTACCATCATACTCGTACTCTTTACCTGTTTCGGCATCCTGTACTATGCCATGGGTATCGTTCCCATCAATACTTCCTCTCAGGTCGGCATGCTGACCATTCATTACTATGGTTCCCTGTAACCTGCCATTCCTCACTGTCAAATTGGCCGTAGCAGCGATTCCATCACTATTTCCTTTAAAACGGCCTTCAAATTCCTCTCCCGGTAAATGTTTGCTATTGCACATAGAGCAAATGACTAAAAGAATAAGTAAGCTATACTTCATAACTATTGTTAACGGAGTCTTGTTATTGAATACCCGACATTCTGCTGTGCAGTTGTGATCACTGATACTACCAGGCAACTGTATAAAAACATTAGTCTTCGCATGGTCGATATTATATTGTTATATAAATTGAATTGCATTTACTGTTTTACAAATACAGAACGATTTGTTATTGCTCCGTCATTTAATTCGATCCAGTACATTCCTGTGGCCAGCGACTGAACATTGATCAACATATTGGCGGAAGACCTGGTTGAAGCCGATCTCATCAATGCCCCTTTGCTGTCAAATATCCTGATCTGTACCATTCCTCTTGTGCCAGTATATTCAATAAAAAGTTCTTCTTTTACGGGATTGGGCCAGACCCTTAGTGCATCACTTCCATCATTCATTGTAATGCGAATGACCCGGCTGAAGCTGATTCTCCCATCCCTGTCAACCTGTTTGAGACGATAAAAACTAACAGCTTTCAGGGGATGCAGGTCATCAAAGGAATAAGCATGGGCGCCGGACGAATTGAAAGCTGTGATGGTTCCCAGGGAGGAAAAGCCGATCCCATCGATACTTCGCTGTAATTCAAAATGAGAACTGTTCTGTTCGTTCTCTGTTTTCCATGAGAGTGAAACGATCGGTCCATTCCGATGACCCGTGAATTCGAGTAAGGTCAGGGGTAGAATAAAATTATTTCCCCCATGTAGATAGAAGGTAGAGAAACTGGAAACGGGTAGTTTGATAAACCCGGCTGTTGCATCATAGTTCCCTCTTTCTGTTGGTTGCAACAGTATATTATCATTGATAGATACTGAAGCCGACATACTACAATCCTGGTTTGTTTTGGTAACAACAAGATCATTTATAGAGACTACATCCGCATTACCATCATCGGGGGCATTGATAAGATCGGATAGTTCCTGGTTACGGAAAAACAGTTTTATCTCCTGTGCCGATGAAACAGGTAATGAAGGGGTAAGGGTAAAATTCCTGCCGAGGTATTCACGGCCATTGGCATCATAGCGCAATCCATTCCCATTGACATAATAAGAAACATTTACCAGGCCCGGAGTTTGTACACCTGCTTTAAAAGATGCGATCAGCCTGCCTGCTGTATCAATGGCAAATTCCTCCTTGGGACTTAAAGCAGGAATGGCTTTCCGGATATTCGCTTCAATACAACTATTGCTAATGGCCGGCGCAGCAACGTCCGCCTTGCATATCTTAATGAACTGTTTGGCCAGGTTGGTCCCATCTGCAACAAAATGATATAAGACCCCAGCATTCAAATAGCCAATAGCATACTTTCCTTTTGCATTGATCTCGGTTATACCTGTCCAGTTGGATGGGCTATACCTGTTCAGCGAATCGGGTTTATATAAATAATCGATAAAATTATTACTGGTAACACTATCTACCTGCAAATAGTAAACACCTGTTTCAGCGGGTGTAAAATTGAACCAGCTCATATATCCCGGTGTAGCATTGCCATTGGAATTGATGGGATACTGACCGATAAAATTCCACCTTCCCGTTCCGCCACCTGCCCTTATTTCTTTTATACTGCAAAGAGGTAAAATGGCGGGTGTGCCGGGATCAAAAGGAAGGAACTGTGTGCTCCCTGTCGCACAACCAACTGTCCTGATAAAATAATTATAGCCATTTGCCTGGTGAGGGCTATCAACAGCTGCATAATTTTCAGGCATTGCCGGAAGCGATACAGGCTGAGCCGGGTATACGATAAAATTTCCCGCCGCCGGATTCGTTCCTGAACCCTGGTTTGCATTAGGCCCATACTCCAGCACCAGCCAGGAAGGTGGGCAATTAGGGCAGGGTATCTTATAGGTCATTTCACCCGCATGGTTTAACTGGATCTGCGAAGATTGTATCGCATTACCCAAAAAAGGACATGTTGCCGTTGTAAAACTCCTTATCTCTGTTGCACAATTGGTATTGATAAGATCATTATTTCCTGGTACGATCTTCCAGAAATATTGTGTGCCGGGTGACAATGGTGAGCTCAATAAAAAATTATCAAAGAACTTCAGGGTCTGCGTGGTGAAACCATCCTGTAGAATAGTATAATTTGTTTTCACCATATTCCCGGCGGTGGTCCCGAGATAAAGATCATACGCCGTGACGTTGGCCACATTGTTCCAGGACAAGGATTCGTTGATATGATCGATACTGCTGGCTCCGTTAATGGGACTTATCAATAACGGCGAGAGACAGGATGGTGCTTGTTTTACAACTGCAATGCTGAATTGGCTGTTCCCGGGCGGATCAACACCGGCATCACCAAACTGGTTGAACACCTGTATGAAATATTCCTTCCCGGTATGAGTGAATATATTTCCACTGTCCTGTATGGAAACAGCCCCCGTATTAAAACAACCTTTATTGGTGAGTGTACCCAAACACCCACCCGCCGCTTCATAGACCCTGAAAGAAGTGTTGACCGATGCAACCGGGTTCACCCTGATCGTGTATATAGAGGAATCGGGGGCCGTGAATTTGAACCAGAGATCTGCCTGGACCGGTGAAGCGCCAGCACAATTAAAATTCCCGGAGGGAATATCGTTACTGAATGTTGCGGTGAAATTCGATGTAGTAGAAACTGCAGCCGGATCCGAATAAGGATTACCGGTTATAGTGGTGGGAAGAAGTACCACCGCATTGCAACGAAGATCATTCGCGGATCTTTCCATTATTGCAAATGAAGAAGCATTGGATGCACAGCCGGTCGCAACAACGGTCCCGTTCTTCGGAACAATATACCAGTAGTAAGTACCCGGTGATAATGCAGGGCCAGTATAACTAAATCCTGGAAAGGTTGATGTCCCGATCAATGTGGCTGAAGCGACAGAACTTCCCATGTAAATATCATAGGCCGTGGCAGCCTGATCAAAGCCCCATTGCATGGTTGACAAACCCAGTAATTCGGCATTATCGTCTGGAAAACTATTTGCTACACAGGATGGCGCCGGTGTATACGCACAGATACTGAACTGGCTGTTATTGACAGGTGGAACACCGGGACCACCGAAATAATGAAATACCCGGATATAGATCGTATCAATAAAATTATAAAACGATGGAATAAAAACGGAGTCGGGAAGTCCTGGGCCCGATTCGTTGAAACAACCAAAAAATTCGAGCGAAAGATCATTGGTTGCACAACCACCGGAAGATCTGTAGTATATCCCGAAAAACACATCAAAACCCGGGATCGGATCAACCCGTATGATAGTATTTGAATTTCCTGTTGCGATCTTGAACCAGATATCCCGCATGTCAGGAACAGGGTCATCGCCATGACAAACAAAATTTGATATACCGGGTGTACCGGTAGCGTTAAAAATAGAGGTGACGGAATTAAGGCTGTTATCTTCGAAAGGCAAACAGCCCCCTTCGTTCGGGATCAACTTATAGGCGTTGCAGGGATCATCATTGAGTGGCTGGGCACCAATACTCGTTGATAACAAAAATAAACCAATAAGCAGTTGTATCATTTTCATGTGGTCAGGTTAAATGTATCATCTCAGTTTGCCAAAAATGGCCTTACCGCTTGCTTGAGTATAAATAGGCGCCCCGATCAAAAACCTTCCGTAGTTCCGTTAGTTGAACGTTGATAAATCAATGCTGCGTCCTGGTTACCATCTGTACCTACTTCATGCCCTACGACAAAGAAGGGTATTATCATTGCGAGCAGTTGTACAATAAAAATCCCGGGGGATGAAAAAAATCCTTGCATAACAGAAAATTTGCTTCAACAAATCTCTGATATAGTCTGAAGGAACAAATCCCTAATAGTAGTGAAGCGGGAAACTAAGGATGAAGATTCTTGTAATAAAAAGCGATCGCTTCGCCCAGTGAAGAAACATGCAGCTTCTCATAGATATGCTTGACATGGGTGTTGACCGTATTGAAACTGAGATAGAGTTTATCGGCCACCATTTTATAGCTAAGACCGTCAGCAAGCAAGCGCAATACCTGTGTTTCTCTTTCCGTAAGAGGACTATCTATTTTTTGCGGCTTAAAATATTCGAGGACCTTTAACGCAATGCCGGGGTTCATCACGGCGCCGCCATCATCCACTTCCTGGATGGCCTGCAGGATACGTTGCGGCGGATCCTTTTTGAGGATATAGCCACTGGCGCCATTCCGGATGCATTCAAATACTTTATCCGTATCGTCAAATACGGTTTGCATCAGGACTTTAATATGGGGATAGTTCTTCTTTATTTCTTTCAGCCCCGTGATCCCATCCGCACCGGGCATATTGATATCCATCAGCACCACATCCGGGAAACAGGATCCCATATCCCTTTGCACGTGTAAACAATTTTCGGCTTCCCCGCAAAAAGAGACTTCAGGGCTCAGTTCGAGCAACGCCTTGAGGCTGTCCCGCCGGGCATGATTGTCATCGTATATAAATACCTTGATAGCCATTTATTCAAAATAACGGTAATATTCACTAACCGCTATCACTAATTTTAGTGAGGCGGCTGAAAAGGTACAGAAGCCGAGATAAGGGTACCACTGCCTTTTCCTGTGTCTATACTGATCACTCCACCTAATTCCTTTATCCGGCTCTGCATATTCTGCAGGCCATTGCCGGGTGACTGCACCGAATCATCGAAGCCGGTCCCGTTATCGCCGATCTTCAGTATGATCATCTTATCCCTGGTATACAATTCAAGATGTGCTTCCGTTGCTTCACTGTACTTTGAGATATTATTGAGTGCCTCTTTGATGACCAGCAGTATATTTTTTCGTTCCTGTACTTCCTGCAGCACATCCTCTGTCTCGGGTGAGATCGTGTAGGTAATATCTATATTCTTGTCTCTCAAAAGTTCGGTCGCGAAATTCTTGATCTTGGCTTCAAGGCTGGCCGAGCCATACCCTGCTGGTTTCATACTCCATACTATATCGCTCATATTGTCCATCACCAGTTTACTTTGCGCTGATATCTTCCGCACCATTTCCATCGCTTTGGCCGGGTTATCTTCTATCGTTCTTTCAGCGATGGTTCCGTAGATCTGCAAGCTGCTCAGTGAGGCACCAATATCGTCATGCAGGTCCTGGCTGATTTTCATCCGCATTTCCATGACATGCGTCAATACTGATTTTACCTTATACGCCATTGCCATGGAGAAGATCACGAGATCGATAAAGTTGCCTGTAAAGAACATATACATGTTATCTATCCCGAACAAGCGCTGATCAGGGGATGCAAAAGCCGCTACGACCAGCACCACAATGGCCAGGTAGATCACCGAGCCCCATTTTACCAGGCGGAGGAAATGATCCTTCATTTTCGGAAAAAAGATCCTAACGGTGATAAAAGCAATAATGAACATAATAAACCGTGTCGTCAACGGAAGCACGGTGGTGATCACAATACCTTTCCAATGAAAGATCCCGGCCATTACTACGAAAGCGCAATACAGCAGCATGGTGATCACTGCCACCCTCACTATCCGGAAAAATAAAGCATACTGTGTGTGCCAATCAATAAGCGCCACCATGATAAAATAGGTGTACCCCAGGACAGTAAGCATGCTGGCAGCTTCTTTCAGGTAATCCATCGTATCCAACCCCGTTCCGTAAAAATAATTGGACAACAGGTATGCTGCCAGGTAGGAGGCTGATGAAAGGAGATAAAGACAATAAGCCATTATCACTTTTTCCCTGTACTGCAGGTAAAGCAGTAAATGGTAGATGCCCAATATCAATGAGCCC
>DASYLC010000151.1:0-11934 GCA_036009775.1 Chitinophagaceae bacterium
GTTCACGCTTTCCAATGGATTTACCTACATCGAATATTATTTGAGCCGCGGGATGAATATCGATGATTTCGCTCCCAACCTTTCTTTCTTTTTTAGCAATGGTATGGATGCAGAATACAGCGTGATCGGCCGCGTAGCCCGTCGGATCTGGGCAAAGGCGATGAAGTATAAATACAAAGCCAATAAGCGGAGCCAGATGTTGAAATATCATATTCAGACATCGGGAAGAAGTTTGCATGCGCAGGAAATAGATTTTAACGATATCCGTACGACATTGCAGGCATTGTATGCGATCTATGATAATTGTAATTCTTTGCATACGAACGCATACGATGAAGCGATCACCACACCAACGGAAGAAAGTGTGCGGAGAGCGATGGCCATCCAATTGATCATAAACCAGGAGTTGGGTACTGCAAAAAATGAGAACCCTAACCAGGGATCCTTTCTTATTGAAGAACTGACAGAGCTGGTTGAAGAAGCAGTGCTGAAAGAATTTGACCGCATCACGGAAAGAGGCGGCGTACTCGGAGCCATGGAAAGAATGTACCAGCGCAATAAGATACAGGAAGAGAGTTTGTTCTATGAACACCAGAAACATTCCGGGGAACTACCACTGATCGGCGTGAATACCTTCCTGAATAAAAAAGGAAGTCCTACCATTTTACCTACCGAAGTGATACGGAGTACAACAGAAGAAAAAGAATTACAGATCCGGAACCTCCGGACGTTCTGGAAAAGGAATGAAGGACAATCTGCTGAAATGCTGAAGCGATTAAAATCGGTGGCGATCAATAACGGTAATCTTTTCACCGAGTTGATGGAAACCGTAAAATATTGTTCACTCGGCCAGATCACGCATGCCCTGTATGAAGTAGGAGGACAATACCGGAGAAATATGTGATCACTTTGCAATTGTTGCAGAATTGTTAATTAGATCATTTGCATTTTCAAAAAACAATAATTTACAAGGGTTCTTTTTTCACAATAATTATACTGCGTAATGAAAATAACTGCTGGAATATTTCTTTTCACCCTCTCTGCCAGTATTTCTACCACCGCGCAAACCATTGATTCAACGATCGCCCGTTATGCAAAAGATTTCGCGCAGGAGCGTGCCTACCTGCAATATGACAAGGTTGCCTATGCACCGGGGGACACCGTCTGGTTTAAAGCCTACCTGATGAAAGGAATTGCACCTGCAGATGATAGCAGGACATTCTATGTTGACTGGACCGATGAAGCAGGTAGTTTATTGCAACACGCTGTGTATCCCCTCGTGGACGCTACATGTAACGGCCAGTTTGGGATTCCTCTGGCATACACGGGAAAATTCATTCATATAAAAGCCTACACGAAATGGATGCTCAATTTTGATTCCGCATTTCTCTATGAAAAAGACCTTCGTGTTATTACAAAGACCCAGGATCTTCCCGGTAGCAAAGTCCCTGTAAAAGCTGACCTGCAATTTTTCCCCGAGGGTGGCGATGCCATCACGGGGATGGTCAATAAGATCGCATTCAAGGCGAATGATCAATGGGGCAGACCCGTTAAGATCAGGGGAATTGTAGAGAACAGCAAAGGAGAGAAAGTTGACAGCCTCCGTGTCATGCATGATGGTATGGGATATTTTCTCTTAACACCCAAGGCCGGGGAGTCATTTACAGCAAAATGGAAAGATGAAAAAGGTGGTGATCATGTTACTCCTTTACCGGCAATCCGATCTTCAGGTATTTCTTTACAGGTAACCATATCGGGGACGAAAAGAAATTTTGTTATTACAGCTGAGCCTGGTGCAGCCAGGGACCCTGGTGTCCTGAATATTATCGGTACACTTAATCAATACCAGGCATTCAAATTAACCAAGGACTTTTCGCCGGGTATAATAAAGGGCGTTATTCCCACACAGGATCTTCCATCCGGGATACTCACGATCACGGTATTTGACAGTAAGTGGAAACCGCTGGCGGAAAGGATCACGTATATCAATAATGATGAATTCCGGTTCAAAGCCGATCTGTCAGTTGAGCACTGGGGTCTGAACAAAAGAGCGAGAAATGAAATAATGCTTACCGTCCCTGATAGTTTATCAGCCAGTTTTGCGGTTTCTGTGACGGATGCGGGGATCGAATCTGATAGCAGTGATAATATCATCTCTCATCTTTTACTTACCGGCGACCTGAAAGGACAGGTATATAATCCCGCATATTACTTTTCGGATAATTCAGATACAATCGCACAACGGCTTGACCTGGTCATGCTAACCCATGGCTGGAGAAGATTTGACTGGGATGCAGTAGCTAAAAATAAATTTCCTTCTGCTCTTTATCCTAAAGACACTTCTTATTTATCGCTTTCCGGAAAGGTATACGGCGGCCTGCCGGGCCAGCTAAGCGAGGAGCTCATTATTATGGTGATCAATCAAAAAGGATCAGCCGATGGGAATAAAATGTTATTGCTCGGTGTAGAGCCCGATGGAACCTTTAATGACCCGGACTATTTCCTGTTTGATACAGCACATATTTATTACCAGCTCCCGAAAATAAGCGATGCTTCGGTGAATTTTATGGAGAAGCGCCTGCCTGCCCTTCGTCAACGAATGCCGGCAGCCGGGTTGTTTTATAACCAGACCGACGATACAACAGGATATGGCCGCCACTTCCAGTTATCAGATGAAACCTTGCAATTATTAAAACAACTGGAAGGGAAAACGCTGGAGAATGTAACTGTAAAGACCCGAGTAAAATCGCCAACAGATATACTGGACGAAAAATATTCCTCTGCGTTATTCTCCGGCGATAGCTACAAGTTTGACCTCGTAAACGATAAAACGGCTTTTCCCGCACGGAATATTTTTCAATACCTGCAGTCAAAAGTGGCCGGTTTGATGATCAATGCTACCAATCCCCCGTCCTTGCTCTGGCGGGGAGGAGCGCCGCAGTTGTTCCTGGATGAGACCCAGGTCGATGCCCAGTTTGTCTCTTCGATCTCTGTTTCGCAGGTGGCATATATCAAAGTGTTCAGACCCGGTTCTTTTGCAGGTACAGGCATCAGCTCAAACGGTGCGATAGTGATCTATATGCGCCGGGGCGGGGATGTACAATCCGGCCAGGAAAAGGGATTGAACAGCAGTGTGGTCACTGGTTATACCCCCATACGACAGTTTTATACACCCAATTACGGATTGTTGAATGTCAATAATGAAAAACGGGATGTTCGCACAACTTTATACTGGAATCCCGAGATAACAACAACCCCTTTAAAGAACAAGGTGAAACTGACCTTTTATAATAATGATGTAAGTAAAGCATTCCGTGTAGTAATTGAAGGCATGACCAAAGACGGGCAGCTGGTTCGTCTTGAGCAGATCATGGATTAGCTTCTATTTCTTTTAAAGACTGTAGCGTTTACATTACCCGCTATTTGTGTATTCAGGTTCTGGATGAAGATCCGCCTTAAATTAGTTTACCATGATAAAGCTGCTGCAAAATATCCATCCCGTAATTTTTTTGCTTATCGCCACCTCCCTTGAAGTGAGTGGGGATGCGATCATACGTATATCCATGGAAAGACATAGTGGCATTGCCCGTATGGGATTGATGTTACTCGGCGGAGTCCTGCTTTTCGGTTACGGATACAGTCTTAACCTGGCCCCGGTAGAGTTTGGGAAAGTCGTGGGACTATATATCGCTACGCTGTTTGTTGTGTGGCAGATCGGCAGCTTTATTGCCTTTCGCACATTGCCCAACTTGCCGGTCATTGTCGGGGGTTTATTGATCGTCACAGGGGGACTGATCGTTACATTCTGGAAGCCACAATAAACGAACACAAACCGGCTAAACTTAAGCCCAACGCGCTATTCCTCCAAATTCAGCTAACTTCGCTTTTTTCCTAAAAGAATTTATTTTGCGTTTTACAGAATTTAATTTTCACCCGAACCTGCTTGAAGGTATTGAAGCTTCCAATTATGAAACGGCCACACCGGTACAGGAACAGGTGATACCCCCCATCCTGGCCGGAAAGGATGTGATCGCCTCAGCCCAGACGGGTACGGGAAAGACTGCCGCATTTTTATTGCCCGTCATGAATAACCTGCTGATCAATCATGTAGATGGACAAGTAGGCGCTTTGATCGTTGTACCTACCCGGGAACTGGCGATCCAGATATCCCAGCATATGGAAGGGCTTTCTTATTTTACTCATCTCAGTTCGATAGCCATCTTCGGAGGCAATGACGCCCAGAGTTTTGTGGCGGAGAAAAAAGCATTGCAGATGGGGGCCGATATCATCGTTTGCACACCGGGCCGGATGATCGCCCATCTCAACATGGGTTATGTGAACCTGAAAAAATTGCAGTTCCTTATTCTGGACGAAGCCGACAGGATGCTGGACATGGGTTTCCAGGATGATATCAATAAGATCATCAAAGCGCTGCCGGAGAAAAGACAGAACCTCCTGTTCTCTGCAACCATGCCACAGAAGATAAGACAGCTGGCGAGAAAGATTTTGCAGGAGCCGGTGGAGATCAATATCGCCATTTCCAAACCACCGGAAAAGATCATCCAGAAAGCTTACGTGGTATACGAACCGCAAAAATTACCTCTGATCAAAAAAATATTAAAAGAAGTTCCTTATAAGAATGCGCTGATCTTTTGCAGCCGCAAACAAACCGTAAAACAACTGACCCGTGAATTAAAACACGGGAAGTTCAATATCGCCGAGATACACAGCGACCTTGAACAATCCGAACGGGAGAGCGTACTCAGCGCTTTTACTGCCGGTCGTATTCCCGTGCTGGTGGCTACGGATATATTAAGCCGCGGTATCGATATTGATACCATCGATGTGGTGATCAATTATGATGTACCGGGTGATGGGGAGGATTATGTCCACAGGATCGGTCGTACGGCAAGGGCCGATGGCGATGGGGCCGCCTTCACACTGATCGGTGAAAAAGAACAGAATAAATTTGCCGCTATCGAACAATTATTAGGAAAAGAGGTTGAAAAAGAACCGGTTCCCCACGAATTGGGAGCCGCGCCTGCGTATAATCCCCGTCACCGAAATGGCAATAAAAAGCCAAATCGCACGTTTAATCGCCATCCAAGGGATAGGAAAAGAAATTAAATTTCGTAAATTTATCGGATGATCTTACGGGCCACCACCTCAAAGACACTCATACTTTGCAGCTTTTTTGTGCTGCTGGCCGGGAAAGGATTCTCACGGAATGAACTGGCGGATACTACGATCAAGGATATATTACTTGCCGGTAATCCTCCCGTAAGCTCCTTGTTACCGGAAGTAAATGTTCCCGTTGGCCGGTATGCTTTAGCCAACCGTTTGTATGTCAGCATGGTCGACTCATTAGTCAGGGTGATCGGCCGGTACCCGTTGATCGATTCTGCCGGGCTTAACTATTCCCCGGAATGGGTGGGTACTCCCAATATGGGTTTACGACGTCCCAATTATGTGATCATCCATCATACGGCCACCCGTAATTGCAATGAAGTACTGAGTGAATTCACCACTACCGGCGGCAGGGAAGCCAGTGCGCATTATGTAATAGATAAGGATGGGGTGGTCCATCATATGCTAAACGACCTGCTTCGTTCACATCATGCAGGCGACAGTAAATGGGGCAATACGACAGACCTGAATTCGAGCAGCATTGGTATCGAGTTGGTAAATAACGGGTACGAATCTTTCTCCACAGAACAAATGAACAGTCTTCTTATCCTATTAGAAAGATTGAAGAATGCGTACAAGATACCCGATGCCAATTTTATCGGTCATGGTGATATTGCACCAACGAGAAAAGCCGATCCTAATTACCGCTTCCCCTGGAAAGATCTTAGCCAGAAAGGTTTTGGCCTCTGGTGGGATGATACAACCAATGTACAGGTCCCCGATAATTTTGATTACCTGATGGCTCTCCGCATCATTGGTTATGATATTGCATCGTCTGTGTCAGTCGTTGCCGCTTTCAAACGGCATTTCCTCGGTGATAATTCAGGGGGTTCGATGAACGCTGATCTCCGGAGGGTCATCTATGTATTATACAGGAAATACCAGTGAGTGCATATCTTAGCAGCCTCAATCGCTGCTGATGAAAATAGTTATCCTTCCTGCGCTCATTGTTCTTACTACCCTTATTTATAGCTGCAATCAAAGTAAATACGCCACTACCAATAAAAGCTACAGGGAACAGGTAAAAGCTTATGCAAAGTTACTGGAAGAGTATCCCATAAAGGATTCAGCCGGTCTGCCGTATGCAACTGATTTTGCAGGTACGACCAATCTCTCGATGCGCCGTCCCAATTTTGTGATCATTCATCATACGGCGCAGAACAGTTGCGAACAAACCTTACAAACATTCACCTTACCCCGTACGCAGGTAAGTGCGCACTATGTGATCTGCAAGGATGGTACCGTTTATCATATGCTGAATGATCTTTTAAGGGCACATCATGCGGGTGTAAGCAAATGGGGTAATACCACCGATCTGAATTCATCGAGTATCGGTATCGAGCTTGATAATAATGGATTTGAAACATTCACAGAGCCACAAATGAACAGCCTGCTGACCCTGCTGGAACGTTTGAAAAAAGCATACAGCATACCTTCTTCCAATTTTATAGGGCATGGTGATATAGCGCCAACCAGGAAAAATGATCCCAATTGGCGCTTTCCCTGGAAGATGTTGTCTGAAAAAGGATTTGGTAACTGGTTTGATGATCCGTCGGCTGTTACGCTTCCTGTTGGTTTCAATCACCTGCAGGCCTTACGTATCGTAGGCTTTGATACAAAAGATACCAATGCCGCGATCATCGGCTTTAAAAGACATTGGTTGCAGGACACTACCAGGGGATTGACTACCGAACAACTGAAAGTATTGTACCAGCTCAGTAAGAAATATCAGTGAAGTTCTCCCGCGGGTTCATGATCATCATACTGGTCCCTTAGTTTTAATAACTCTTCTTTCATCTGTTGCAGTATCTTCTGGTGTGCCGGGGAGCGGATCAAATTCTTTTGTTCCTGCGGATCGGTCTTCAGGTCATAGAGCTCCCATTCATTGACGGTATAGAAGTAAATGAGTTTATAGCGTTCACCCCTGACACCCAAATGCTCCAATACGGTATGATCAGCCTTGTATTCATAAAAATGATAGTAAAGATTATGGCGCGGTATGGTTTTTTGTTTACCAGTTACCGATGGGACCAGGCTCAGGCCCTGCATAAATCCGGGCACTTTTATTCCTGCTGCATCTAAAATAGTAGGAGCATAATCGATCGTTTGCGACATATTATTGTTGACCGATCCAGGCCTGATCTTCGCGGGCCAGCGCATCAGCAAAGGCGCCTGCATAGACACATCATACATCCAGCGTTTATCGAACCAGCCGTTCTCCCCGAGATACATTCCCTGGTCGCCGGTATAGATCACCAGTGTATTTTGCGTAAGACCATTTGCATCCATATAGTCCAGTATTCTCCCCACATTCTCATCCACACTCGCTACGCAGGCAAGATAATCCTGCATATACCACTGGTATTTATATTTCAGGAGTTCTTTTCCTTTTGGTTTCAACTGTTGCAGCAGTCTCCCTCTTTCTTCATAGATCCTTTTGATATTGCTCCGATCCGGTTCGGGAATGCGGTTGAATATGGCATTGTAATAAGCGATCTCCGCTGAGTCAGCTTTCAGGTGAGGGATATCATTCAGGAAAACAGGATCCACTTTCAGATCGCTGCAAAGTTTCATATCGTTCAGGATGCTCATGGTTTGCAGGCGCCAGGCAGTACCATGACCTGCCGTATCGATGTACAATGTGGCGGGTTCGGGAAATGTTTTGCTATGGTATTCTTCAATATATTTCAGCGGGGCCAAAAAATAACGGTGCGGGGCTTTGTGATGGATATGCAGCAAAAAAGGTTTCAGTTTATCCCGGTTATCCAGCCATTTGATCGCTTCATCGGTGATCACATCCGTAGCATAGCCTTTATAAGTATTCGTATCACCTTTCATGTTAATGATACGGGGATCCACATAGAAACCCTGCCCCGGTAAAATTTTCCAGTAATCAAAGCCGGTGGGGTAGGACTGGAGATGCCATTTCCCCACGATCGCGGTCTGGTAGCCTCCGT
Source organism: Chitinophagaceae bacterium (assembly GCA_036009775.1). Lineage (GTDB taxonomy): Bacteria > Bacteroidota > Bacteroidia > Chitinophagales > Chitinophagaceae > JJ008. The sequence goes on from DASYLC010000151.1 coordinate 8,145, forward strand.
CCTGCATCAGTTTAGGCATAGTGACCCGGGATGAATCAAAACGGGTGCGGTTGGTCTTCATCCCGTTCTTATGCGAATGCTCACCGGTGAGCAATGTGGCTCTTACCGGGCCGCAGATAGAATTGGAAACAAAATTCCGTTTGAATAGTACACCTTCTTTGGCAATCCGGTCAAGATTAGGTGTTTTGATGAATGTTTTATTATAAGCGCTGATCGCATCTGCGTCGTGGTCATCGCTCATGATATAGATGATATTGGGCCGCTGGGCAATGCAGGTAGCGGAGGAAAGGAGTAATAGAAAAAGCAATCTCATAATAAAAGGTATAGTAACCAAGGTACAAAAATTTACCGCTAACTTTAGTATACTGTAAAACAAACGATCATGGAATTTGGACGAGTGCCGGAAGATGAACTGAACAGTATTGACTTTTCATTGCCGGGTGAACCGGCAGATAATATTCAACTATTAAAAGGGAAACCCGCAAAGAAGGCAAAGGTATATGTGGGCTGCGCCAAATGGGGACGGCCGGAATGGGTGGGAAAGATCTACCCGTATAAGACAAAGGAAAAAGATTTCCTGCAACATTATGTGCAGCATTATAATTGTATCGAGCTGAATGCCACGCATTATAAAATATATGGCGAACTGGGAATTAAAAAATGGGCCGATAAAGCGGCCGGGAAGGATTTTATGTTCTGCCCTAAGATGTATAAAGGCGTTACTCATTCCGGAAGTTTAAAAGGAAAGGATTTTGTGTCCAATGAATTTTTGAGAGGTGTGACCGCCTTTGAAAAGCACCTGGGGCCGATCTTTGTGCAGGTCAGTGAGAGTTTTTCTCCCAAACGAAAAGAGGAATTGTTTACTTACCTGAAGTCGTTACCCACCGATCTGCAGTTCTTCCTGGAGGTCCGTCACCCGGATTGGTTCGCAAAGGAAAAGGACAGGGAGGACATGTTTGACTTTCTCCGCGAAAATAAAATGGGAGCGGTGATCACCGATACGGCCGGCAGACGGGATTGTGCGCATATGCACTTAACCATACCCAAAGCGTTTATCCGTTATGTGGGAAATAGTTTACATCCGACCGATTATACAAGAACGGATGCATGGGTGCAACGAATGAAATACTGGCTGGATAAAGGAATGGAGGAACTGTATTTTTTTATGCATATGCATGATGAAGCTACTTCGCCGGAACTCACCGTGTACCTGGTGGATAAAATGAATAAGGAATGCGGGTTGGACCTGATCAAGCCCACTTTTCTCGATCCCAATATACCGCCACCATCTAAGCGCAAACAAAAAGGATTGTTTGATTAAGGGCATTTAAAAAAAATCCTTTGCCGAAGGGTCATACCACCGGAGCAGCATAGACTTTATTATCCAGTACATTTTTACAGATCTTTCCAGGTAACACAGCGTATACCGCGCAGGAAAGAGAATATTTTGAGCAAAGATCCTTTATCGTATGGGTAATCTCTTCATCATCATATCTTGATGAAAAATGCCCGAGGATAAGATGGTTGATCTTTATTCCTGAAACCATAGCGATCACATCTTCCAGCAGGCTGTGCTTATTGCCGCCCGCACTCCCGTCTTTCATATGTGCCGGATCCAGGAACGTGTCGCCGGAGTAACCGACCAGTTTTTCCCTCACCTCGCAGGTCAGCTCCTGTTCCGTAATGGTCTTTCTTAACTCCATGATCTGGTTGCCGGTAAGCCCGGTATACTCCTGTTTCAATTTTCTTTTTGTTCTTTCAAGCAGGTAACCCAGGCTCTTAAAGCAATTTTCTTTTGCCGCTACATGATGATTAAGGATAGCAGTGACGATAAGATCTTTTGTTATCCATATCTCTTTTTTATCGTGTACTCCCTGCCAGTTCCCTTTGGAATATGAGGATCAAAGCTTTCGGAAAAATTATGGAGTGCAGGAAAGAGTCGCAATCGGCGGAATAAAAGACCTTCGGAAGATCCTCCCGGTTGTTTAGCTGGCAAAACTGGAGCAGGCCGGTCAAATGGTCCCTGTCGGCATGCGAGATGAATATATTTTTTACTTTCCTGCTTTTCTGCAAAAGACCCGCGCTGCAGCCATCGCCACAGTCAAAAAGGATGCCGGCCTCTTCTATGAAATACCAGGTAGAGAAAAGTGCGGTAGAGTAGCCCGTGATCTTAAAGCCATGGTTCAAATATCAGCAATTATCTCACTTCATACAACTCATCCCACCGGGTAGTATGTCTCGGGCTGATAAAATTTTGTTGCATCTTCCAGTTGCGGCTCGTACCGGATGCCGCAAACTTTAATACATCATCCCGCTGGCTGAAGTTCACATTATCGATCATTTCCATCAGTTTCCGTTCGCAGTTCTTCGTTTCAGATAAGAAAAGATTTCCCTGTATGGACATATCGGGTACAATACCGCTGAGCATGACCCCCGCTTTTTTATATAATTCGCCTTGTTTAAATAAGGTATCCACGATCGCTACGGCTGATTTGATCAGTTCGTTGGTAAAGGAAGTGGCAGCAGGTAATGTGACCGAATCACCTACGGTCGCTTCCCTGAAATTGACATTGTGATTCTCTCCTTTTTTTACCACAAAGACACTGATGATCTTTGCCGCACTATGCTGCCGCCGTAATTTTTCCGCTGCTCTTGATGTATAGGTGGCCACCGCTTCTTTGATGGAAACGATGTCGCCGACAGGGCTGCCAAACATCCGCGTGGTAGCGATCATTTTCTTGGTCACCAGTTCGTCTTCCATCTCGTTCGAAATGATCCCTCTTAATTCCCGTACCAGCCGTGCACCCATGACGCCACCGAAATAGGTGCGGGCAAATTCTTCGCTTACATTTCTCAGTTGCAGCGCATCATAGATGCCCCAGTCCTCTTTTAATTTTTTTGCATAACGCCGCCCCACACCCCAGATATCCTCTACCGGTGTTTTTTGCAGGGCGTCGATTATTTTGTCATCTGTATCGAGTACCACGACACAGTTGGTACTGAGCTTATCTTTTTTGGAAAGCCGGTTGGCCAATTTGGCCAGTACTTTGGTGGGGCCCACGCCGACAGAGACCCTGATGCCGGTCCATTGTTCCACAGTCTCTCTTATTTTTAATGCGATCTCCGGTAGTTCTCCGGGTGAGAATATACTGAGATCGACAAATGCTTCATCCACGGAGTACACTTCCACGTTCTTTTTCCCCAGCATCATACGTAATGTTTCCATCACCCGCCAGCTCAGGTCACCATAGAGGTTGTAGTTGGAAGAAAAGACAGCGATCTCGTGCTTTTCGATCAGTGGTTTGGCCATGAAGTAAGGTCCGGCCATTTCCACCCCGAATTTTTTTGCTTCATCACTCCGGGATACGATACAGCCATCATTGTTGCTGAGTACAACAACAGGCTCTCCTTCAAGGTACGGTTTGAACAACCGTTCGCAGGAGCAATAAAAATTATTACAGTCGACTATTGCTTTCATATCCCTGGCCCCTAAAGGGGGATTTTAACCTCGCGTTCGAAGAATAGTTCATAATAAATGTATTTTAATTTTAGAAATAACAGATTCTATATCGTTCAATACTTCATCGTTCCTAAATCGTATTAGCTTTAACCCATCTGCCCGAATATTTTTTTCTCTTTCTTCATCATTCAGCTTCACGACTATATCATTGTGGATCGGACCATCAACTTCGATTACTAGCTTTAATTTATAGCAAAAGAAATCAGCAATATAAATTCCCAAAGGATGTTGCCTCCTGAACTCACGTAGTTCTCTTGCTCTTGAAAAAAT
>DASYLC010000152.1:0-16341 GCA_036009775.1 Chitinophagaceae bacterium
CCGATATTTATGTCTATAAAATAGACAAACAAACCTTTGACCAGGTGACCAATGATGTGTACGATGACCTGGATCCTTCTTTTGTGGCTTTCCCGAATAAGACAGGTATCCTGTATTCCAGCAACCGGCCCTCTGCCAAAGCTGCGAGCAGCGATGATTCATTACCCGGTAGTCATTTCAATATTTTCATGGTTGACAACTGGAATAAATCCGATTTCAAACAGATCTCCAAGCTGACCGATCTGAAACGGGGAGATGCCAGGTATCCTTCGCAGTATAACCAGTCGCATTTCACTTTTATCAGTGATGAGAATGGCATCAATAACCGGTATGCCGGCTTCTTTACTACCGAAAGGGCGGGGCTGGATACACTGATCTTTATCGGCGATGAAGTACTGCGCAACCCTCCGCAAAAGGATGTGGATAGTCTCCTGAAAGAGTGGAATAAGACCGATATCGACTCTGTTGGTTTCGTTTCTATTACAAATGACTCTTCCTATGTTTTCCCGCTGACCAATTACCAGAGCAGTACGCTGGAGACCAGGACAGCCGGGGATAACCAGCAGATAAGTGAAGTAGTAAAACTGGGCGACATTAAATTACTGTATCGCCTGAAAGTGGATGAGAATAACCTCCGCAAACGCAATATCAATGCAAGACCTACCGAATATATCAAAAAGGTGATCGAAGAGGAAAAGAAAGAGGTCCGCAGGGAATCCGGTTACCAGCCCAAAAAAGATACACTGACGAAGAAACAAAATGATTTCTTTAATACTGGTTTTGACGATGAGAAACCCGACAGCAACAAAACTGCGAAGCCAACAGATCCTACAGTGACTACAGCCACCGGGAAGGAGGCTGTTTTGAAGAACGCAAAAGTATATGAGTATCGTCCGCCGAAATTCTTTACGGACTATCTCGTAAGCGGCTTTAATAATAATGTGCTCGGCACGCGTTACCAACCTTATGCTGGTGGTAGCGGACCTATTCAATTGGGTAATAACGATCCCCTGAGCGGTATGTTACGACTGGGTATATCCGACTTGATGGAGGACTGGAAAGTTGCGGGTGGTTTCCGGATCAGTCCCGACCTGGACAACATGGAATATATTATCTCTACCAAATACCTGAAAAAAAGAATTGATTATGGTTTGACCTACTACAGGAGCAAAGCCCAGTATGCAAGCCAGGGAGGAAACCTGAAGCTATTCAGCAATCTTTATAATGGAACGGTGGCTTATCCGTTCAACAAAATAAAAAGTCTTCGCTTAAGTGCAGGGGTCAGGAGTGACAAATTTGTATTCCTCGCTGTTAACAGTCAAACATTACTGACGCCTGACATTAAACAATTGTATGGACTTGTCCGTCTCGAATATGTTCACGATGATGCTATCCAGCGAACTGAAAACATCTGGCATGGCCTGCGCTGGAAAGCATATATGGATTTTAATGCCCGCATAAAAGAATCGTTCGGATCGTTGAAAAGTGAAGACCATCCCACAACATTTAACTTTGGATTTGATGCAAGGCATTACCTGCCCATCTACCGCAACATTATCTGGGCTGTCCGTGCTGCAGGAGATTTTTCCTGGGGAAATCAAAAGATCATTTATTATCTCGGCGGGGTAGATAACTGGCTTATGTTTGGCAACAACCAGCGGAGTGATGGCACCTACCGGTATTTTAATCCTGCGAACACCCCCGACCCGGATGTTGACTATGCCTACCAGTCACTGGCAGTGAATTTGCGGGGCTTTAAACAAAATGTTGCCAATGGTAACAACGCAGTGGTCATCAACAGCGAGATCAGGGTTCCTGTATTCACTTCCTTCTTCAATAAGCCGATCAATAATGCTTTCCTCCGGAATTTCCAATTGGTTCAATTTGTAGACCTGGGTACGGCATGGAACGGGGCTTATGATAAAATTGCAAGACCCAGTGTCAGCTATACTGTTACTCCGCTCACCATCAAAGTAAAAGCAGGCGGGGTGGGTCCGTTTGCAGGTGGTTATGGTTTTGGCGCCCGGAGTACATTGCTGGGGTATTTCCTGCGCTTTGATGCGGCCTGGGAAATGAATGGCGTGTTCAAAGGCAAACCTCAATATTATTTTGCGATGGGACTGGATTTTTAAGAGCTCAGGGCTCTCCTTCAAGCAACAATCTTTAAAAAGGTCTCCCAATGAGGAGACCTTTTATTTTGCTGCCGCAAAAGATTCGCCTAGTTTTTTTATCGTAAAATACAGCAATGTCATAAATACAGCATAGCACAATGTCATTCCCCAGGCATAACCATTTTGAAAAGGGTGAATGATCATATTGATGATATCGCCAGCCAGGGAAAAAGGATCTGTAAGGATATCCCAGCTGTTGTAACGCAGGAAGCGGCCGATATAGATACCCAGCCCGCTGAGCCACATGACCCCGGCGATGAGCAAACCCGAATATTTTTTTCCCCCTATGACAGAAATAACTATTTCCACACGCCGGAGTGAAATAACGCCGCAGATGATCCCATTCCAGGCGAAGGAGAAGATCATGAGGAGGTCGAACCATTTCGGCGCGGACCTGACATGAGTAAGATGAAAGAGATCGGTGATGATATAAAAAGAATTAGGAACAAATAGCAGCCATACGGCGAGCGCAATAAACAATTCTATTCGTTTCTTCTTATTAAGACCATTTTGTATCACCCAGCCCGAGATCCAGTAAGGGATAAAAGCCAGCATTAAATTCAAGGGCAGGAAAAGATACTCCGGCAAACCTGTAACAAGAAGTCTTACCAGTACCAGCAAACAGGCAAAACCAGACGAGACAAGCAACCATTCGTGCATTGTAACCGGTAGAGGCACATTGATCCTTCTGAATATTTTAATTGTTGTCATTTTACAATTTTGGGATAAATACAATACAACCTGTGGTCAATGCCACGATGGCCATCACCAGCACCGCAGCAGCCGCTACATCTTTGATGAACCTGATCCGTGGATCCTTTTTAACTGAAATAAGATCCATCGCCTTTTCAATAGCCGTGTTCAGTAATTCAGCCGCCCATACCAAACCCGTTACCAGCGTCAGCAGAATGACCTCACCCTTCGATACTTTTAAAAAGATCGCCAGGATGATCATAAGGATCGTAGCGGCAAGATGGATACGGGCATTATGTTCCTCCCGGAAGAACTGACCGATCCCATTCAGTGCATACCTGAAACTCTTTACTCTTTCGCGGATGGAAAATTTTTTCATCGCTAACTTTCGTCTCTTTATTTAAAAAATTGATTCCTCGCCTGTTGAGTCATCTGCTATTTCAGTATATCCGGGGCAATCTGCTTTCACTTTTTCATACAGTGTGAACAAACTGACCCAGCCGGCAATGACCGCCCCTGCAGGAAACCAGATGAATTCTGAATGCCAGACATCGTCCTCTACATGCAGTATCTCCATCACCTGGTAAGCAAAAGCAACGGACAGTACCGTGCCGATGACCAGCACCAGCATGCGGGAAGGAAAATTGAGCCGGAAATAATCTGTGAGCAAATAGATCGTCGTAAAAAGCCCCCAGGCAAACCAACCATATATGGCGACATAAAAAAGCGAGTTGAAATACATGATGGGTAACATAATGATAGGCAGCGTGACGAGGCAATAGATCCCTATGGCCCGTACATAAATGGTAAATGCTGTTTTCATATAGCAATTATTAAAAAAGGTTATTAAATTTTGTACTGTCATCATCCTGCTGGCCGGTTCTCTTCACTGTCCCTAAGAAATAATGTGAACGGCAAACTGTTGCAATGAATGCAACTAGCATTGCCGGGGCTACAACATCTATTATTTCAAAAAAGAACAGATCCGGACTAAAAAAAACAAGTATGATCAGTAGCCAATTCAGCAGGGCGATACAGGGAGCGGTGATGATCCATGCAACCAGTTTCAGTACTGCTTCTCCCCGGATCTTAGCAATCAGGTACCCCGCCAAGAAACCTAATGCCAGGGAAGGAAGAGAGAACAAACACGAATAGAATAGTAGTTGCAGGAACACTCCCAAGTCCTCTGCCACGAGAAACGAAAATCCGTTACTGAAATAAAAGACAAGTATAACCGGGTGCAGCAGGTTGGCCAGTAACCAGGTTCCGGCAATATGACTATGCATGATGACGATTTAAAATGTTTTCGTCGACAAAGACCTTTGCCTGTCTGCTTTTATCATTAAATATGGGCATACAGGGTCTTTCATTGCGTATCATCTTTTTACATTTCCTGAATTCCTTCCATACGTCCCGTGAAAATGAAAGAAAATGATAACCACCGGCCCTTACTACTTTTTTATGACAGCACCATACCGTGACAATCGTTCCCGCCATCAGTATCCTGTGAAGCAATGCTGAAAAAAGAACAGCTATCCTTTTTTTTCGTTGGTACAATACACGGAGTGAATAGCTTTGAAACCGGAGATGCATGGCTTCATCCTTCAATATCTGTTTACAGATCTTTTGCAGCAGGACTGATCCAGTGGCCCTGTTCAATGCTTTATAATAAACCATGGAGATCATTTCTGCCGTCAGGAGCACGGTTACAAGTCCTTCAAGACCGGCCAGTTTTCTCAATCCCCTGAACACATCATCCAACCAATGCTCTTTTAGTTTATCGATTTGGTGTATCTCCATGAACTGCCCCAGCACCGAAGAATGATCTTGTTCTTCCCTGATAAATAGCGGAATGGTTTCAACGTAGTTTTTATCATGCATCGTCCGGGCAAACTGCAGGAAATGCTTTCCTTCGGAATATTCTCCCCGCTGAAATTGACGGACAGACGAACTGATCATTTCTCTCTCCGTGGCAGTCAATGGCCTTGTATCTGTCCAGTCAATATGCCCGAAATGGCTTTGATTGCTTAAAAAATACCGGTACCAGGTTTTGAAATTCATATTATTTGTTTTTAAAAGGACAGGAATAAAAATTCCCGTCCATGTTAAACCAACATCAACCTGCCTGTCCGGTTTATCTGAAGGCATGACAGGCAGGCCGTATTTACCATTGTAGTTTTCTTGAAAAGAACATGATGATTCCCAATGCGATGAACAGCCCGATACTTCCCATCAGTAAAGAGTAATCCTGCAACTGTATAATGGTGAATATGTACGCATATACTACCGTCAGGACAAAACTGGTGAAGAGGGCCAGTTTGGATGATTTCATTACCCCTCCTACATACCAGGTGATAAGACCGATGGTGGCAACACCGGCGATGAGGTAGGCAGGGTTAAATCCCACGTATTCTGATAACGATAGCAATAGAGTATAGAACAATACCAGCGCAAGCCCCGCCAGACCATACTGTACCAGGTGAAGAGGTTTTTTATAAATGGTTTCGATCAGGAAGAAAGCAGCGAATGTAAGGATAATGCAGAGCAATGCATATTTGACCGACCGTTCTGTTTTATCATAACTGTCAACTGTTATCAGGAAGTCAGCCCCAAGCAATGATGGGGCAAGGTCATACACCTGTTCCTTCCATACAAGCGGAATGGTCCGGTTCATGAATTTCCAGTTCGCCACAAACCCGCTGTCATTCACGTCCCTGGTATCGGGAAGCTTCACTCCTGTAAAACTGGGGTTGGACCAATCAGACCGCATTGTTATTTTATTTTCTCTTGCCAGCGCTGAGAAAAGCAGCTGTTCCGAGCCATTAAGGTTAAATTTCAGGTTGAATGAATGGCTGGTAGCAGCATTGCCAGCGGTGACAGGGACAGCGGTTCCGAAAGCATCCTTCCACATATTGGGTCCCGGTGATTGCGGACTAGTAACAAGATCAGATCCATCCCATTTAACGTAGAGATCCTCGTTGATACCCCTGATATTGTCCACTACTTTAAAGATCAGTGTCGCCTCATTCCAGAGAATATTATCAGCCGGGATACCCAGTTGCTGCCATTTGAGTGAATCAAATATCCCCGATAAACTGATCTCACTGCGATAGACCGCTACTTCATAGATACCACGATGTCTTTTTTCAGGAAGAACCCTGGCCTGTATATCCAGCTTATCGGGCATGAAATAAGCCTTTCGCTTATAGCCTGGCTGCTGTTTATCTATCGGATCAGTATAAGGTATGACAAGGACCGGCCCGACCACGACCTGTTTATCGGCCCATTTACTACTGATATCTGTTATCGCTTCTTTCTGCCGGATCGCCCTTTCCTTTACCACATCGAGAATCAAATAGGTCGGTAACCAGAGGGCTAAGGCCATTACAAAAATGATGACGCTTTTAAGGAACAGTTTACTCTTGTCCGATAATGCTTTTGATTTGATACTTTCAAACGTTTCCATTGTATTATTTTTAATCGATTGTGTTGAGTGATAATTCATGTTTTTGTTCTTCTTCTAACCTGTTTATTTTTTTGAGACATACACTTAATAAAAGAAGACCGACGACGCCAAAAGAGCAATCTATCAACCGCCACCAAAAAGGAATATGCCTGAAATGGCCGGTTATCATTGCCCAGGGGATGATCAGCAAACAGGCGATGATCCCGAATTCTATCACCCATTTGTTCTTTACGGGGTCTTTCAACGGGCCGTAAAAAAGAATGGCGAGAACAACATGAGCAAAGGCAAGCCAGTCGTACCCATAGGCCAGGAACGGATAACGGGTATTGGTATCATGAAAACCCCTGTAGACGGTATCCAGCCAATCACCGATCCGGGTCCCGGTGGGAAATACACGGCAGAGAAAGTCCAGTTCCTGTTCGGCAGGTATGGCGGTGAGGCCGCTCAGTGCAAGCGCCACGATAAAGAATTTTAGCAGGCTGCGAATGGTTTTTATATGTGTATTCATAAAAAGTACTTTGTATTTCAAAGTGAAAATGCAAAAAAAATTATTTTATCCCTTTGATCATTAATTCCAGTGCCGCGATATGATCGGTGAACGCCTTCTCTCCTGATTTGGTAACGGCATAAGTTGTGTTCGTCTTCTTTCCTACAAAACCTTTGTGCACTTTGATAAAACCGTTCTCTTCCAGGTTCACCAGGTGCGTGGCCAGGTTGCCATCCGTTACTTCCAGCATCTGCTTGAGGTCATTGAAGTTCACTTCCTCATTGACCGCGAGGATGCTCATGACGCCGAGGCGGATGCGGCTTTCGAACACTTTATTTAAACCTGTTATCGGATTCTTCATTATTACTGCGTTGACCTATTTATCATTCTCTCCCGTTCTTTCATACTTCCACCACATAATGATACCATAAACAATATGCAAAACACCAAAACCTACAGCCCAGAACCAGAGCCCGTATCCCGGCATCAGCATATTGACCAACCCTAAAATTATTTCGCAATAGCCGAGATAACGGATATCTGTAAACGTATACTTACTTGCATTGACCAGGGCCAGGCCATAAAAGATAAGACAGGCGGGTGAAACAAAGAGCCAGGCGTTATACCGGAGCATACCCAGGATAAAGAGTCCACCGCTCACCAGGGGTATGATCATATTCCAGGCCAGGCGACGGGAAGTAAGATCCCAGATCGGCTGCCCCATCTTTTTTGCTTTTCGCCAGGTAAGATAAAAAGAAGAACTAAAGGCCAGTGCAAAGGTCGCAATGGCAACAACCAATAATTTTATCTTCAGCTTGCTGAACGCATCCCCGGAAAAAAAACCACTACTGTTATACGGTCCATAATAATTATCAAGCATGCCAAAGGCAATAAAAGTTCCCACCAAAGCACATGCCCCGGCAGCAATGCCGCTTAATCCGCTTAAGGAAATAAAACGGCTGGACCTTTCCATGATCCGGCGGATGTCTTTAATGTCCTGGAGGGAATCGGTTGGTTGGTTATGCGAGGTCATAAAAAGTACTTTGAAATACAAAGTAAATAGAAGGAATACACTTATCCAAATTATTTTTCAGCCCCAACTGCCTTAACCCTAATTTAACGCTCCAAATCCCGGATCCCGGCTGTAATTTTAGGGCAGATGTTCCCCTTGAAACCATACCCGCTGCTCCTTTTACTGGTATTTATCGCTTTTATCCCGGCCGCGAAGGGTCAAACCCGGTCCATCCAGGGTATTGTCCAGGACTCGCACAGCGAAGAAAGAGTGCCCTTTGCCTCTGTCAGTTTTAAAAACAGTACGGTTGGTAAATTGTCGGACTCCTCAGGACATTTTTTATTTTACCTTGATCAATGGCCCTCCGATACACTGGAGATCACTTGTGTGGGCTACCAACCATTCCGGCACATCATCGATAAGACAAAAGAAACGATCAGTCTCGTGATCAATATGGAAAGAGGCACATTCAATGACGGTGCCCAGGTAAAAGTAAAAGTGAACAAGGGTTTGCTCGTCTGGCGAAAGATCGTTGAACATAAACCGGAGAACGACCGCTATCGTTTCAACAACTTCTCGTATGAACTTTATAATAAGCTGGAACTTGACCTCAAGAATATCAATTTTCAAAAATTCGGCAAATTCAAACCATTGAAACCGATCAGTGACCTGATCAACCAGAATATTGATACGTCGGAAGGAGTTCGCTATCTCCCCACCTATCTTACCGAAGCTTTATCCGATTATTATTATCAAAAATCACCCAAACGGCGAAGGGAGATCATCAAAGCAGCCAATACCAACGGTGTTAGAAATGAGAGTGTCCTGAAACTATTGGGCGGTATGGACCAGGTGGTGAATGTCTATAATAATTTTATCCCTGTTTTTGATAAAGAATTTGTCAGTCCTGCCAGCGATAACGGTGATTACTATTATAATTACCGGGTCGTGGATACACAGCTGATCAGTAACCAACGCTACTTTCACCTGGTATTCAGCCCGCGCCGCCAGGGTGGTGACACATTCGAAGGCGATTGCTGGGTGCATGTGGGCACATTCGCTATCCAGCGGATGAACCTGCGACTGGGAAAAGAAGCCAATGTGAATTTTCTCGAAAACCTCAGCCTGATACAGGAATATAAATTGCTGAACGACTCCACCTGGTTCCTTTCCAAAGATAAATTCGTTGCTGACCTCTCCCCGGTGGGAAAAGACAGACCTGGATTCATTGCCCGCAAAACAACCACGTACAGGAATATACTGGTGAATGATAGTTCAGTGATCAATGAACTGGCTAAAAATAAAATACTCGAAGAGATCAGCACACTTCCAAAAGCAAGTGAAAAAGAAAAGGAATTCTGGGCAATGGCAAGACACGAGCCGTTGACCAAAACAGAGAATGGCATTATTAAAATGATCGATACCCTCACCAATGCACCGGTCTTTCAGCGTTTCACCCGTACCATGGCTTTTATCGGGACCGGTTACAAGGATATCGGCAATTACCAGATCGGGCCCTGGTTCAACTGGGTCACATCGAATGGCTGGGAAGGATTCCGCGTACGTTTTGATATCGCTACCAATAAACACTTCAATAAAAAATTCAAGTTCCATACTTATCTCGCTTATGGTTTTGGTGACGAGAAACTGAAAGGAATGGGTGAGATATTTTTCCTGCCGAACAAAAGCCCGCGAACCTATCTCTATGTCTCGTACACCCATGACCTTGATTTCGGGCAGAACTATTATGGTGAGGTTTCTTCGGACAATATTTTTGCACTGGCAATCCGTAAAAAAAATGTACCGGTAAAATATCTCAAAGTAGATGAGAAACGTTTTGAATTTTTCAACGAGACCCTTCCCTGGATGTCGAACCTGCTCACCGTCACACACAAGACCTCGATCCCCCTGCAGAATTTATTACCGGCCGATTCATTCAAGCTCGCGGCAAATACAAAACCTTTTTCCAATTTTGAAGTGTCGCTCCGGCTCCGTTTTGCTTACCTCGAACGATTCCTCGAAACACATTTTTACCGGACCAGTTTAGGAAGCTCCTATCCTATCGGGGAGATCAATATCAGTCATGGATTTGCCGGTGTATTGAAAAGCAGTTACAGCTATACAAAGGTCAATGCCAGTGTTTCTGATAATTTCAAGATACCACCATTGGGAAATATCTCCTGGCTAATCTATGCGGGGAAAACATTTGGCAAGCTGCCTTATATATTACTGGATATCGCCCCGGGCAATGAATTACATTATTACAATAAATATGCTTTCAATATGATGAACCGCTGGGAATTCATTCATGACCAGTATGCCGGTGTCAATTTTGAACACAATATCGGGAATGGGATTTTCCGCTGGTTCCCCAAGTTGCGGTTCCGCCAGTTCTGGACGGCCAAAGCATTATGGGGTGGTCTGTCGCCGGTGAACAAAGCGCTTAATTTCAAAGAGGGCCATAATTTCCAGACACTCGATGGCAATACCTATCTTGAACTGGGCACCGGTATTGATAATATCTTTCACCTGTTCCGCATCGATTTTGTATGGCGAGTGCTTCCTGCTACACTGAAAAAAGTAGGTGATAAAAGTTTCGGTGTGTTTGGCAGTTTCAGGGTGGCGTTTTAAAAAATTATTAGCCGGGCTGTAGTGCTATGGCATCCTCTGTGCTGAATGAAGCGAAGCATCGTACTCTTGTACGCCTTGTCATTTCTCAGCAACAACTTATGGGTAGATGGCCGGTAGAGAGTTGGATGGTGTCCCGGCGGACACATTGTGCTCATTGCAATGCACAAGACATTCCGATGGAAAGTTAACATCATCGATCGGTTGTTGTCTGTCTTTTATAGCCCACGGTTTAAACCGTGAGTTATAAAAGGCAGAGAATCTCTAAACGGCTTTAGCCGCTTCCTTAACTTAATGACATTGCCCTACGGGATAAAAAACTGTTCCGAAAGATCACTCGATCTTTTTCACTAACTTCCTTTTACTAAAAACGATCGCATGTCCTCACACTATATTCTGGCCCTTGACCAGGGCACTACCAGCAGCCGCAGTATGCTTTTCGATAAACAGGGCAATATCATCAGCGTTGCACAAAAAGAATTCAAACAGATCTTTCCACAACCGGGCTGGGTAGAACATGATGCCAACGAGATATGGGGAAGCCAGTACGGCACCATGGCAGAAGCCATTGCCAAAGCACATGTTACCATGAGACAGATCGCCGGTATCGGTATCACCAATCAGCGGGAAACAACGGTTGTATGGGACCGTAAGACAAGTCAACCCATTTACAATGCGATCGTGTGGCAGGATAGGAGAACGGCGGCCTATTGCGATGAACTAAAAGCAGCGGGTCACGCATCATCTATTCAACAAAAAACAGGCCTGATCATCGATGCCTATTTCTCTGCCACCAAACTGAAATGGATACTGGATAATGTCGATGGCGCCAGGAAAAAAGCGGAGAACGGAGAACTGGCTTTTGGTACCGTTGATAGCTGGCTGACCTGGAAACTCACCGGGGGTGATGTTCATGTGACCGATGTGTCGAATGCATCGAGGACCATGCTTTACAATATTCATTCATTGCAATGGGATCCGGAACTGCTCAAACTCTTTGATATACCGCCTTCGCTTTTACCCGAAGTAAAACCCAGCAGTAAGATCTATGGTGTAACGGGCAATATCATCCCGGATTCAAGGATCCCGATCGCCGGTATCGCAGGCGATCAGCAGGCCGCTTTGTTCGGACAACTCTGCACACAACCCGGCATGGTAAAGAATACTTATGGCACCGGCTGTTTTATGCTGATGAATACAGGAGAGAAAGCCATTGCATCAAAAAATAATTTATTGACTACGATCGCCTGGCAGCTTGATGGCAATACAGTATATGCCCTGGAAGGAAGTGTATTTATTGCCGGTGCCGTGGTGCAATGGCTAAGGGATGAATTGAAGATCATTCGTACCTCAGCCGAAGTGGAAACACTGGCAGCACAGGTAAAAGATACGGCAGGTGTATATTTTGTTCCGGCATTCGCAGGACTTGGCGCTCCTCACTGGAACCCCTATGCAAGAGGAACGATCTTCGGGCTGACAAGAGGAAGCAGCAATGCACATATTGCCCGGGCCGCACTGGACAGCATTGCTTACCAGGTCTATGATGTATTAAAAGCCATGGAAGCGGATGCGGGTATACAAATAAAAGAACTGAGAGTGGATGGTGGTGCTACGGTCAATGATCAGCTGATGCAATTCCAGAGCGACCTGCTGAACTGCAGCGTGGTTCGTCCTACCGTCACTGAAACAACTGCGTTAGGTGCCGCTTACCTGGCTGGCCTTGCCGTGGGATATTGGAAAAATGTCGGTGAGATTCAGGATCAATGGCAGGTGAATAAAGCTTTTTCGCCGTCAATGGAAGAAGCTAACAGAAGCGAAATGATAAAAGGATGGCAAAGAGCGGTGAATGCTTCTGTTGCGTGGGGGAAAGAGAATTAAGTCATATTGGTCATACAAGTCATACAGATCATATTGTCTTTTTAGCCGACTTATATGACCCATTTGACCAATCTGACCTTCCTTATATGAACCGCAACGAAATGATACAACAACTCGATTCCACGCCTGAGTGGGATATCTGTATCATCGGTGGTGGAGCAACAGGATTAGGTACGGCACTTGATGCGGCGGCAAGAGGTTTTAAAGCAATTTTATTCGAACAGCATGATCTTGCCAAAGGCACATCATCGAGAAGTACCAAACTCGTCCATGGTGGGGTTCGCTATCTTCAGCAGGGGAATATCAAATTAGTGATGGAAGCCCTGAAGGAAAGAGGGCTCTTACTGAAGAATGCTCCGGGCCTGGTGCATAATCAGCAATTCGTGGTCCCGAATTACAAATGGTGGGAAAAACCTTTCTATGGCATCGGTCTGAAGATATATGATAAAATGGCCGGTAAACTGGGACTGGGTCCTTCCCGTTTTTTATCCCGTGATGAAACCCTGCAACTGGCCCCTACCCTGGATCCTACGGACCTGAAAGGCGGAGTACTTTACCACGACGGGCAATTCGATGATGCAAGACTGGCGATTGGTATCGCCCAAACAGCAGCACAGCATGGAGCCGCCCTGCTGAATTATTTCCCTGTGAACGGTTTATTGAAGATAAATAAAAAGGTTTGTGGCGTTTGGGTAAAAGATGCAATCACCGGAAAAGAATACGAAGTAAGAAGCAGGGTTATCATTAACGCAACGGGTGTTTTTACCGACCTGCTGATGAAAATGGATGATCCCCGGCATAAAAATATTATCAGCCCCAGCCAGGGGATTCATTTGGTAGTGGATAAGGAATTCTTACCTGGTACTACCGCCATCATGATCCCGAAAACAGATGATGGAAGGGTATTGTTTGCTGTGCCCTGGCATGATAAGATCGTACTGGGTACAACAGATACACCGGTCAATACTATTTCGGCCGAGCCCATACCGCAGGAAGGAGAAATTGAATTTATTTTAAAACATATCGGCCGTTATCTTACCAAGGATCCGCAGCAAAGTGATGTGAGAAGTATGTTCGCCGGTTTGCGGCCCCTGCTCAAAGGAAAAACAAAACGGACATCTGCCTTATCGAGAGATCATTTTATTTCGATCGGCGACTCGGGGATGATTACGATCACCGGTGGTAAATGGACCACTTACCGGAAGATGGCAGAAGATGTGGTGGATATTGCGGTCACCAATTTTGACCTGGAAGCAAAGGCCTGTACAACAAAAGAGCTCCGGCTTACCAGAGCAGATGAATCGCCAGTACCCGCTTCCATTGTTGGGTTGAGCGAAACAGTGATTGCCGGACTGGTTAAGCGATCAGTGCGGGAAGAACTCTGCATGACGGTGGAAGATTTTTTATCAAGACGAACAAGACAATTATTGCTGGATGCACGGGAAGCCATGCAGGCAGCACCGCTTGTGGCAAAATTAATGGAAGAAGAAATGAATATGGGAGGAGACTGGATCAACGAACAAATCAATAACTTTAATACACTTGCTGAAAATTATTTACCACATTAATTGAATCAACATGGAACTACTGACACCCGAATTTTCTTTCTGGCATCTTTTTATTGGAGAATTTATCGGCACCGCCTTACTGATCATCATGGGAGCTGGTGTAGTGGCCAATGTTGTACTGACAAAGACCAAAGGCCAGAACAGCGGCTGGATCGTCATTACTTTCGGTTGGGCGATGGCCGTATTCCTGGGCGTTTATGCATCTACCCGGTTTGGCGGCAGCGGTCACCTGAACCCGGCCGTTACCATTGCCATGACCGTATTTGCCGATTTCCCTGCTGAACATATTGCTCCTTACCTGCTGGCACAATTCAGCGCCGCTATTCTTGGCTCTTTCATCGTATGGATCGCTTACAAACAGCATTTTGATGAAACCACGGACAAGGAACTGAAGCTGGCCGTATTCTGTACAGGACCCGCTATCCGGAATCCGTTGCATAATTTTCTCACGGAAGTCATCGGTACATTCATACTTGTCTTCGGCGCTTTGGCGATGTCACCGGCATCTTCTTCAATGGGTACACTAGATGCGCTGCCAGTTGCGTTATTGGTCCTTGGCATCGGGCTTTCGTTAGGCGGACCCACCGGCTATGCCATTAACCCGGCAAGGGACCTCGGACCAAGGATCGCACATTTTATTTTACCGATAAAAGGAAAAAGAGATAGCGACTGGAGTTATAGCTGGGTGCCGGTACTCGGACCAATTGCGGGAGCATTACTCGCGGCGGGGATATTTAAGTTGCTATAACTGGTTTATTAAAGTGGTATATTTAAAACAGACAGGTTATCTGGAGTAATCCAATAATAATAAAATAACAGCACCGTTTATGGTATTATGATTAGAAATATTAACCACTGCGGAAGATCCCTTACCCTATTCATTTTTCTATGCTGCATTATCAACACCCGTTTAACAGCGCAGCAGATCCTGAACCTCGATTTCGAAAAAACCAGTATTGAAGGAATATCCAGGCCCTGGGGCTGGGATCTGGCAACCTATGCTTCCACCACAGCTGTGATGGATAGTACGGTAAAAAAGAACGGCAATTACAGCCTTAAAATGGAAGCCTCTTCCAATACCGGCGAACAGGTAATGGGGTCTTACTTTGAAGAGTATGAGTTGAAAAATAAAACCGTGGTCCTTGAAGGATGGATCAGGACCTATGAGCTGAAAGGCACTGCCAGTTTTTTTTTAAGTTATATGGCAAAAGGAGATACAGCCGAAACGGTCATCAGGGCCAGGCCGGTGACCAATTCAACAGAATGGATAAAACTATCTATTACAGCAAAACTCCCTGTCAATACAATTTCGATAAATGCCGGCATCCGGCATGAGGGCACCGGCATCGCATGGTTTGATGATTTTTCGCTGTTAGTCAATGGCAAGAAGAAAGAGCAACTGGAGATCGCCCCGCCATTCAGCACAAAACAAATACAATGGCTTAACGACAATACGACCTCGATTAAAACCGTGGATGCGGCGCAATTCGGAACAACGCCTTACGAGGAGGATCTTTCTTTCTTCAAATCACTGGTGGGTGATGCCCGGATCATTGCATTGGGAGAATCAACTCATGGCACCAGCGAATTCTTCCGGTTAAAGCACCGCGTTCTTGAATACGCTGTCAATAATATGGGTGTACGGGTATTCGCTATTGAAGACCATCCGCTTGTAGTGGCAAGAGCGAATCAATATGTGATGGGAGGTCCCGGCACCGCCAGGGCAGCCATGGGCGGCATGCTGGGCGTATGGCAAACCAAAGAAGTACATGATATGATCGACTGGATGCGGCATTACAATGATGCGCACCCAACCGATAAAGTCATCTTTACAGGATTTGATATTCAGAATCATTCGATCGCTATTGATAGCCTCTATTCATTTTTGAAAGAACGATCTCCTGAATTAAATCAGCAGGTAAAAGCACTGCTTGATGACCTGCGGAAGAACGGGCATAACAGTTACAGCGTAAGCGATTCGGTAAAACTCGCCTGGTTCAATAATGCAAAGCAAGTGCTGGATATGGTCACTACTACCTGTAATAACTGGCTGCTCACCATCAAAAACCCGGCAGAAAGCCTGGCCATTAACTGGGGTATTCAATACGCCACACTGATCAAACAATTTGCTGAAAACACTTACAAAGGTCATACATCATTGTACAGGGATATTGCAATGGCCGAGAATGTATCCTGGATCATCAATGTATATAAACCCGGGGCCAGGGTATTATTGTGGGCGCATGATGTACATATCAGCCGGGGTGATCATCCCAATAATGACATGAATATCTATTACGGGAAATCGATGGGATCTCATCTTGCCAGGAAATACGGGGCAGACTATAAATCGTTCGGGCTCTTTACCTACCAGGGAGAATACTCCTGCTATGTCAGCTATTCTAATTTTAAAGTAACCGATTGTCCTGTATACAATT